>DATLEZ010000107.1:0-10825 GCA_035525055.1 Acidimicrobiia bacterium | reverse complement strand
CGATGTCGTCGGGGGCTGGGTGCTGGGGGGCGCCTGGCTGGCCGCGTCCACGGCCGCGTTCAGCATCTGGCGAGTCCAGGAGGGCGACCCACCCGTTCAACCACCCAAGGGCGCGGAGCCCGAGATGGCCGAAGAGACTCCGTGACCTGTTCCGGCTGTCTGACCAGATTCCCGTGTATCCGGGAGAGCCGTTCAGCGGAAACTCCCTGATCGTCGATCCTCGCGGCGACATCCTCGCTCAGGCCGGCCAAGAAGCGGAGACCATCATCGCCACCCTCGACCACGAGGCCGTAGCCGCAGAGAGGGCACGCGAACCCCCGCTCCGCCTTAGGCGGCCGGAACTCTACGAGTAGCTGGCCAGCGTGTGACCTCGATCTCACCACGCGGCGCGTGACCCATCAATCTGGCGCTGGCACCAACGCGCCACAACGCTGATTCGCGGGCGGAATTGAAGGCAGGCCTGACGGGGCCAGAAGATGACCTCACAATCATGAGCCCGATCATTAGGGGTTGTCCTCCGAGATGACCGAGGTGGTTCCCACGGCGGAGCTGGCGAGTATTACGAAGAACTTGGCAGTGTCGTCAACTCTGGGGACATGAACGGCCAGCGCCTTCCATTCAGGGCGCCTGGAAAGCAAATGTAGGTCTTGAATTCAGTCTGTCATACACATACGCTGGTCGTATGACGATGTTCAGTTTCAGAGTCGACGAAGCCGAGGCCGAAGAGACCCGCCGGTGGGCAAAGCGTCTCGGCGTCGATCGGTCTCAGCTCCTCCGCGATGCCCTCCACCGCTATCTCGTCCGCCTCCGCGCTGAGGAGGATGTGGAGGCATGGATCAGGAAGCCTTTGACTTCGGATGAGGAGAGCCTCGCAGACATCGCCGACTGGGGGCCCGCCGAGGACTGGATTGAATGGGCCAATGAGGAAAGGTGAGGTCTGGTTCGCAAGAACGCCTGACGGGGACAGGCCGGTCCTGGTACTGACGCGAGATCCGGTGGCGAACCGAATCGGATCGGTCGTTGTGGCGGCCCTCTCGAGAACACAGCGCGGTCTCGTCTCCGAACTCCATTTGACTCCCGAAGCCGACGGAGTCCCCACGGCGTGCGTGGTCAACTTCGACAACATTCACACCCTCCCCAGAGACTCATTTCGAAGACCCGTAACCAAGCTATCGGCTGAGCGAATCGCGGAGTCATGCCGAGTCCTCAGAGACGCCACCGGGTGTTAACACCCAGATGGGCCCCGAACGCGCATCGAATTAGGTGCGGTAACAGCTCGCCCGGGACTTCGGCCCATGAAAAGGGCTGAAGCCCACGTCAAACATGTCACCGATGGGTCGTACCGTCAGATCGATGCCACGAATCAGCGAGTTCTACGGGATCCAGTCATCGTGTTCTTCGGCGATCACAAAGCGCCCCACTTCCACGTTCGTCACGCGGGTCATAAAGCGAGGGTCCTGAGACCCCTCGGACAAGACCGCGATGTGAAGGGTTTGCCGATGTGTATGCGAGAGCGTTGTTGACCATGGAGCGGAGCACCTGTCTGAGTCGCAGCGGATCGGCGAGACATACGACGTCGCTGCCCGTGACTCTCACCCGGTCGTCGACCACATGGGGTGGTAGACCACTCAGCACGATGTCGATGATCTTGCGCAGATCGGTCGGATGTGTATCGATGAAGAGGGCCTCATCGCTCATTCGTCCCTCAATCACATAGCGGTCCACAACATTGGCCAGTTCGGTGGCATCTTTCACAATCAGCCGAGCGAACTCCCGGGCTTCCCCAGTGGAGAGGGCTTCTAGATCGTTGGCTGGGTCAAGGCTGGGAGACTCTTCATGTTGGCCCTGCCTGATCTCTGGCTCTTGCAAGGAAGGGATGGAAGACTCCCTGGAACTCCTCGGAGTGGTCGATATGTGGGCCGTGGCCGGCACCTTCGATCACCGCCACAGTGGTGTCCCCACCATTGGCTCCGTATCTATCGACGAACCATTGCATCTGGCTCATCATCGGCTGGATTGGGTAGACCTCCTCCCCGGGGTAGTCGGGGATCATGCCGAGCTTGCCCAGGTTGCCCATGTCGTAGAGGGATGCATCGGACACGACGAGATCGTCGGTCCCCCGAACCCAGAGCAGGGGAGGCTTGGGCTCGACATCGATCAAATCGATGATGTTCGAGTACTTGCCCGACAGGGCGTTGTTGACCCCTCTGGTTCCAGGGGCGAACCCGGGCCAGTAGGCGGAGGCGGCGATGTCTCCGGGCAGGTTGTCCTCGCCGATGACACATTTGAACAGCTCCTCGACGAAGGCGTCCTCCCTGTCTGAGTCGACGGTGTACCCCTGCTTCCAGTAGAAGGCGTTCATGAACACCCGGGGCGACATGTCGCTTTCGGAGCTCCGATCCTGGTCGCGAATCCTGTCGAGTACCTCTTGAGGGACGATGGCGGCCCCGGTTCCCGAGTAATCCTCATTGACCGGAGTCCCCTCGACATCCCCGGTGCCTCCAAACCCATGGGGAGGCACCGAGTCCACCAGGGTCATCGAGCGAACCCTGCTGGGGTTGTCCATGGTGTATCGCATCGCCACCAACCCTCCGGTCGACCACCCCACCAGATGAGCGGCTTCGATCCCGAGAGCATCCATCGTGGCTCCTAGATCGTCGGAGAAGTCACCCACTCCCCGGGTGGCGTCTACCGGTTTGGGCTCTGTGTCGCCGAAGCTGCGCAAGTCCACGGCGATCCCCTTGAACCCGTCGGGCAATGTCGCCAGTGTCTCGTCCCAGAAGAGCGAAGAGGCGATGTTGCCGTGGAGGAGGATGACTGGTTCGCCGTCTCCTTTGGTAGCGAGATAGTGGACCCGGAGACGGTCGGTGTCGACAAACTCCGAGGTCACGTTGTCGGGCAGTGAGTAGGTCATTGATCCTCCTTGGTTTGTTGGGGTTGAATGATCTGGCGGATGACCTCTCCGGCCGCCAGCCGGTCGAAAGCAGTGTTGATCTGGTCAAGGGATGTGGTCTCTGTATGGAGTCGTTCCAGGGGGAGCTTCTCGCTGCGCCAAAGTCCGACGAGTCGAGGGATGTCCCGTTCCGGGGCGGCGTCTCCCATGTATGAGCCGAGGAGCGCTTTGCCCTGCCCGGCGAAGGAGAGGGCCGGGGCGTCGAAGGTCGCGTCCGGGTGAGGCAGTCCTGTCGCCACTGTGGTGCCGCCCCGGCGTGTCGACGCCAGGGCAGTTGTGAGCACGGCGGCATGTCCGACAGCCTCGATGCCGATGTCGACACCCCCGTCGGTGATCTCCGAGATCGAGGGGAGGGCTTCTCCCGGGGCGTAGGCGGTGTCGGCGCCGAGGTCGATGGCCAGTTTTCGTTTCGACTCGATCGGGTCGATGGCGATGATCGGGTGGAGCCCCGTCACTGCGGCGGTCATCAAGGCCGACAGCCCGACCCCTCCGAGCCCGAAGACGGCGATCGATTGGCCCGGGCGCGCACGAGCGGTGTTGACCACTGCGCCAAAGCCGGTGAGCACGGCACAGCCGAGGAGTGCAGCAACCGTCAACGGGATGTCCCGGGGGATGACAACAGCAGATCCGCGGTCGACCACCGCGTATTCGGCGAAGGCAGACACACCGAGGTGGTGATGAAGCGGCTCTCCGCGGCGGTGGAGACGTCTTTCGCCGCGGAGCAGGGTGCCGGCGGTGTTCGCCACGGCGGCGCGACGGCACAGTGCGGGGCGCCCTGAATGACACTCGGCGCAGACTCCACAGGCCGGTACGAAGGTGAGCACGACGTGGTCGCCCTCTTCGGCACCGACCACGCCAGGGCCGAGCTCGACGATCACGGCCGCCGCCTCATGCCCGAGGGCCATGGGTGTCGGTCTGGGCCGGTTGCCGTCGAGCACCGAGAGATCGGAATGACACACCCCGGCTGCCTCTATCCGCACGAGCATTTCGCCCCAGCCAGGTGGATCGAGATCGACTGTGTCTACGGACAGGGGGAGTGTGTCCGCATAGGGACGGTCCCGACCGATGTCCTCGAGTACCGCCGCTCGCGTCCTCATCGGCTGCCCGGTTCGAGTGCTCGGCGCAGCAGTTTGTAGAAGTCGCTGCGCACATCCTCCGGCACCAGCCCTCCCCCGGTCCACTCAGCCCAGCGCATACCCAGGAAGTAGCCCGCACCCATGTAGAGGAAAGCCACGACCTCAGGATCTACTTCGATGTCGACCTCACCGCGGACCTGAGCCTTCTGGACCCCTCGCACGTAGCCTCGAGCAAGTCTCTCGTAGTACTCCCTGAAGACTTCAGGGGCGACGAACTCGGCCTCTCGCACCACCCGATAGACACCCGGTCGTTTCGACATGAGGTCGAAGAAGGCGTCGAATCCGGCTCGTTCGACTTCGCCCTGGCTGCCGTCGGTCTCCTCGATGGCATAACGCATGGCATGCCGCACGTCCTCGTTGATCGCCCGGACCACCGCAACAAGGAGGTCCCTTTTCGATTCGAAGTAGCGGTAGACGCTTCCGGTGGCCAGCCCGGCCCGAGTCGCGATGTCGGCCACAGTCGTGTTGTGATAGGACTTCTCGGCAAACAGCGCCTCGGCGGCCGACAACAAATCATCGAGCTGGCGGTCACTCATGTTCCCGCCAGAAGTCGAGAAGTGTCCGGTTGAACCGTTCCGCCTCTTCGACGGGGACGAGATGGCCGGCGCCTTCGAAGACCACAAACCGTGCGTCGGGGATCGTCTTGGCGAGTCTCCGTCCGTTGTCGACGAGAACCACCCGATCGGCATCTCCGTGGATGATCAGGGCGGGCTGTCCGATCGCAGCGGCGTCGGCCCCTGTCTCGAGAAACACCTCACAGGCTTCGAACTGGGCCTGCCAGGCCTCGAGTGGCGTGGGATGCCGAAGACGTCGTGCGAGCAGATCCTCGTACCGGTCGGGATTCTGCTCCGGCCAGCCAGGCCGAAAGGAGAGAGGCATCGTCGCCCGGGCATACTCCTCGGGAGGACGCTGCGACTCGGCCAGCCATTTGCTCCTGGTGTCCTCGGGCACCGGGTCGTGATCCGACCCGCCTCTGCTCGTGGACACCAGCGTGATGGAACGGACCAACCCGGGATGATGGGTGGCAAGACTCTGAGCCAGGTATCCGCCCATCGAATGCCCGACCACATGAACCGGGCCAGCCTCCGAAATAGCCGCAGCGATGTCGGAGGCCATCCCGTCGATGCTGTAGGGGCCGAACGGCTTGGGCGACCTGCCGGCCCCGCGGGGATCGACCTTGAGGAGACGGTGATTGCCGGCCAGGGAATCCTGTGACTGCCAGAACCACGACGCGTAACCCAGGCCGGGGATGAGCACGGCCGGCACGCCCCTACCCATCTCACTTATGTGAATATCCACTGTCACGCAACGGGATCCTTATGAATCGCTATTCATCCTATGGGGCCAGACCCCGGGAAATACAGAAAAATTGCTTTTCTGAATTACGGTTCAAGATCTTCGGCGTACGGAACTGTCAATCTTCCCGGAGGGGCGGCGGCAACGCCGGGCACCCCGAGTGCAAGGACCCTTGTCGGCCCAGCATCCACCGGCGAGCCTCGCCTCGCCGATACACCTACCGTTCACCTATGAGGGGCAGTCCATCCGTCGCAACCAAGGCAAGGCGTGACATCCCGACGATCCGGTTGCCATTTAACACCCCGGAACGTTCTCCACCGCCCATTGGTGAGAATGTCGCGAGACCGTCGCTCTGAAGTGCATGGAACTGGTCCTGTAGCCGGGCACCTTCCGCAGAAGGTCGAGCGGACATGGCTGTCAGAATGTCTCCTGATGCCCTCATGGTTCTTACAGTCTCATCGGCGGCGTCGCGGTTGCTCTGATGGCCAGGCTCATCCACGACCTGCTGGCGGACGTTCCCACGTGGGCCGGTTCACTCAAGTCCTGGCGACGCCGACGAAGAGAAGATCGTCAGAAGGAAGAAAAGCGGCAACGACTCGGCGAATTGCAGCAAAGAGTGCGGAGCCGCTCGGAATCTCTCGACATCGACCTTCCCTGGGAGCGTGACTGGGGATGGGCTGCCCCCGGCGTTTGCGTTGTCTACCGCTCGGGCGAACGCTCGTACTTCATCAATGCCTACGATCACGGGATCGGACAGTATGAAGCTGCCCTTCGGAGCGGCATAGTTCCGCGGGAAAGAACCTTCCACACTCCGGCTCCTAAACCGGTCGTCGACTGGTCTGAGAAAACTCAATGAGTGGTTAGACCAACATTGACGCCAAACGTTCGTACTCTCACGTACGTCTTCAGTAGGTCCATCTCAGCTATCTAGCGCATCAGCGACGACACCCGCCCGTGCCTCCCTTGCCTCATGGCCCCAGCCGTCAAAGCCCTGATCGGCTTCCGACAAGATGGCTCGCTCTGCTGGCGATTCGCTGTCGAACCTGTAGGGAAGCCGAGAGGAAAAACAGCATCTCTCCGAGCTGATTGAGTGGGTTAACTAGAAGGGTCGTCTTCGGGAGGAGACGGCTCGTTCGGTGGTGTTGACCCGCGCCGGTGAGTCGGACCTCCGCCGACTCGCTACATGAAGCACCAGTGAATCCTTACCCTTCGACCTGTAGCCGCCAGCGAAGGCCAATCTGATCATGAAACTCGGAATCCTGTCACGAGCTCCCCAGGCGTACAGCACCCTGCGTCTCAAAAAGGCCGCCTCCGAACGCAGTCACCAGGTTCGAGTGTTGAACACGCTGCGCTTCGCGATCGACCTCTCCGGCGAGAAACCCATGCTCCAGTACCGGGGCAAACAGCTTTCTCACTACGACGCGGTTCTTCCTCGCGTTGGTGCGTCCATCACGTTCTTTGGGCTTGCGGTGATGAGACAGTTCGAACAGATGGACGTTTACACACCCAATCCGTCCAATGGGATAGCCAACTCACGCGACAAATTGCGCTCCATCCAGATTCTTGCGAGACACGACATTGGAATTCCCGCGACGACTTTCGTTAGGGATCGCGCCGACGTGCTCGCGGCCATCCAGAGAGTCGGAGGCGCGCCGGTAGTCATCAAACTTCTGGAGGGAACCCAGGGAATCGGTGTGATCCTCGCGCCGGACAGAAAGGTGGCTGAAGCAATCATCGAAACGCTCCAAAGCACCAGACAGAACGTGCTCATTCAGAGGTTTATCGCAGAAAGCAAGGGACGTGACATCAGGGCCATCGTGGTCGGCGACCGAGTCGTCGCCTCGATGCGCCGGCGAGCCCAGGGTGACGAGTTTCGTTCCAACGTCCATCGCGGCGGCGAAACCGAAGCAGTGGAACTCGACGACGAATACGCACGCGTAGCGGTTCAGAGCGCACAAATCATGGGCCTTCGAGTGGCTGGCGTCGACATGCTGGAGAGCGAAGAAGGGCCCCTCGTACTGGAGGTCAACTCGTCGCCAGGATTGGAAGGGATCGAATCCGCCACTGGTCTCGATGTCGCAGGAGCGATCATCGACTACATCGCAAGCCAGGTCGCCTTCCCCGAGGTTGACATCCGGCAACGACTGACTGTTAGCACCTCTTACGGCGTCGCAGAACTACTTGTCCGCGAAGGGGCCGAACTCGTTGGGCAAACCATCGACGAGTCGGGGCTGCGTGACAAAGACATCACAATCCTGACGCTCACTCGGGGCATCCATGTGATCCCCAATCCTCGACCCAGCCGTGTCCTCGAATCCGAAGACCGCTTACTCTGCTTCGGCAAGCTGGAATCAATGAAAGGCCTCATCCCAGAACGTCGACGCAGCCAACCCAGAATCAAATCGCTGCCCAAAGAACCCCTTGTCGAACCGGAAGCAACTAACGGGTCCCGGACATGAAGTCGTCGGCATCTCGACATGGTCGCCGCCGACCGGCCAGCACCGCCGACAACTCCACCCAACGGGTCCACCCGGTCTACGCCACCCGAGCCTCTCTTGCCCACGTTCACGTCCAGGGCGTTGGCACCGGCCAGAGCACCGTTGGGGACTCGAAGTTGTGCCACCACTCTGACCGGCCGTTCGTATCCGCCAAACTCGCCCCCGGATAGACCATGAAGCCAGCGGATCTCTCCTCGCGGCGTCAACCGAGTCCTGTCCGTGGCAACCCTGCCGACCAGCTTGATGTTGATTCCACGGAATAGGACTGTCCTTTTGTCAACACCGGGCACCCGACAGGCTCTCCCTCACAATCAACATCCGCTCCCGAAATGGGTAGGCCCGTTCACCTCCCCAAGATCCGACACGTTCCGCTCCGGTGGTGAAGGACTCGATCCGCCAGTCGAACAGCAACCTGATTCGACCCCGGTTCTGATGACTCGGTTCGTCGATCCGAAATCTGTCCGCTGCTTCAACGAAACGTCATTTGTTACTTTCGAAGCGAAAGGAGGCGGAAATGCCTTGGGACTTCACCATCGAACTGGAAAACCGGCCAGGCGCCCTCGCCAAACTGGGAGAATCCACCGGACAGGCGGGAGTCAACCTGGAAGGAGTCTGCGGTATCACACACGACGGTGGAGGCGTCATCCATATTCTTGTCGATAACGCCGATGCGGCTCGGGATGCCCTCACCGCGGGAGATTTCACCATTCAAGATGAGCGGGAAGTGCTCGTCACCGAAGTCACGGACCAGCCAGGCGCCCTGGGAGAACTCACGCGGCGTATCGCGGATGCTGGCATCAACATCGACCTCATCTACCTTGCCACTAACACCCGCATCGTTCTCGGTGTCGACAAACCCGACCAAGCCCGAGAACTCCTGTAGAAGGAAACAAAGGCGGATGGTGTGTCTCTAGGCCAAGCTGACGCCAGAATCCGCTGACAGCGATGAATCCGAATAGTGCGGTCTGCCCGCACCGCCACATTTCCGGATCTGAGTTCGATGCGGAACAGCGACGCCCTGGAGGAGGTCAACGAAGTGCTCTCCACCACACCACGTCGACCGTTGATCGGCTGAGGTCGCGGCAGGTCTGGGACGTCCCATCGCCATGACTTTTGCCGTCGCGTTGCTCACCGCGGTCAAACTGGTCCTCAATGCGGGTTTTCGCTTTGTCTACCCATTCCTCCCTGCCATCGGCAGGGGCCTCGGTGTCGATCTCGGCCAGATGGGGGTGCTGCTGTCGGTCCGCTGGGGTGCTGGCTTCACCGCTCCGCTCACCGTCGGTGTGGTGGATCGTGTCGGCTCCAGCCGACGTCTCCTCCTCGCCGGGTTGATCTCCTTCGGCGCCGGATCGCTGGTCACCGCGACCTCCGGGGTCTTCGTCGGTGCGGTGGTCGGGTTTGCCTTCATCGGTGTGGGAAAACCCCTGTTCGACATCGGGGCCCAGACCTATGTCTCCGAGCGGATTCCCTACCGCTCCCGTGCCCGCTCACTGGGCATATTGGAGCTGAGCTGGGCCGGAGGATTTCTTCTCGGGGCACCCCTAGCCGGATGGCTGATCGACACCTGGTCCTGGGAGGCGCCATTCTGGGTGTTCGGGACCATTGCCCTGATCGCCCTAGGTGGAGTGGCCTTGGTTCTGGAGCCGTCAGACGGCCACCACGCCGACCACGGAGAGAGCCAGGCCGCCAGGAGCTCGGCAATCGTTCCCTTCCTCGCCGTGGTGGCCATCGCCGGGTTCACTCTGGAGTTGGTATTCGTCACCCTCGGCGCTTGGCTCGAGGGCTCGTTCGGACTCACCCTCGCCGCACTGGCGGGAGTTGGCGCTGTACTCGGAGTCGCCGAGTTGGGAGGCGAAGGCGTCATGGTCGGGTTCACCGACCGCATCGGGAAACGCAACTCGTTCGCCGCCGGGCTGGGCATCACCGCCGTGTTCCTGGTAGCACTGTCTCTGGTCAGCTCGGTGATGCTGCCCGCACTGATCGCCCTCTTCATGGTGATCATGTCACTGGAGCTGGCGGTGATCTCAGCTATTCCGTTGGCCACCGAGCTACAACCCGCGAGACGCTCCCGGTTCCTCGCATGGTTCCTCGTGGCCGCCGGGATCGGCCGCATCATCGCCGATCTGGTGGGACCGGGAATCTTCGAGAACACCGACATGTCGGTCGTGGCTCTCACCGCGGCAGGTGCCGCGGTGGCCGGGGTGGTGGTACTCCTCACCGCTGTCGAGGAGCCGACGCGATAGAACCCGCTGCGGGCGAGTCGGCAGTCACGGGATGCGCCCGATAGGTTCAGAGGCCGATACGACAGGCGAGGCACTCTCCGGCGAGAGGCGAGCTTTCGCCACCATCAATGCGTATCCATCCCTCCCAGCGAAAATAGCCAAAACGTGCCCTCCTCGGCACTTCTACCAAACCCAGCAAACGCGGACGACCCGCTGCTCGAATCGATCGAGACACTGACGAGGACTGGAACAGAATCCGATGGGTGAAGCAGTCGATCAGGGACAACGGCCGGCGGGTCAGGCTGTCCTTTTGTCAACACCGGCACCCCTGGTTCAAGGACCCTTGTCAGCTCGGCATCGCCCGCGATCCTCGACTCGTCGACCGCCATCAGATCGGGTCTCATCGCCCTGGCGATGCAAGACCGAGCACGCCTTCAGACCCTCCGGCCGAACCGAGCGCCGAGGTGCCGACCGGGTGCGGTCTCAGATATGAATCCCTAACGGTTGTCAAGTCACGTTGGGTGGGCAGGCCGAGTCGCCGTCGGTGCACGTGGCGACGGCTGGAGCGGGTGTGAGCGCGGTTGTCGAGGCCGGCCTGGCTAGCCGGAGAGTCGTCCTCTGCGGGGCTTGTTGCGGGCTCGGGCCCGTCTACGGACGTGTTCGGGAACGGCGTAGCGGCCGGCGAGTTCACGTGCTTGGACGCGGTCAACGGGGTTGCCG
>DATLEZ010000106.1:0-3346 GCA_035525055.1 Acidimicrobiia bacterium | reverse complement strand
ATCGGCAGGCAGCCACTCTCGAAGCGAAGGCGGCATCAACATCAACTGATCCCGCTCCACAGCACGCACGTTCAACATCCGCGCATCATCACCCACCAAAGGCCACCAACAGGGGATTTCGCCGATTCATGCGACAGCCTCAATCACAAGGGTTTTCCCGGCGCTACTACCAGTACTCCTCGTAGTGGACGTTTCCCGGCCGTCCGCGCCTGTCGATGACGAAGCCCCGCTCCATCAGCAGTTCACAAGCACCCGTCGTCTGCGGGAACTTCGGACTCCCGTCCTCGCCCCACTCGGGGAGCCCGATCATCAGTGGATTGCCGCACATATAGATGTCGGTCCTACCCGGGTCGAGAGAGAGACCGAAGGCCTCTCGGAGATGATTTCCGGTGATGACATCCTGCACGTAGAGCTTGGGTCGGTCTCGATCCCGGGTCACGAGAGGCAGGTAGTGGTAGTTGTCGAACCACCTCTCGAGCTGGCGATGGCGATCCAGGTAACCCAGATCCGTTTGGTATCTGACACTGACGACCGACACGATCGGACCCTGGTGCCCGTTCCGAAGCAGCTCCACGATCATCGCGTTGTGAGGGGCTTCTCCGGTGCCGGTGGCAAGGAACACGACCTGATGCAGGGGATCGGTGACGGTGGCCAACGTGTACCTGCCGGCAACCTTGGGCCCGAGGTAGATGCGATCGCCAGGGCTCTTAAGGGCCAGCCGAGGAGTGAGGGCGGGTATTCGATCCTGGGACGGCGGCACCAGGACGATGTAGAACTCGAGTTCGGGGCTCCGACAGGGATCGAACAGATAACCACGGTCATCGAAGAGCGGACTCGAGATCGAATAGGAGCGCCTGATCAACCGCTCCCAGGACCGCTCGAGGCCGGGATCACGAGCGCCGTCGGCCCGCGGCTCCCAATAGCCCAGTCCCAGCGACGCGTACTGGCCAGCCAGGTGATGAGTGTCACCGTGGTCGGGCTTGACCCTGAGCAACCACAGATCCGAATGAGATCGCTCGAACACGGAGATCGAGGCGTTGTAGTGGGCACCGCGCAGCTCTTCGAACTGGGCGCGGTCGGCCGTTCGCCATGCCCGCGGGCGAGCCTCCGCGGCCGCTAGGTCCGGAAAGTGCTTTGCGCGAACCTGGTCCCACGCCCGCCCGGGCTGAACCGATACCACTCCACGCGGTAATGCACCCGGCTGAACAGAGGGGTTGAGCACATAGACCGCCTCGGCAGTGAGGCCTGACATCTGTATTCCGAGCGCCCCGGGCAAGTCAGCATCACCGCCGCCGAGGCGATAGACCACGTGATCGAACTGGAGATCTGGTATTCGCCGATCATTGAAGTAGACCATCGGGAACCCACCGACCTCTTCGAGTCCGTCGGGCCGTGAGTTCCAGAGAATCGTCGCCCGTCTTTCCGCCTCGAGCCTCAAGAGATGTCGCCGGGCCAACCGCGACAGCCCACCCAAATCGGCCCCGCCCAGTGTGAGCACGACGTTGGCCCTGCGCCCCGCCAGTCTCCACGCATACTCGGCGGCGTCTTCATCGGCCCCGACGATCATGACGTCGGATTCGAAGACGTCTACTTCGGGCGGTCTCAGGTGTACCCGGTCGGCCAACTCCGGAGGGATCGGGTAAGCAGGGGGCTCGGATTCCAAGGCCGGGCGGCAGGCGATGGCAACCACTCGTGCCGTGACCTCCAGACGGCCGGCTGCGACCTCGAGCCGTCCTCCGGGTTGGCTCGAAATGCGACTTACCGGAGTATGAAACTCGACAGACAAAGTGTGGTGGCCGATGACCTCGGGGGCGGCCACCTCTTCGCCAGGTTCGAGTATCAGAACCCGTTCGACGCCGGCTTCCCGAGCCTGAATTGCGAGGGACAACCCGGCCAAGGTGCCACCCACCACGACAAGATCGACCTGCAACTGGTCCATATCCCGACTATCGCACTGACATCGCCGTCGGCGAAATCTGTCACAGGCGACTGATACGTTCTCGACTATGAACACGAACCTTCAAAACACCAGTGCAACGCCTCACGAAACGACTCACGACGCGACTGTCCCTACCACGGCCGACTGCGGGCTGGCGGTGGTGCTCGATCTGCTGGCAGCTGCCGGGCTGGCCGCCGAGGCGGTCTTCGACGGTGACGCCGAAGGCTGTCCCCACTGCATCTCGCAGGTTCTTTCGGAAGCGGCATGACCCCAGCCGGCACGTTGCCAGCCAGCACGTTGAACGTCACGAGGGCGAAACCGACCAGAATCAATCCCGTGGATCTGAGGATCGGGCCCGACGACTGGGACGGGGTAATCGTCGACGTGAACGGCCCGCAGTTGGTGGTGGCGGGGCCCGGTACCGGCAAAACCGAGTTTCTGGTCAGGAGAGCCCGACATTTGATCGAGTCGGGGACCGCTGTCGCGGCCGAAGTCCTCATCCTTGCATTCTCTCGACGGTCGGCCGGTGAGATAGCGCGGCGGGCTACCTCGCCACTCACCTCCGCGAGCCCGGTCGCGACGACCTTCCACTCCTTTGCCCACCGCCTCCTCGAGGCTCATGGGGGCGAGGTCTTCGGATGGCAGGAGATCCCGTCGCTTCTGACCGGCCCCGAACAGATCACGTTGGTATCCGAGCTGATGGCAGACGAAGACCCCTCCGCCTGGCCGGCTCTCTACCGACCGCTGCTTCGGTCACACACTCTTTCCGAAGAGGTCGGCGACTTCCTCCTGCGCTGCCGCGAACGTTTGCTCTCCTCCGAAGACATTCGCCAGAAGGCATTGGAACGGCCCCAATGGCGCGCCCTCCCCGACTTCATGGATCGCTACGACGGCGAACTCAGGGCAAGGCGTCGCATCGACTACGGGGCGTTGCTTGCGATGGCCGTCGCGGCCCTGGAACGCCCGAAGACCGCAGAGGCCGTCGCGGCCCAGTATCGATACGTCCTGGTTGACGAATACCAGGACACCACCCCCGCCCAGGCCCGGCTCCTGGAACTGGCCACGCTCTCCCACCGCAACCTGACGGTCACCGGCGACCCCTATCAATCGGTCTATTCGTTTCGCGGAGCCGAACTGGCCAACGTGGCCGATTTCTGCGAGCGATTCCGCGACCTGGAGGGGAACCCGGCCCGAAGGCTGATACTGACCACAAGCTTTCGGGTTCCCGAAGAAATCCTGAGCGCGGCCGTCGGAATTGTCGCCGGAGGCGACCTCCCGGGAGCTGCCGGCCCGGTAATCCCCGCACCTCATCCCGGACGGGTCGAGGCTTACGTTTTCGACCAGGCCACCGCCGAAGCCGAATGGATCGCCGGACAGGTCGAGCGCATTCACGTAGAGGAAAACCTC
>DATLEZ010000105.1:0-11898 GCA_035525055.1 Acidimicrobiia bacterium | reverse complement strand
ACCGGATCATCTGGGACGTCGGGCACCAGGCCTATGTTCATAAGTTGGTCACCGGCCGCATGGAGGGTTTTTCCAGCCTCCGCAAGTACGGGGGAATGTCGGGTTACCCAAGCCGGTCGGAGAGCCCCCATGACTTCGTCGAGAACAGCCACGCTTCGACCTCCCTGTCGTATGCCCTCGGTCACGCCCTCACTCATCCCGACTATTGGACGGTGGCCGTCATCGGGGACGGGGCGCTCACCGGAGGCATGGCTTACGAGGCCCTCAACCACATCGCTGTGGCCCGGCCCACCAATCTGGTGATCGTCGTCAACGACAACGGACGTTCATATGCCCCCACGGTCGGAGGCTTGGCCGCCCTCGCCAACCTTTCGCACTACCGCCTCGACCCCCGCTACGAATGGACTAAGCGCACCTTCGGTCGGATGCTGCGAGGTCTGCCGGTGGTCGGTGAAACCGCCGACGAGATGGCCAGCCGCTTCAAGGAAGCGTTCAAGCAGATCCTCGAGCCGTCGACGGTCTTTGACACCCTCGGCCTGAAGTACTCCGGGCGCATCGATGGGCATGACCTGAAGCTCCTTGAGACCACGCTTGCACAGGCTCGTGAGTACGGGGAGCCGGTCATCGTCCATGTCATAACCGAGAAGGGACTGGGCTACGGGCCGGCAATCGCCGACGAGATCGACAAGCTCCATAGTCCTGGCAGTTTCGATATTGCCACCGGTCGCGCGCTGAAGGCGGAGACCAAACTGACAGACATCGCAGGTCGATCGGTACTCGACATTGCCCGACGGAACCCCGACGTCATGGCGATCTCGGCCGCAATGATCTCCTCGACCGGGCTCCAGGAGATGGCCGACGAAATGCCCGAGAGGGTGATCGACACCGGCATCGCCGAGCAGCACACCGTCACCCTGGCCGCCGGCGTGGCAATGGCCGGAAAGAGGCCGGTGGTTGCGATCTATTCAAGTTTTCTCCAGCGTGCTTTCGACCAGATCATCACCGATGTCTCCCTGCACGATTTACCGGTGGTGTTCTTGATTGACCGGGCGGGCATCACCGGGCCCGATGGTCCGTCGCATCATGGAGTCTTCGACCTCTCGTATCTCCGAATGATTCCCAACATGGTGGTCGGGGCCCCGGCCGACGCTCACGAGCTGGCAGGAATGATCGAGACCGCCGTCGCCCATGATGGTCCCATTGCAATTAGGTTCCCTAAGGCCTCGGCCTCATCGTTGCCGGCGCTACCGGCGACTCCGATCCCGGTTGGTGTCTGGGAGGAGGTCCGGGAAGGGGAGGATGTGCTCATCCTGGCAGTCGGACGGATGGTCGAGATTGCCCAGAAGGTCGCTTCCAACCTGGCTGCTCGCAACATCTCTTGCGGAGTCGTCAACGCTCGATGGGTCAAACCCCTCGATTCCCGGCTAGACGAGTGGGTCTCGAGCTACCGCCGGGTCGTGACCCTTGAAGACAACATCGTTTCGGGAGGTTTTGGCAGCGCCGTGCTCGAGCACCTGGCCGGGTCCGATCTGGCGTCGAAGGTCACGGTGATGGGAATCCCTGATCGATTCTTACCGGCCGGAACCGTCGATGACTTGCTGCAAGAACTCGGGCTTGACGCCGACTCGCTGGTCGGTCGCGTCGCTCTTCTCCTCGGCGAGTAGCGGCGCGGAACTAGATCGCGGAACTGGAGCCTCGACTAGACCGTCGCGGGACTGTTGGTTTCCGGCAGCGGAGCCGATGGCTGCCGCTCGTTCGAAACCAGAGTGACGAATCGCGGTGGTCGCCGATTGACTACGACCATCGATCGCTTGGGAAGGGGATCGGCGACTTCTTCGACCTCGACCCAGATCGGGCCCGCGGCCGTGGTGGCAAGCGTCAACTGGGTCGGGGAATCCAGGTGGGTGGGCGCAGCCCTGCCGGTCAGGACGACCACAGCCACCATGACCATTGCCATGCTCCCGTGCAAGGCAGGGCGAGCCATTGTGCGGATCACGCGAGTCACGGACGGAAAGCGCAGCTTGCGAGGGGGCGACTCCACCATTTGGGTGCGCAGTCTCTTCTCCAGGCGATCCCAGTATTCCTTCAGGTCGGGATCCCGCGGGCGGCGGAAACGGTCGTTAGAACGCATGGCGAGCCTCCGTCTCCACGCCCGTGGCGGGGTCCAGCACCTGTCGCAGATGGCGACGGGCCCGGGAGAGGCGAAGCCGGGCCGCGTTGGGGCTGAGGTTGAGCATCGCCGCAACTTCTGACGGCGTCAGCCCGTCATAGGCAACGAGTTCGAGCACCTCGCGCTCGTTCGTGCTGAGGGTCGCCAGGCCCGCTTCCAGAAGCGGAGCCTGCCGGGCGGCGTCGATGGCTGCCGCCACGGCATCCTCCTCAGACGATGTGAACAGGAGGTGAGCATTGGTCGCTTTCACGAGCAGGCGCCGGGTTCCGGCCTTTCGGCGGCGTTGTTTGGCCAGAACCCGCCGGGCAATGCCAAACAACCACGGCAAAGCAGTGTCCGTTTCCGGCACATAGCGACCCGAAGCCTGGAGGGCCACCAGGAAAGTCTCGGCCACCAGGTCGGCGACATCGTCGGGGTCGGAGCAGCGCCTAAGGCCGTAGAGAGTCACGGGGGAAACGTGACGACGAAAGAACATGGCAAACGAATCAGCGTCCCCATTGGACGCAGCCGTTAGCAGCGCAGCGTCTGTGTTATCCAAGGATTGTTCCGTTCCACCCGTTTGGAGGTGTCCTTTAAGAATGTCACAAGCGGCCTCCGCGTGTTACGGAATGAGGCTCATTCCTGGTTCGCACTAGTCATCCCGCGCCGTTGGGCCTGATCCGGCGCTAGGGTCGACTACCTCCCGGCAGGCGGAAGGGCACCGGGCCCCTCGCCAAAGGAAAATCGCGGAAGGGCACCGGTCCCCCCGCAAGGAAAAGGCGGAAGGGCACCGGGCCCCCCGGCCAAGTAAAACACGGGAGAAACCTAGGGAGGTCACATGAGAAAACCACTCCTCTTATTAGCTACAGCGCTTCTGTTTGCGCTGTCAGCATGCACACAGGCCGCCGACACCACCACCACAACGGCCAGCGGGACCGCCACCACCGACTCTGGCACGGCAACTACCGCCGATCCAGGCACTGAGACCACCGCACCCCCGGCGCCGGCTCCCAGCGGTGAACTGCTCGGGGAGGTTCAAGCCCGGGGGACCCTGTTGTGTGGAGTCAATGAGTCGGTCCCGGGCTTCGGCTTCCGCAACCCGGACGGGACGCTGTCCGGATTCGATATCGACTTCTGCAAGGCGGTGGCAGCTGCCGTGCTCGGCGACCCAGAGGCGGTCGAGTACGTGGCATTGACCGCTCAGCAGAGGTTCACGGCTCTGCAGTCGGGAGAGATCGATGTCCTGATCAGAAACACAACTTTCACGTCCAGTCGTGACGGTGGGGAAGGCGCCACCTTCCTGCACACGACGTTCTACGACGGGCAAGGGATGATGGTGAGGTCGGACTCGGGCTTCACGACCCTGGAGGACCTGGCCAACACTGCCATCTGTGTCCTTTCGGGGACGACTACGGAACTGAACCTGGCTACCCGCTTTGCGGACATACCGTACGAACCACTGACCTTCGAGGACAACGAGGTTCTACAGGCCGCGTTCGTGGCAGGCCAATGCGACGGGTGGACTTCGGACAAGTCCCAGCTGGCCGGTGTTCGCTCGGCCTTCCCCGAAGCCGAAGGTGGCCCGGATGCGGTCGTGATCCTTGACGAGACCTTCTCGAAGGAGCCGCTCGGACCGGCGGTCCGCGATGGAGATTCGCAATGGGCGCAGGTGATCGACTGGGTCGTCTACGCCACGATCCTGGCCGAGGAACTAGGGGTCGAATCCGGAAACCTGGACTCGTTTGCCGAGACCGACAACGCCGAGATCCGGCGCCTGCTTGGCCTCGAGATAACGGGAAGCGACGGAGCAGTGTCGACCTTCGACGCAGGTCTCGGTCTTGAAATCGGATGGGCTACCAATGTGATCGCTGCGGTCGGGAACTATGGCGAGATCTTCGATCGCAATGTCGGACCCGACACCGCGCTCGGATTGAGCCGCGGCGTCAACGATCTATGGACCAACGGAGGGCTCCAGTACGCGCCGCCATACCGTTAGGCAGCCTGGCCGGTAAGAAGTGAGAGGTTCGAGGTTTGAGGTCTGAGCGTCCGAACTCAGGCTTCCTACCTCGAACCTCTGACTTCGAACCTCAAACTGAGGGGTAGACATCACCACGCAACCGCAAGCTCGGCCTCCTTTCTGGCGGGACATCCGGGTCTTGCGCTCTATCGCGCAGCTGGTCGCGGTGGTCGTTGCCGCGCTTGTCCTCTACATCCTCTGGTTTAACCTCAGCAACAACCTGAGGCGCCTCGGAATCCGCACCGACTTCGAGTTTCTCGATCAGCCTTTCGGGGTTCGGATTGCCGGGTCCGATCTCAGCCCGGGCTCACCTGTTCGGGCAGCCCTTCTCAACGGAGTCCGCAACACTCTGGCCCTGGCGATCGTGGGCCTCCCGCTCTTGACGGTCATCGGGGTCCTTGTGGGCGTCGGGAGGCTGTCGTCGAATTGGTTGGTGGCCAAGACCTCGTCCCTCTTTGTCGAGACGATTCGCAATCTTCCGCCTCTGTTGCTGATCGTCTTCGCGTTTCAGGCGGTGATTCTCCGCCTTCCCCCTGCTCGAAGTCCGATTACCCCGTTCGGCTGGTTGGTGATCAGCAACCTGGAGATCTATGTACCGGGCATCTCCTCCGGAGCGAGGGCTTCGACCTTTCAGTTAATACTGGCGTTGTCCTTCGTTGTGGGTGCTGTGCTGTGGTGGTGGCGACCCCGGGTGCAAGAACGAAGCGGCCAGCCGCACCATCGCTGGCTTTGGGCTCTGGGCTGCATCGTTGTGATTGGGGGTATTGCATACCTGGCTCTCGATCGACCTCTCACTATTTCGCTTCCGGCACTCGACGGGCGGGTGATCACCGGCGGCTTCGGGGGCCTGGGCGCGTTCTTCGCGGTCCTGGCTGCTCTGGTCCTCTACACCGCCAGTCATGTCGCCGAGATTGTCCGCGGTTCCATCCAGGCGGTCTCGAAGGGCCAAAGCGAAGCGGCCAACGCTCTCGCGCTTTCGAATACCCAAAGACTCCGGTTTGTGGTCCTCCCCCAGGCCCTGAGGATCGCCCTGCCCCCAACCATCAATCAGTACCTCAACTATGTCAAGAACACGTCACTGGCGATCGCTGTGGGTTTCGCCGATGTGACCCTGATCGCATATCAGGCGATCGGTAACGGCCAACCCGCCCCTCAGACGATCCTCATTTTGATGGGTTGTTACCTCATGTTCAGCCTCGTGATCTCGGCAGTCGTGAATCTCTACAGCCGGCGATACCGGCTCGTGAGCCGCTGATGGCAACGGTCACGATGCCCGCCCGAGCCCGCTTCGGCGCCCTCATTTGGATCAGGAAGAACCTCCTCTCAACGCCAATCAATGTCATCCTGACCCTGGTCCTGGGGGCGGTATTTGTAGGAGCCTTCATCGCTCTGGTCCGTTTCATTGTGGACGCCGACTTCACGATTCTTCGGGTCAATCTGGCGCTGTTCGTTGTGGGGGGCTTCCCCCGGGATCAGCTGTGGCGGGTGGCGGCGAGCGCTTCCGTGCTGGCGGCCATGGCCGGGCTGGTGGCGGGTCTGGTTTGGTCCGGAACCGCCGCCCGGGCCCGCGAGGCCGGTCTGCCCATTCCCGCGGCCAGCAGTCTCGCCCAGATCTCGCGGCGTTTCTGGCCGTTGGGCCTCGTCGTCGCGATCTGTCTGGGTCTGACCCAAACCCCCGGCCCGGCCATCGCGGTCACCGGCGCGTTGCTTGTGGGGGTGGTCTCCAACAGGCTCGGCCGGGCGGTTCCGTTCGGTGCTCGCAGGTGGATCTGGTTGCTGGCTCTGTCGTTGCCGATCATTGCGTACTTGACTCTGACCACATCGGGCATCGGATGGCATCAATGGGGTGGCCTGCAGCTGAACCTGTTTCTGACCATGGCAGGCGTCCTGTTCGCTTTCCCCCTCGGGATCCTGTTGGCCCTGGGCCGGCGCTCATCGCTGCCGGTCGTCAAGGGGTTATCCGTTACCTACATCGAGTTGATCAGAGGAGTGCCACTCATAACGCTGCTGCTTCTGGGTGTTTTCGCCCTCGGATTTTTCCTCCCGCTCGAGCTTCGCCCGTCGGGTGTGACCAGGGTGCTGATCGCTATCACCATGTTCGAAGCCGCCTATATCGCCGAAGTAGTTCGTGGAGGGTTCCAGGCAGTCCCCCCAGGACAGACCGAGGCCGCCGCTTCGCTCGGTCTCAGCGCCTTCCAGTCGACCCGTTCGATTGTGATGCCGCAGGCTCTGCGTGCCACGATTCCGGCGATGGTCGGTCAGTTCATCAGCTTGTTCAAGGACACCACACTCGTCGCCGTCGTGGGCTTTCCAGACGTTCTCGCCGCTTCCGGATTTGCCAACACTCAGGCGGCCTTTAACGCTCAGGGTCTGGCCAGGATCACGCTGCCATTCGTCGCGCTCGTCTTCTGGGCTGGGTGCTACACGATGTCGAGGGAGGCCAAGCGACTCGAACGACGGCTGGGGATTGGAGAAAGATGACGGTCCCACCCCCGCCGACTTTGGATGGCCCGATGATCCTGATGGAGCACGTCGACAAGTTCTTTGGGAGCTTTCAGGCTTTGAAGGACATCAACCTCTCGGTGGCACGGAAGGAAGTCGTCGTTGTCATCGGTCCCTCCGGATCCGGCAAGAGCACTCTGATCCGCTGTGTGAATCGCCTCGAGAAACACGACCGGGGCCGCGTCGTCGTCGACGGCATCGAACTCAGCGATGATTTGCGCCGGATTCAGGAAGTCCGACGCGAGACCGGGATGGTCTTCCAGCAGTTCAACCTGTTTCCTCACCTGACGGTTCTCGACAACGTGACCCTTGCTCCCCGACAAGTCCGCCGGATGGCCCGGGACAAGGCAGAGGAACTGGGGATGTCGATGCTGGAACAGGTCCGGATCCCCGAGCAGGCCCACAAATTCCCCGGTCAGCTGTCGGGTGGTCAGCAGCAACGCGTGGCTATCGCCCGCTCCCTCGCCATGCAGCCAAAGGTGATGTTGTTCGATGAGCCAACCTCCGCCCTTGACCCGGAGATGATCAAGGAAGTTCTTGAGTCCATGGAGGAACTTGCAACGTCGGGGATGACGATGATCGTTGTCACCCATGAGATGGGCTTTGCGCGTGCGGTTGCGGATCGGGTGGTCTTCATGGCCGACGGGCAGATCGTGGAAGTGGGGACCCCGGAGCATTTCTTCACCGCTCCGACCGAGGAGAGAACGAAGCAGTTCCTGGCGCAAATCCTGTAGGCGGCGGCCTTCGGCCGCCGTGGTACGTGGTACGTGGTACGTCCAGAACCCGTGGTACGTGGTACGACCTGGAACGTTGAGCTTCCGGGTCCTCCGGTTGATCCGATTACGAATCACGTGGCTTCTACCCTTTGGGGGTGTCCTCCCCTTTACGCGTGGTTTGTGTGCTCGTTGGTGGGCTTGCACTCGGCGTCGTTGCATTTGCCTGTGCCGGTCAATCGGCCGCTGACTTGAACGCATCACCCACCACCCAGATCTCATCACTCTCTTCTTCACGTACCACGTACCACGTACCACGTACCACGATCCCGGCGACGACCATTCCCCCAACCCCAACGACTTCCACTCCTGCCAAGGGTTGGGTCACCATCCACGCGACCGGCGACGTCAACCTCGATCCTGCCTACATTCCCGCCCTGGCCAGCCAGGGCTACGAATGGGCCTGGAGTGGTCTGGAAGGGTTGTTCCTCGACGACGACCTCACTCTGGTCAATCTTGAATGCTCACCCTCTGCTCTTGGCGTGGCCGAGGACAAGGAGTTTGTCTTTCGGTGTGCCGACGGGTTGGCCGAGATGGCAGAGGCGGGAATCGAAGTCGCCAATCTCGGTAACAATCACTCTCAGGACTACGGCAAGGAAGCCCTGCTCGACGGCATCCGGAACCTGGAAAACCTCGGTGTGGTGGCGGTTGGAGCCGGTCGAACCGCCGCCGTGGCCGCCATCCCCGCCCTCTTTCATGTGAACGGCTGGCGGGTCGCGGTCGTGGGTTTCGGAGGCGTCAGACCGCACGACGGTTGGATTGCTGCCAGCGATCGAGCGGGCATGGCCGACGGCGACACCATCGAGTTGATGGTGTCGACGGTCGAAGCTGCCGCCTCTGTGGCGGACTTCGTCGTGGTGTCAGTCCACTGGGGGGTGGAATTGGACACAACTCCCAGGGCCGACGACGTTGAGAGGGCGGAGGCAATGATCGCTGCCGGCGCTGACGTCGTGTTCGGTCATCATCCCCATCGACTGCAACCGTTCGAGACCGTCCAGGATCGTCCGGTCTTCTGGAGCCTCGGCAACTTTGTATGGCCCGAGATGTCGCCGGCAAGCGCCACCCCAGGTGTGGCCAGGGTGCTGATTTCGCCCGAGGGCGAGATCAGCGGCTGTCTGATTCCCGCCGTGATCGAGAGCTCGGGGCATCCTGTCCTGACGGATGATCCACCTTGCGGGGTGCCGTGACGCCCGACCCGACGCCGGACCCAGTGGCTCGACCGTCCAGGATGCGATCCGCCGCGGTGATTGTGGTTCTGTTTGGATCGATGGTGGGCGCGGTGAGTTATGCAGTCAGGCAGGAGTCATCCGAGTCTGCTCGATTGGCCATTGCGACGACCACCACCCGACCCCTCCCCACGACGACCACCACTCGAGCCACAACCACCACAGCCGCGACGACAACCACCACCACGCTGCCTGTTCGCGAACCTGGCACCGTGCCCGGCTACACCGTCGGTGAGCCCTGGGGCTCGACGGTGGGCCTGACCATGTTCCGGGGTAACCCCACCCGAACTTTCTACGGGACGGGGCCGCTTCCCGAGAACCCTACGGTGTTGTGGTCCTATCCCCCCGAGGGTGGCATGTGCGGTTCGTCGTCGGTTGCCGGGGTGTCGAGTGTCTGGTGCGGAACGGGTTGGACTGGACAACCCGTGGTGTGGGAGCGACCGGACGGAGTCACCGAGATCATTTTCGGTGCTTACGACAAGGCCGTGCACTTCCTCGACGCCGAAACCGGCGAAGAGTTGAGGCCATCCTTTGTCACGGGCGACATCATCAAAGGATCGGTCACCCTCGACCCCGACGGCTATCCGTTGCTCTACTTCGGCTCCCGCGACAACCGGCTCCGGGTGGTTGCGCTCGACCGGCCAGAACCGGTCGAGCTATGGGGTCTCGAGGCCACGGCGGTCGACGGCATGTGGAACGACGACTGGGACGGCAACCCGGTGATCGTCGACGACGTCATGTATGAGGGCGGGGAGAACTCGTGGTTCTTCGCGGTGAAGCTCAACCGATCGATGGGTAGCGACGGGCTGGTGGCGGTGGAACCTGAGATTGTATTCCAGACCCCCGGTTGGACCCAGGAGCTCCTCGGCCTCGTGGGTCGCAACGTTTCGATCGAAAGCTCGGTGATGGTGCACGGGCAGACCGCCTACTTCGCCAACTCTGGTGGCCGCGTTGCCGGCTTCGACATCTCCAATGTGTTGGACGGCGACGCCCCCGTCGTTTTCGACTACTGGGTAGGAGACGACACCGATGCCACCCTCATATCAGATCACGATGGCAACATCTACGTAGCGGTCGAAGAGGAGCGCAAGAACCAGCGTTCGCGCGACCTCGGTCAACTCATAAAACTTGACCCGACCGCCGAGGATCCTTTTGTGTGGGGGGTGCCGGTGCCGGGCGGCAACGACTACGGCGGCTTCTGGGCAACCCCGGCACTCGGTGACGGGGTCATCTATGCGTCAACGAATCCCGGCGAGCTTCTCGCGGTTGACCAAGAGACGGGTGAAGTCGTGTTCAGAGATGAGATCGGATGGCACTCGTGGTCTTCGCCCGTAGTCGTGGGGGAGGAACTGCTGGTGGCGAGTTGCACCGGCGAGCTGCGGTCGTATTCCATCGCCGATCCTGGCCAACCGGTTCTCCAATGGACGATGCAGCTTTCTCAGTCATGCATCGAGTCGACTCCGGCCGTATGGAACGGTCGGATATACGTAGGGGTGAGAGACGGAAAGTTCTACGCAATAGGCGACTGAAGAGCGTGGTACGTGGTACGTGGTACGTGGTACGTCCAGAATTGTGACGAACGTCCATCCGCGGGTTCGACGTACCACGTACCACGTACCACCCGATGAACGCGAGCACCCTAACCCTTCAACTCTGCCCAGCGGTTTCCTACTGCCATGTCGATCACTGTCCAGGCCATTCCTATGGCGCCGTCGACAATGGCCTTCTCTCCGGCCGGGGTGATGGTGTGGGCCGCATACTCAGGCTGATGATTGCTGGCCGGCAGGCTGTCGATGCTGATCATCGGATGGATTGAAGGCACGACCTTCGACACATTCCCCATGTCGGTCGATCCCGAAAGGTGGGGTGGAAGGTCGCCACCACGCAGCATGGGGCGGCCAATTGCGGCGGAGTTGGCGCCGTAGAGATCAACCAGCAACGGGTTGTGTCGCATGTCCTCGAAGGGATGGCCCATGGATTCAAACGTCATCGTGCACCCGGTGGCGGTGGCAGCCGCCTCGAAGCAGGCAATGATGCGGGGGAGGAGCACGTTGAGGCGCTCCTGATGGGGCGCTCGGACGTACCAGGTTGACTTGGTGAAGTCCGGAATGATGTTGGCGGCGTCGCCACCATGAGTGATGATCCCGTGCACCTTGTCCGTCGTTTCGAGCTGCTGGCGAAGGGTCGACACGTTCACGTAAGCCTGGACGAAGGCGTCGAGTGCGTTGATCCCGGAGAACGGGAAAGCAGATGCATGCGCCGATTTTCCGCGGAACGACACATCGAGATGGACGACCGAGATCACAGTCGGGTCGACCACGTCGTGGGTGGATGGATGCACCATCATCGCCAGAGAGGCGTCGGAGAAGGCCCCGGCGTTGATCAGGTCGACCTTGCCCCCGTACAACTCCTCGGCAGGAGTGCCGAGCACAGTGACCCTGATCCCCAGCGACTCGGCGAGGTCCCTAAGGGCAAGCCCGGCGCCCAGGGCTGAGGTGGCGATGATGTTATGTCCGCACGCCTGTCCTACTCCGGGCAGGGCGTCGTACTCGGCGCAGATCACAACCTCGGGCCCGCTCGATCCGGTGCGGGCGACAAAAGCGGTTTCGAGCCCGTAGGCGGGATACTCGACATTGAAACCGTTACTGGAGAGGTATCGGGCCAGCTTGGCCGAGGTCTGATGTTCCTGAAAGGCGACCTCGGGGTTGTGAAACATCCATCGGCTGATGTCACGCAGTTCCTCGGAATGGTTTTCGATGGTTGCTCTGGCGCTTGACTTCGGGTCCATGGGGCGGACCCTAACGGGAGTTCGAAGTTCGAAGTTTGAGGTTTGAGATACTTATCGTGGTCGGATGCGTTTCCTCCGCGTCGCGGCACCGCTACTGCTCGTCTGTGCCTGCTCGGCTAGCCCCGGGTCGACCACCAGCCTCGCTACTACAACGACGGATCCGCCAGAGACGACTACAACCGTGGAGTCTCTGGTCGAATGCCCCCAGATTCCCTATCAGGTACCGGACCTTCCAACCAGGGTGGCGGGCGAAAACGCCGATCTCTCCGCGATTGAGGAGGATGAATTCACAGCTCTGGGGGGTACCCGATCGGTCTTCTGGGTTGACGGGGATGGAAACCTGACGGTGGCTCTGATCAGAGGAGCCTTGCCACCCCGGGAATGGCCGGGTGAGAGAGGCGAGATCGAGATTGCCGGTCAGCGAGCCGTGGTAGGCCCCTTCG
>DATLEZ010000104.1:0-31181 GCA_035525055.1 Acidimicrobiia bacterium | reverse complement strand
AGAGCGATGCGGACTTCATCTTCGGTCGGATTGGAGTTGGCGGCGAGTAGCGACCTGGCCGAGATCAGCATGCCGGGCGTACAGAATCCGCATTGGACCCCTCCTTCGGTGAGGAATGCCTCCTGAAGGGGCGTGAGGTCCAGGCCGGTGGTGAGACCTTCCACGGTCGTGATCTGAGTGCCGTCGGCCTGAACCGCAAGATAGGAGCACGAGTTCACAGGCCTCCCGTCGATCAGCATCATGCAGGCGCCGCACTCGGAGTCGTCGCAGCCCTCCTTCGATCCGGTCAGCCCCACCTGGTCGCGCACGGTGTGGAGAAGGCTGGCATGGGCGTCCACAGTGAGGGGATACGGCATCCCGTTGACCTCGAGGGTGATCGGATAGGCCATGTCAGCTCCCGTAGGTGGATTCGCTGGCGGGGATGACCACGGTCTCGCCTCGGGCCCGGGCCAGGGCCGCTTGGATAGCGCGGCGGGTGATCACCACCGCCATGGCGCGCCGGTAAGCGACCGAAGCCCTCACGTCGCCGATCGGTCGGGCTGCGGCGGCAGCGGCCTCGGAGGCAGCCTTAATTGCACTGGGGTTGCCATCGGTGCCGACCAGTGCAGCCTCGGCCTCCACCACTCGGTGGATGGTGGGGGCCAGTGCGGTAATGGCCACGGCGGCCTGTGTCACTATCCCGTCGAGCCAGGTCAATGCCACTGCGGCCCCGACTACCGCGATTTCCATCTGTCGACGGTATTGGAGTCGGACGTAGGAGGTACCGGTTCCTGCGGGCGGGATGGGTATGCGAATCGACACGAGAAGCTCGTCTGGTCGGGCGCTCGTGGTCCCGGGTCCGGTCCAGAGTTCGGCCAGGTCCACCCGACGAGTTCCGCCCGGACCAACCAGCTCGGCCTTGGCTCCCAGGCATAGCAGAGGGGCACCGGTGTCCATGGCGGGGGAAGCGTTCATAACGTTGCCTCCGATGGTCCCGTTGGCCCTGGTGGCGTGGGATCCCACGAGAGCCGAGGCATCGGCGATGGCGGTGTAACGGGCCTGGATTGGATCGCTGGTGGCGATTGCGGCGTGTGTCACCAGGGCACCGAGGACGAGGCCATCTGCGGTCTCTTCGATCGAACCGAGGCCGGCCAGCCGATGGATTCCCACCAACGATTCCGGGAGCGGCTTCTTGCCCTGCCGCCCGCCGACCACCAGGTCGGTGCCTCCGGCAATAGCACGGGCGCCGCTCGCCAGCGCGGCCACCGCTTCTTCGACAGTGCTTGCCGTCACGTAGGTCGCCATGCTCACAAATCCCCAACCGCCTGTGACGCTTCCCAAACTCGCTCGGGGGTCATGGGCAGCCGATCGACATGGCGTCCGATCAGCTGAGCGATGGCGTTGCCGATGGCTCCCGACGTGGGAACGCAGGGTGGCTCGCCCACCCCTTTCGAGCCCTTGGGCCCGGCGTTGGGGGTGTCGATCTCGATCCAGCGGATGTCGATCCGAGGGCCATCGCTCATGGTCTGCAACTTGTAATCCAATAGTCCGGGGTTGCGCTGGCGTCCGTCGTTGTCGAACCAGGTGGCTTCCGATAAGGCCTGTCCGATCCCCATCAGAACTCCCCCATAGACCTGTCCGTCGGCCCCCATCTTGTTGAGAATGATCCCCGAGTCGTGAGCGGCGGCGAACTGGAGGACGCGGACGACCCCGGTCGCCCGGTCGAGCTTGATTCGGGCGGCGTGCGTGATGAGCTGGGGTGCGAGAAAGGACTCCTGTCCGAGCCGGCCAACACAAGCCGAGGCATCGACCTCAGGAGCTTCGGGCACATCGCCGGATCCCTTGCCGAGAATGGCCTCCCCGGTCGCGGCCAGCTGGGCGATCGTTACCGCCTTGTCCGGCGAGCCCTTGACCCTGGCTTCGCCAGCAATCAGTTCGAGGTCCTCGGGAGCCGCCTCGAGCTCCTCAGCGGCCATGTCGAGGAGTTTCTGGCGGACTTCCTTTGCGGCCTCGATCACGGCTCGACCGTTATTGAAGCTGGTCTGGGATCCCGACGACCCCATGTCCCATGGCCCGGCGTCGGTGTCCTGGTAGAGGATCGAGAAGTCTTCGGGCCTCATCCCCAGAACTTCCGCCGCAAGGATCGGTAGCCCCATGACGGCTCCTGTCCCTGATTCCATGGCACCGGTGATGATGGTGCCGGTGCCGTCGCCGTTCAGCTTGATATAGGCGCCGGAGTTCGAGCCGAAGGACGGCCACCAACCACAGGCGATGCCGATGGCCTCGTCCTCGGGCAGGTCCTGTCCATATCCGATCATTTCGAGGGCCGCATCGAGTGCTCGCTTGGCGCCGATCTCCTCGAATACCTGGCCGGTAGGCCCCTGGTCGCCTTCGTCGATCAGGGTGCGGCGGCGGAGTTCCGCCGGATCCATTCCAATGGCGGCAGCGACCTCGTCCATGTGCTGTTCGAGCGCCCAACACATTTGAGGAGCGGTCGGGGCGCGGACCGAGCTTGACGGTTGGCTGGTCGAGTAGTTCAGGTAGGAGTCGATGTCGATGTTGTCGATCTTGTAGGGACCGCAGGCGTGCATCGCCGCCATCTGGGCGAAGAATCCCCCTTCGCCGCAATAGGCCCCCTTGTCGAGGACGAGCCGTCCCCGCCGGGCCACGAGCCGGCCTTCGCGGGTGACCCCGGTCTCCAGTTCAATGACCATCCCCTCCCTCCGGTGGTCGGGAGCTAAGAACTCCTCCTGGCGCGAGAACACGAGCTTCACCGGCCGGCGAGTGGCTCGGGCGAGAGCCGCGACATGCGCTTCGAAATGGAAATCGCACTTCGATCCAAATCCGCCACCGAGCAGCGGAACTATGACTCGCACCTGAGACTCAGGGAGATCGAGAGTGCGGGCGATGCCGGTACGGGCCGCAAACGGAACCTGGGTCGAGGACCAGACGGTCACCTTGTCGCCCTGCCATTGGGCAAGGATCGCCCGCGGCTCGATCGGAGCACCCTGGGAGGCGTCGGAAACGTAGCGACCGCTAACAACGACGTCTGCGGTGGCCATAGCGGCGGCGGCATCGCCCTTGACGACAGTCGAGTGGCCAAGCGTGTTGCTGCTTCGCCCGAGGCTCTCGTCAGCCTCGTAGGTAGCCCAGCCTTCGTGGACCAATGGTGCGGTTGGATCCATGTTGGCGAGGAAGTCGGAAAGAGGTTCTAGTACTTCGTATTCCACCTCGATCAGCGCCGCTGCCTGAGCCGCGATTAGAGGGGTTCGGGCCGCCACCGCCGCGACGACGTCGCCCTCCCAGCGAACTTTCTCCTTGGCGAAAAGCCTACGATCTTGGACCATTCCCCCATACAGCACATCGGGCACGTCTTTATAAGTGAGAACTGCGAACACACCGGGAAGAGCCGCGGCGGCCGAGGTATCGATGCCCACGATCAGGGCGTGAGGGTGGTCGGCGTAGCGGAACTTGGCGTGGAGTTGTCCGGTCAGGTTGATGTCGGCGGTGTACCGCCCAATGCCGGTCACCTTTTCATTCCCGTCCGGGCGGATAAAGGCCTTACGTTCGGGGGCGATCGTCACACTCCACCTGTCTTTCTGGCATCGCGCTCAGCTCCGGGCGATCTGCAGCCGAACCGCGCGGTAGCAAGCGTCCCATCCTCAGCCCACGGATCTCTTCGGGAGCCAACCCTGCTGGCCGCATCGGCTCCTTCACGATATCCACGCCTGAAGCCACGCGGATCGGCTTTCCCTATTGGCCCGAGTGCCTTGCGGCGGACAAGTGCGGTACCGAATTTCGTCTCGCTCACCGTCCCACCTAGGAATCATCAAATGGGACAGCCGCTTTTCGCTTGTGGGCGTTGACGGACTCGAACCGCCGACCTCTTCCTTGTAAGGGAATGTCGGGGATCCTGGAAGCATGCCGTATGAAGGGAAATCGACGGTTTCGGCCGGAATATTGCTTTGCATCACCTCGCCTCCTCCCCGAGTGTTTTGCGCCCTTCCGCGGACAAACCGCGGACAAGAACCTCAGCCCTAGGGCGTGCTGTCACGATCGAGCCATCGGCCTGGAAGGGGTCTTCAGAAAGTTTGAGTCTTTTGGCATCGCTGACTTCCCCGACGATAGACGCCAACTTCCTGACAACTCAGATATCCATGAGCATCGAGGTTCCGACAGCAAGGAGGGGTGATGCTCTGGTTGCGCATCACCCCCCTTTTTCCGCTCCGATCGGGGTGCCGACTTTTTCGCTCCACCCGCGGAACGGGCTAACAGACGGTCGAAACGATCCAGCTGTTCGAAACCAAGGGGTAGTAAGTCCAGTATTGACTCACCGACAGGGTCAGACTCCCCAACCGCTGGGTGCTGTTCCACCACTCGATGTCGACCATCATCCAATATGAGGACAGTCCGGTCATGTACAGGTACTGGGTGCCGCTCCAAACAGCCGACTGGTTGTCGCGTGCGACCGCCCAGCCACTCCACCGGTGTGTGGCGTAGGTCCCCGACGAATTGACCAGCCGAGTCCGAAATCGTACCCACTGGGAGTCGTTGCCTAGGCCGGGGGTGTAATCGATGCCGCCCACTGTCGGCGACTTCGCCGCTGCCACCCGACTCGGCCAGGTCCCATAAGCGGTGCAGGAGGTTCCTGGCTCAGTTCCAGTCACGGGACCCCATCTCCCGCTTCCCGAGACGACGGGTGGCGGCGTCGGCCGTCGCAGGAATCACCGACAGCAAAACGGCTGCTCCGACAGACACCAAGATCACTCTCATCCACGTCTTAACCCTCGTATTAGGGACACGCCCCCATCCCTTATTGGACTTCGGCGGGAGGGTCGGGCATTCCTCCGGCGACGCCTTGGTGTCCCACCTGTCGAGCATGGTCATGTTCCGCATGGCTTCTCCTCTGCCTATTGACGGTTGGTGTTGACCGTCAAGAGCGATGATCCGAGAGTGGTCTTGTCGGATTCCTGTCGTTTGCTTGCCTGCAGCCAAAGCCCGGGGGGCAAATACACACCTCGAGGACTCTTCGAACGGGTTGGTCAGCTCGAGAGGGGGGACGAGGCAACAGCCTCAGGAACAGGAAATAACCGATCACACCGGCTAAAAGGGCAACGTCGGCGAGGTTGAAGATCAGCCAGGGGGTAGGGATGAAGTCACGAACCGAACCCAACAGAGCCCGGTCGATGAGGTTCCCGGCCGCTCCACCCAGCAGGAGGGCAGCGACGGCAACCGACAGTTGGCCGGTGTGGACTTTTCGGATGAGGTGTCGGCCGAATACCGCCAGGGCGATGATCATGACTGTGGTCAGCAGGAAGGGTTTACCTCCGGCGACGCCGAGGGCGAGGTCGGGGTTGGCGACCGGCTCAGCCCAGGGGAAGGTATGAGCCCAACCTTTGCTGGTCTGGTCGGCAACCAACACGACCGTCACACCCACCGCCATCGGGAGTGTCATCGACCTCGGGGAAGGGGTGGGGTCCGGCCTTACGGGCCGGACCCCTTTCATGGCAGCCATCACCGACTCTTCTAGCTACGCAGCCGGGGGGCGGCTTCCACGATCAGGAAGGCGGCTATCCCGGCGGCCGGTAGAAGTCGGATGGCAAGTTTGTGAATCAGCTTCATGTTGTGTCCTTTCACTTTCGATCGGATTGTGGGATCGATCACTGCCGGAGCCGGGGGGCGGCTTCGATTAGGAGGAACCCCGCCAGCGTTGCGGCTGGGATCAGCCGGATGGCGATGGTGCGAATTCGTCTCATAGTTGGTTTCCTTTCTCAGCTTGGTGCCTTCGTTGCGTTGTAAGGGGCATGGCGTCTCTGGCCAACGCCGCACCTGTTGGATGCCCTATGGCCTCCGGAACGTGGCGGCTTCGATTGCGAGGAATAGGGCTAGTCCGAGGGTGGGGATGAGCCGGGTGGCTAGTTGGCGTAGTTTCTGCATGTCGTTCACCTCCTTCCCGTCGCCGGTCCCGACCTCGAAGGCGGGTGGCGACTGGGTTGAGGATCGGTTATCCGCCTTGTCTCCGGCTTGTCGGCGGCTTGTCCGATGCGCGGTGGGTAGCCTCCGACGGCTATGTGGTTTGGGGTGCTGGGTCCACTGATGGTCAAAACCGATGCTGGCGAGGTGGAGGTGGGTCCCCGCCAGCGGCGGGTGTTGTTGTGTCGGTTGCTGGTCGACGCCAACCGGGTGGTCTCTTCCGATCTGCTGATCGACGCCCTCTGGGGTGATGACCCTCCACTGGGGGCGGCCGCCTCGTTGCAGGCTCACATTTCCCGGCTCCGCACCCTCCTGGGGGGAGGAGTGTTGGTGACCCGGGCACCGGGTTATGTGCTCAACGTCGCCGACGACAGTTTCGATGTCGCCCAGTTCCAACGTCTCAGCTTGGAGGGACGGCAAGCCGCTGCCTCCAGCCAGATCGACCAGGCGGCCGACCGATTGGCTCAGGGGTTGGGGTTGTGGCGGGGGGAGGCCTATACCGGGTTCGACGATTCCGGTTTCGCCCGGGCCGAAGCGGCCGACCTGGCCTTGGGGGCGTTCGACCGGGCAGCTGTTTTGATTGGCTCGATTGATCGTCTCGCGGAGAGTGGAGACATTGGCGATTTCGTCGCCAGACATGACCAGCTCAAAGCTGAAGCGGAGAAACGACTCGATTCAGACAAGCTCGAAGCCGCCCTGGCTCGAGGCCGCCACATGGACCCGGACGGCGTACACAGGCTGATTACCCAGCCAGCCGATCCGCCGTCCTATTGACCCAGGTGGCATGAAGGCCTGGCAGGCTCGACACATGACATCCAACCATCGTGAATTGGAAACGGCGATGGTTTGGTTGACCATCGCTCTCCTCCCTGTTCCGCCTGCGCTGCGGGCACCCCGACGTGGTGGTAGCCCTGACACTTCGAGAAGGGCAGCCGCCTACGCCGCGGTTTGAATCGCCAACAGAACCAGAGCGGCGATCACGACCCAAACGAAGGCGCTGACCAACTTTCCGAAATTGGATCCGCGGGGAGGTTTCCAGCCTTGCTTCGATAGGGGTTGGAAAGTGGCCGAGGGCTTGTGCTTAGAGTGCCTTGGATCCGCTGGTGGGTCGACACAGCGGCTCTGCCTGTACCGGACGGGCCGTCTGCCCCTCGAACCCGCGACCTCGTCCTACGCGGAAACAGTCTCTTCGATCGGTAGGCGGGAAACCGGGCGCACAACGTGGCCCTAACGAAGACCACCCTGCATCGAAGTCCCACGACACACCAGGAGACCCAGAAATTCAGTAGCACGACGGTTCTGCCGGACGGGCTCGACGTCTCCGTGTCTCTTCAGAGCTTGACACGCTCGCGGTAAGTAGGCTCGACAAACCATGTGGTTCGGGGCGTTGGGTCCTCTGCTGGTCCGGATCGACGACGGATTGGAAGTCGAGGTTGGACCGCGACAACGTCGGATGCTGTTGTGCCGGCTGCTGGTCGATGCCAACCGAGTGGTCTCGTCGGATCAGCTAATCGATGCCTTGTGGGGGGAGCACCCTCCCCTAGCGGCCTCCGGATCCCTCCAGGCCCATATCTCGCGGTTACGCAACGTGCTCGGAGATGGATTACTGCAGACCCGTACACCAGGTTACGTGTTGAGGGTTGGGCCCGACTCGTTCGATCGTGACGTTTTTGAGCGATTGCTGGTTGAGGCGCGGCGTGACGCCGCCGAGGGAGCTTTAGTAACGGCGAGTTCCCGACTGAAGGAAGGGCTCGGTTTCTGGAGGGGAACCGCGTTCGAGGAAGCTGGCGACGAGTCCTGGGCTGTGGTGGAGGTCCGTCGGCTGGAAGAACTGCGGGTTACTGCGCTGGAGGAAAGAATGGCCTTCGACCTTCAACTGGGCCGCCACGCAGAGCTGATCTCCGAGCTCGAAACGTTGGTGGCCGACCATCCCATGCGGGAGAGGTTTTGGCACCTCCTGATGCTCGGTTACTACCACGGAGGACGACAGGCCGAGGCTCTTCGAGCGTACCGGCGCGCCAAAGAAGTTCTGGCTGTGGAACTCGGCATCGACCCATCGATCGAACTGCAAGAGCTGGAAGGTGACATCCTCAACCAGGACCCGCGCCTGACCCCTCCCTCGGCCAGGACGACGGTCGCTGAGTTGCGCTCCCCGCAGACATTGACGCTGCTCATGTCTGAAATCCAATCTTCTGCGTCCTTGTTGCCGCGGGAGGGTGAAGACGACCAAGAGTCTCTAACGGCTCACGATGCAGTTCTCGCCGCCTCCATGAGCGACGCCGGCGGCCGAATCGTCAAACACCAAGGACGTGGCTTACTGGCACTGTTTCCCTTAGCCCACCAGGCCGTGATAGCCGCCGTGAACGCTCAGAGGGGTCTTGGCAATTTATCGAGCTTGGGGGAGCCAGTTCGAGCTCGGATCGCGATACACACCGGAGAAGGGTGGGAACGGGACGGCGACCTGTTCGGACCATTGCTGAACGTGTGTGCTCGACTGATCGGTGCCGCCCACGGTGGTCAGACCGTGGTCTCGGCCGTCGCCGCCGAGCTAGCACAACCAATCCTTGAGCCCGGCGTCGAACTGGTCGACCTCGGCCAACTTCGACTCCCAGGTGTGACCCAGCCGCAGCAGGTTTTTCAAGTCGTGGCCGTCGGGCTCGGGGAACGATTCCCTCCCCTTCGGGCCCTGGGCGTCGCCCGCACGAATCTGGCGGCTCAACTGTCCACATTCGTCGGCCGTGATCCGGAGATGCGTTTGATCGGCAGAAAACTCCGAGAGCACCGGCTGGTCACCATCACCGGACCCGGGGGATGCGGCAAGACTCGTTTGGCCCTGCAAGTTGGCGCCGACGCTGTACCCAATATGCCGGATGGCGTGTGGCAGGTCGAGCTAGCGAGTGTCACCGATCCCGAAGGCTTTTGGCCGGAGCTGGCAAGGGTCTTAGGGGTTCAAGAAGTCACCGACGACCTCAAAAGGGCGGTGCTACAGATGCTCGCGGGCACCCAAGTGCTGATCATCCTTGACAACTGCGAGCATCTCATCGATCAGATCGCCGAATCTGCCTCCGAAATGCTTTCAACGGTCGAGGGTCTGAAGATTTTGGCGACTTCCCGTGAACCTCTGGCCGTTTCGGGGGAGCAGCTGATCCCGCTGTCAGGCATGGGCGTTCCGGAAACCGACATGGCGATACCAGCGCTGGCCTCAGTCGAATCGATCCGACTGTTCAGCGAAAGAGCGCAGGCAGTGCTCCCTACCTTCGAATTGACCTCCGCCACCGCAGCCTCCGTCGTGGAAATATGTCGACGAGTAGACGGATTGCCACTCGCAGTCGAGTTGGCAGCCGCCCACCTGCGCGACATGACACCGGCCGCCATCGCCAAAAGCCTGATCGGCCGCCTCGACGTGCTTTCTTCGAATCTGAGGACGGCCGCACCCCGGCATCGCACGCTCGACGCCGCCATCTCTTGGAGCTATGACGCTCTTCTTCCCCACGAGCGGGCTCTGTATCGCCGACTCTCCGTCTTTGGCGGCCGATGGCTGCTCGAAGCGGCCCAAGAGGTTTGTCCCGATGAAGAACACCTCTTCGACTACCAAGTACCTGGAATAGTCGCCTCCCTGGTCGACAAATCGCTGGTCATCTTCGATCCCACCGTGGATCCCCCCCTTTACTCCCAACTGAGCGTCGTGAGACAACATGCCGCAGCGAGGCTCGCCACAGCGAATGAGTCACTGCCAACCATGGCTCGCATGGCCCACTACATCAGCCGACTCGTCGAGGAAGCAGAGCGGTTCGAAGGTCCGGACCAGGAAAAGTGGTTGTCTCGCTTCGACATCGAACTGCCCAACCTAGGCGCCGCGCTGGAGTGGGCAGTTGACAATGATCCGGGTCTCTCCCTGACGATCGCCGCCGACTGTTTCATGTACTGGGTAATACGAGGCCGCATTGCGGCAGGCCGGCAGCTCATCGAAACGGTCGTAGCCGCGGCTCCTCAGGAGGCAACTCGAGACCTGGCGGCGACGCTTTCGGCTGCGGGTGGCCTCGCGATATCCCAGGGCGACCCAGGGGCGAGCGAGTCCTTCTATCTGCGCTCGGTCGACATGTATCGGCGGATAGGCGACGTTGGAGGTGTGGCTTCGACGCTCAACAACCTGTCGATCATCGCGGAAGACCGCTCCGACTTGACATCGGCCCGGGATCTTCTCACCGAGTCGCTAGCGCTAGTGGACTCCATCGACGATCGGACCAACCGTGGTCTGATCCGCAGGGCAGGTGTCTTAACCAATCTCGGGTCGGTCACATTAGCCCTGGGAGATGTTGAGCAATCTGGCAGGCACGCATCCGAAGCTGTGCGACTGTCGCGCTCTGTAACTGACAAATGGTCGGAGGCGTGGGCACTGATCCTCACAGCCCTTACGGACCGCAACGTACCCGGAAAACTCACTGCGGCGGAAGCACACGCCCGCGCGGCCCACGCCATCGCCGAAAGACTCGACGACGCCATCACCACGGCAAGCGCCGCCGAGGCATTGGCAGAGATCGCATTGATACAGGAGCGGCCGACAGAAGCGATTGAATGGCTCGAGCACGCCCTACGAGTGAGAGAGGACTTGCAGGACAGTGTCAAAATCGCAGCCGGCCACACCTTGTGGGCCAAGGCGCACCTAGCCATGGGTGACAACGATCAGGCTGGGGAACAATTGGTTTTGGCGCTGGAGGAGGCGATAAAAGGCAACCACCGATTCGAGGCGGCGACGGCACTCGAGGTGGCGGCGTCGCTCCTTACCGACGGTGGTAACAAGCTGATCGTCGCCGAGGCGCTGGCGGTCGCCACAAGCATAAGACGGGACCTCGGCCGGCCCGTCCTTCCCGCTGACAAACCATTCCTCGACACCCTCAGGGCTCACAACAACCCAGGCTCCGAAGCGCGCTCGACCTGGAACGAGATTGCCGCAATGGCCATAACAGAGATCCGGAAAGAGATCCGTGACCAGAACTTGCCAGTGTCCTCATGAGTCGACAGTCGGCGCTCCGATATATGTCTGAGCCGCCACGCACTCTTGGCCGGACAATCAGGGTTCTGCTCGTGCCTCGTCCGGGCACGGCCTATTGGAACGGACTCCAGGTGAGGCAACTCCGATGGAGCTGCCTCACCCGTGCTCGACGGAACCTCTAGTTGAGTACGAACGAACTCCCGAACAGTGCCAGGTAGCTGTTCGCAGGGCAGTTGACTTTGGTCCAGACCGAATCGTGGACATACGAGCCCTGTACCTGGCTGACCACGACCCCGGCCGTGTTTATCAGATTGAGTGGGTACCAGGTGTACCGCGCCATCACCCAGTACTCACCAGGGGCGGGAACCACCGCGGTCGAGGTTGCAGACAGTCCGAGCTGTCCCGATCCGGGGTTGGTCGCTCCGAATCCGTAGCCGATCGTCACTAGATCCCAACGGCCCGTTGCAGAGTTGTACACCAATCCAGAGCCCGGTGAGAAGTCTCCATTGCGGCCAGCCACTTTGGGCCCGTCCTGGTACCACCAGGCTCCATTGCCGTCTTTCCAGGCGACCCAGATCTGAAAGCCGGTGTACTGCTCGTAGAAGAGGTTGGTGCTCGACATTGTTCCTGCCCGGTAGTCGGGGAGGATCTGAATCGCGTTTCCCGACACTGCGACAATCCCATTCACATCCGCCGTGCAGGAACCTGCGACGGTGTGAGTCGGGAGAGTGGTGTGAGCCGAGGCTGGCCCGCTGAGCGGTCCGACCAAGGCTGCGAAGACAACCAGGATTCCCAAGCTGGCTCTGAGTGCGGGACAATGCGAGAGTTGGTTTTTCATTACTGCTCCTTTCCAAATCGCTTCGATCTGGAGCGAGCTTGACGAACTCGGCTTGTCGGATCCTTGTCGCTGGCTTGTCTCGGACAACACGGTCGAGCCACCACCCACGACGTCGGGTGGGTCGGCGCCCTAGATGCCAGAAGAGACTCTGCACCCAGATGGGAGACCGAGGTATTGGACCGGTCTGATGGCCCCAAAGCTGCGACCCTCCGCCGACGCCGTTGACCCGCATGAGACGTTCGACTTGGCATCGTGGCACCGAACCCAGTTCGGGATGTTGGCCACCGGCCTGTCACCGGCTCGAACCGTCGACCTCTTCCTTGGCGAGGAAAGAACGCCAACCCAAAGGTCGACGATCGCCAAGGTCGCCTGACTCGGACGCAAGAGCTCAGACAACGAACAATGACCAGCGCTATTGGTGGGCGTTGAGGGACTCGAACCCCCGACATCTTCCTTGTAAGGGAATGTCAGCCCGCCTCGCGACGTCCCGATTTTCGGGAAAACACAGGAAGCGACTGGCTCTATAGGTCGCATCCTTTCGCGGTGATTCGAGTCGTTTTGCGATCCCCCGCGGACAAACCGCGGAAAGGAGGCCCTCCAAGGTGGGAGGGACAACTTGGCCGTACCAGGCCGGCAACAGTCGGGGACGCCTGTGGCGGGTCGAGACCGACGGGGTCGGGCCGGACAACTGACACATTTCCGGGAGCCGTCTGTCCGCTATGCGAATAAGCTTCAGGAAGGGGTCCGGTCGGTGCCAGCCCCCATCATCGGCAGTCGGGGGCGGGTGCTGGCAGCCTCGACATCTCGTGTCATGCCTCCCGCACCGATCTGGCCCAGATTCGGTCCTTCTTTCTGCCACGAGTGCGGCAGACGGCCCGCGATACCAGCGCGGCGGCCCGGTCATTGATCCGAAGTTGAGGCCGTCTTGGGTCCAGTCGGCGCTCCCCAACCGGGCGGAGGAGCCGGGGCCTCCGAACGGGCCGTGCCCGGCTTGAGCACGTCCTTGGTTCCGACCGAGGTGGCCGAGAGCTGGGCGATCACATCGTCGATATCCGCAACGTTGGGAAGGACGCACCGGACGTCGGCCACCCCGAGGTGGGCCAGCTCGATGACGATGTCCTGACAATGCTCGAGTTTGCCGTGGATACCGATCGCTCGGGTGTCCATCTGTGAAAGGAGGTCGTCGATCTCCACCCTGACATCGGACTCGGCATCGGTGCGTCCGACCGAAACCGGCAGCTCGACTGCCAGACCAAGGGAGTCCGGGTCACGATCGGACCGCTCGCAGGCTGCCCGGGCTGCCTGAATCATGCCTGCCAACTCGGAAATGGCCATGGCCGGCAACAGGACGTTGTCCGCCAACGCCACCGCCGCATTGAGCTCTGAGGGATGGCGGAGTTCGATCGTGAGTGGAGGACCTTCCGCTTGCGGGGAAACGACGCCAATCCCCATGGCTCGGGAAGGTGACGACGGGTTACCTGTCGCGGGCTGTCCTGTCACAAGCCGCATCAAGAGACGGACGAATTCCTCCATGCCGTCGATCCGTTCATCGTCATCGGCAAACGGCAGGCCGAGGGCGGCGAATTCCTCCGCGTCCCAGCCCACTCCCACCCCGAGTTCCATCCGACCTTCGAGAAGCGCGTCGAGCGATCCAACCATCGCCGCCAAACTCTGCGGTGTCCGCAGTCCCGGCATGAACATGCCACCGACCCTGATCTTCGAGGTGTAAAGGGAAGCAATCGTCAGCGCGGTCCATGCTTCCATACGCGGCTGACCGTCCTTGGTGATGAGGCGGTCCGCCACCCACAACGACTGCATTCCGGCCCGTTCGGCCATCTGCGCCACTCGCATGATCTGCTTGGCGTCGTTGCGCTGGTCGACCACGATCCCCAGCCGCACGAGGCGTCCCGGCGGGGCTATCACCGGATGAAAGACCCTCATGTGGAACGACCGCTCGTGGATTTGCTCAACGCTCTGATGTTCGCAGACCGATACGATACTTCCTCGATGGTTCCGCATTTGATCGAGTTCGTGCACCATCTCCGTGCCGCCGGAATCCCGGTATCACTGGTCGAAGCAATCGACGCCGCCAACGCTCTCAGCCGGATCGATCCTCGTCGCCGCGAGCACGTCAAGGCAGCCATGGCCGCCACCTTGATCAAGCGAGTCGATCATCGCCCGGTCTTCGAGTCCCACTTCGACCTGTACTTCTCGAGCATCGGCGACGCCGAGACGGGATTGCCCACCCAAACGGCCGAAGGGCGGCCGTCATTCGGCCAACTGGTTCGTCGTTCCGAGTTCGGGCGAGTGGCGGACGAGGACGAGTTCGACTTTCTCGAGGTGCTGCTGGAAGCACTGCTGCGGGCTGACGACGAAGCCCTGCGCGCCCTGGCGGCCACTGCCGTCCATCAGTTTGCCAACGTCGATTCCGAGAAGAGCGCCTCAGTCAAGTACTACATGCATCGGTTGATGAAGGAGCTTGATCTCGGCTGGCTGCTGCAGCAGGGCCGCCAGCGCATTCGCGAACAAGCCGATGCCGATCCCTTCGACTCCGAGGTCGACATCCGCGAGCTCGAGCGTCGCATCGCCGCGTTCCGGGAGCGAATGCAGAGGGAAGTGATGCGCCGCATCACCCGCGACCGCGGGGTCGAGCAAGCGGGGGCGCTGGCCGAGGTCCTCTCGGCTGTCGAAGGGATGGAATTCCTGGAAGCGTCGCCCGAACAGCTGCGCCGGATGCGCCATGCCGTTCGCCCCCTCGCCAAACGCCTCGCCGCCAAGCTGGCCCAACGACGCAAACGGCGTCACAAGGGGCGCCTGGACGTCCGGCGCACGGTCCGGCGATCTCTCTCGACCGGAGGGGTGCCCTTCGACCCGGCCCACCGGCATCGTCGTGAATCCAAGCCCGACCTGTTTCTGGTGGCGGATGTCTCCGGATCCGTCGCCAAATTCGCGGAATTCACGATCACCTTCCTCAACGCCATGAGCGAGGAATTCCCCAAGCTCCGCTGTTTCATCTTCGTCGATGGGGCGGCTGAGGTCACCGAGCACGTCCGCCAGGGTGTCGGGTTGACCAACGTCAAGCATCTGATCGCCCGCTCGCGCGACATCTCAAGAGATGGCCATTCCGACCATGCCAAGGCGCTGGATATGTTCTTTCGCAAGTACGGCAGCAGCCTCACCGGCACCAGCACGGTCATATTCACCGGCGATGCCCGTAACAACTATCGCGTCGATGATGCCGGCCTCCCGATCCTGAAGAAGATCCAGGCCAAGACCAAACAGATCTACTGGCTCAACCCCGAGGCTCGCTCCCGTTGGGGGGTGGATGACTCATTGATGGCCGAGTATCGAAGATTTTGCACGGGAGCATTCGAATGCCGGAACCTGCGCCAACTCCAGGAGTTCGTCCTCGAGATCGCCTGACACCGGTGCGGGGTCCGGCGCCGGCTCAGGGATTGCTGGCCGCGACCTTGTCCGGTTCCAGGACGATGTCGAAGGTGACGTCGATGAACGGCGCTGCGATTCCGAAACCGGCGGCCTCGGTTTCGGAGTGGTTCAGGCCGAAATCGAATACCAGTGAGTCCTTGACCCCGAACACGGCGTCTGACTCGAGGTAGGGGTCGCCCTCGACAAAGATATGCGTGATCAGCGTCTGGTATCCGGGTGCTCGAACCATGAAATGGATATGGGCCGGTCGCATCGGGTGCCGGCCGGTGGCTCTCAGCAAGTCGCCGACCGGGCCGTCATCGGGAATCGGGTAGGGAGCCGGCTTCACGGTCTTGAACCAGAATCCGCCGTCCGCTCCGGAGTGAAAGAGGCCCCGAAGGTTCATCTCGGGCTGCCTGGGATCCTGGACGTCGTACAAACCTGCAGGTGAGGCCTGCCATATGTCAAGGGTGGCTCCTTCGATTGGTCGACCCTCCCCACCCAGGACTCGTCCGCGGACAACGGTTAGTTCTCCCGAAACTGCTTCCTCTCCCCGAGCAATCGAAGCTCCGTGGGGCAATTCCGGGGCACCGACCACCCAGAAGGGGCCGAAGACAGTGCTCTCAGTGGCGCTGGCCAGCTTTCGATGGTTGATGGCATCCACCAGGATGCTGACCCCCAGCACGTCGGAGAGGAGAATGAACTCCTGGCGCTGCTCGTCGGAGATCTGACCTACGGCCGTCAGGAATCGAATCGCAGCCATCCATTCGGGCTCAGTGAGCTCGACCTCACGGACAAAGGCGTGAAGATGCCGGGTCAACCCGACCAGCAATTCCTGTAGCCGTGGATCCGCGGCTTGAATCAATGCAATTGCGGCCTCGGTTACGTTGCTCTCGTTGAGGTCCCGCACGTCATACCGCCTTGAGCGATTCGGTGATCTTGTCGATGTCCTGGGAGTACTTGAGCAGCAGGTTCAGAGTGGCGCGGGTGTCGTCGGTTGACACCGCCGTTCGTCCCAGCACCATGAGGGTCCTGGCCCAGTCAAGGGTCTCCGACACCGAGGGCGGTTTCTTCAGTTCGAACGACCGGACCCACGACACCACCTGCGCGCAATTGGCCGCCAGCGCAGAGGTGATTCCGGGAATCCGCGCTTCGATGATCGCTTGTTCGCGCGCGACGGTCGGATAGTCGATGTCCAGGTATACGCACCTGCGTTTGAGCGCCTCCGAGAGGTCGCGGCTGTTGTTGGAGGTGAGAAACACCAGCGGCTGGGTCGAGGCCGAAATGGTGCCCAGTTCGGGAACCGAGACCTGGAAGTCGGAGAGAATCTCGAGAAGCAAGGCCTCGGTCTCGACCTCGATTCGGTCGACCTCGTCGATCAGCAGGACGACCGGCTCCGTTGAACGGATGGCCGCCAGCAGCGGCCTCTCCAATAGGAAATCCTCCGCAAAGATGTCGGACTCGGTCGTCTGCCAGTCGGCTCCTTCGGGCTCGGTCTGAATCCGCAGGAGCTGCTTCTTGTAGTTCCACTCATAGAGGGCCTTGGACTCGTCCAAACCCTCGTAGCACTGGAGCCTGATCAAGCGACGTCCCATGGCCTTGGCCACCGACTTGGCCAACTCGGTCTTCCCGACCCCGGCCGGGCCTTCGCAGAGAACCGGCTTGCCGAGGGCATCGGCCACGAACACGGCGGTGGCGATGTGATCATCGGCGAGGTAGGCAACTCCAGTGAGAGCGGCCAGAACCTGGTCCGGACTTTCAAAGGTGCCTGAGACCGGGATGCCCAGATCAACCATCGTCTACACGGTGTCCTTCGCTAGATCAGACCGGCTCATTCGACACTTTCTCCATGATCAGATCATCCATGACTAGCCGCCGCTGAATCGGGAACAGCCGCAGGCCAGTCTTGCGCTGAACGATGCCCCAGATTCCCTCGGGGGCTCGAAGCATTATGGCGATCAGCAGAACTCCCAGGATTATGAACCAGGCCGTGCCCAGATCGGCCAGGTTCTCGCGCAAGAGAAAGAAGACCACCGCTCCCACTATGGGGCCTTCGATGGTGCCGATCCCCCCGATCATGACGATGATCACCATCTGGGCGGTCCACTGAATCGAGAAGAAACTATCGGGGTCGATCGAGACATTCTTCAGCAGGAACACTGCCCCGGCCAGTCCGGTCAAAGAGGCAACCATCACGTAGACCATGACCTGGGTTCTTCGCACCGCCACCCCCGACGTATTGGCGGCGCCTTCGTTGTCGCGAATGGCGCTGAGAGCAAGGCCGCGAGCGCTCCGATTGAGGAGGTAGATCCAGATCACCACACCGACCGCCAGGCCGAGTGATACCCAGAAAGTCACCGAGAATCGATCGGCTCCGACCTGTGAGAGCGACCTCAATGGCTGTGGGGTCCCTGATGGATAGAGGGTCTTGCTGTTCCTCACGAGCAGGCGATAGGTTTCGGCCAGGACCCAGGTTCCGACTGCGAAGTACGCGCCCCGCAGCCGGAAAACCAGCCAGGCGCTCGGTAGCGCGATCAGGCCGGCGACGACGGTCGAACCGGCCAAGGCCACCCACAGGTTCAGACCAACCAGGTCGGCCAGCACGAACGTCGTGTAGGCCCCGATGCCGATGAAGGCCTGCTGGCCGAAGCTGTAGATGCCGGCATAGCCGGCCAGGAGATTCCACACCTGACCGATCGCCACCAGCACCATAAGTTCGGTGAGGCTCACCATCAGGCCCCGACCTCCCCAGAGAGGAACCGACGCGAAGCCAGCCACGATGAGAGCTCCAACGACGGCAAACCTGCGGCTGGCAGGCGTGGAAATTTGGACGCGGTAGCCGGAGGTCATGAGGTCACCTGGCCGAACAGCCCCTGCGGGCGATAGGCAAGAACGGCCAGAAACACCAGGTGTCCTCCAAGCTCGCTCCAACCCGGCGATAGGTGGGCGCCCACGTTCTGCGCAACCCCGAGGACGACCCCTCCGGCCAGGGTTCCCCACAACGATCCCATGCCGCCGATGATCACCGCCTCGAAGGCAAAAATGAGGCGGGCCGGCCCTAAAGAGGCATCGAACTGGGTGCGAATGCCGAGCATGACGCCCCCGATCCCAACCACGACCATCGCCACTGCGGTGGCGATGGAGAACACGTGCTTGGTCTGCACTCCCATCATCCGGGCCGCCTCGGGGTCGTCGGAGACGGCTCGAAACGCCCGCCCGAGTGACGTTTTCGACAGCATTCCGTGCAGGCCCAGCAACACCAGCACGGCCACTAGGAGGGTGAGCAAGGGGAACCATCCAATCGTGACCACATCTCCCAACCTGATGCTGGACAACTCGATCGGACCAGCGTCGAGCCCCTGGGTATCGGCGCTGAAGATCTCCTGTAGAGCATTCTGGATGATGATCGAAAGTCCGAAGGTGACGATGAGAGGAGGGACGATCCCTCCCCCCAGACTCAGGTTGATGACTCCCCGCTGCAGTCCGTACCCGACCGCCCCCATCAGGACCGCCACCACCGGAGCGACCAGGAGCGGGTTGAGGTCGGTGGCGCCCACGAGCACCAGCGTCAGATATCCGGCCATGACGATGAAGTCGCCGTGAGCCAGGTTCACAACCTTCATTACCCCGAAGACCAGGGTGAGCCCGGCTGCGAGGAGCGCATAGAGCCCTCCAAGCAGTATCCCCTGGACAACCGCGTCGACCATCAGCGCCGGATTCCGAAATAGGCAGCGACCAGCGACTCCTTGTCCAACTCTGACGTCGCCGACTCCAGGGCCACCCGTCCTCGCTGCAGGCAGTAGACCCGATCCGCCACCGCAGTAGCCTGCTGGATGTCCTGCTCCACGATCACCAATGTGATGCCCTCGGCCAAGATCGTATCGATGACCGCGTAGATGCCCTTGACGATGATCGGCGCAAGACCCAGCGAGAGCTCGTCAAGAAGCAAGAGCCTCGGGTTGGCCATCAATCCTCGGCCGATGGCCAGCATTTGTTGCTCGCCGCCGGAGAGTTCGGTACCGCCGTGGCGCCGTCGGCGTTCGAGCGAAGGGAACAGGCCAAAGACCCTGTCCAGATTCCAGGGACCCGACCGCTTGTTGTAGGCCCCGATCAAAAGGTTCTCCTCGACACTGAGGCTCGGAAAGATGCGCCGGCCTTCCGGCACCAGGAAGATCCCCCGCCGGGCAATGTCGTCGGTTCCGTTTCCGCCGATTGGGTCCTCGTCAAATGTGATGCGAACGCGGGCGGCCGGCACCAATCCCACGATCGCCTTCAGGAGGGTTGATTTGCCGGCCCCATTGGAGCCTATGACCGCAACTATCTCGCCCGGCCGAACCACCAGAGAGACATCGAAGAGCGCCTGGAAGTCGCCGTAGAACGCATCGAGGTTGGTGACGGTCAACAACGCCGGCGTGAGCAGATCCGGCCCGGCCCGGGTTGGTTCCCCGTTCATGACTCGATCCCGAGGTACACCTCTCGCATCTCGGGGCTGTGGATCACCTCGTGCGGATCGCCTTCGATGAGGTGCTTGCCAAAGTGGATGGCCAGCACGCGGTCGACGACCCCGAGCAAGGCATGGAGCAGATGCTCGATCCAGATGATCGACATCCCGGTGGCATGGATCTCTCGGATCAGATCCACGAGGTCTTCCACCTCGGGCTCGGTCAGGCCCCCGGCGATCTCGTCCAGCAGCAAGACCTTGGGTTCCGTGGCGAGCGCCCGGGCGAGTTCCAACCTCTTTCGGTCCAGGATCGTGAGGGAAGCAGCGGTCCGGTTGGCCTTGTCGAGGAGGCAGGTGCGATTCAGCAGTTCCACGCACCGGCCGTCCACGTCAGGTCCGCCTCGTCCTCCAAAGATGGCTCCGACCAGCATGTTCTCGAAAACGGTCAACCCCCCAAAAGGCTGCGGGATCTGGAACGTGCGCCCCATCCCCGAGCGAGTTCGCTGGAAGGTCCGACTCGAAACAACCGCCATCCGGTCGAATTCGATCGTTCCAGCGTCGGGAGCCAGGGTTCCAACTATCAGGTCGAACATCGTGGTCTTGCCGGCGCCATTCGGACCGACGACTCCGAGAGCCTCCCCCTCGTCGAGGTGAAGACTCAAGTCGTCAATGACCTTCAGCGCCCCGAAGGACTTGCTCAGATTCCTGATTTCGAAGACCCGCGGCAACCTGCCTTCTTCGATCATGCCCCTAGGGGCGCGATCTCCCCCGTCGTGGGGACGCCGCCAAACTGGCTGTTGTCGACTATGACCAGGTCATACTTAAAGTCACCCCCAAGCTGCCATTGGCCTCCCACCAAAGGAGTGGTGGACACATTCGGAACCGGCCCTCCACCGGTCCAGTCGACCGCACCGACGATGGTCTGCAGGTTCGTCCCCGCCAGTGCCGCCAGCACCGCCTCCCGATCATCGAGGTCCTGGGTACGGGTCAGCACGTCCGCCGCCACCTCGAACAACGAATGTGTGAAGCCGACCACCTGGGTCCACTGGCGACCGCTGGCCGAGGTATAGGCATCGGTCAGGTCTGCCGCCGACTGCCCTGTGAGTGACGACGAGAACGGGTGTTGCGGGCTCCACCAAACCTCGGACGTCAGGCCGTTGCCGGAATCACCGCCAAGGGCTTCGACGTTGGCGGGATACAGGATCGCTTTGCCAATAGTCGCGGCAACGGGTGTGAATCCCTGCTGGGCGGCCTGGGTCCAGAAGGTACCGAAATCGGGCGGAATCGGTACTCCGGTGACGATCTGCGCGCCGGCGTCCTGGAACGCGGTGAGGTGCGCCGAGAAGCTGTCGGAGAGATTCTCATAGCGACCTGGATCGACGATCTCGTATCCGGCCGCCGCCAACGCAGGCGGAAAGCCGAGCTCAGGGTCGCCCCAGGCATTTCCATCCCCGTCATTCGGGAACAGTCCGCCGACGATCTTGTTGGTTTCGAGCTGGTCCCAGAGAGCGATGAACTGAGGAATCAGCCCCTCGAGTCCCCAGAAGTAGTGATAGGTCCAGGTGAAGCCAACGGCCGGATCGCCGGCCCGGCCAAAGAACCACGGCTGCCACGGCGCCACGGTCGAGATGCAGGGAATGCCGTTGATCTCGCATTGGTCCGCCACCGGATTGGTGGTCTCCGGGGTCGAGGCCACCACCATCAAATCGATTTCGTCATCGAGAATCAGCTCGCCTGCGGCTTCTCCTGCCCGCACCGGATCGGACTGGCTGTCTTTCGAAAGAATCTCCACTGGATGCACCACGCCGGCCACCGTGAGGCCGTCGGCCAGCGCAGCTTGAACCTGCTCGAGAACGAATCCGTCCGCCTCGCCGAATGCCGCGATCGCACCCGTTTGCGGAGAGACATAGCCGATTTTGATGGGTCGTCCCACGGCCGCCGTTGTGGCGGTTGTTGCCGCGGTGGTCGTGGCAGCACCCGTAGTCGTGGTCGCACCGGCGGTGGTCGTGGTGGCGGCACCATCCGTGCCGCAGGCTGCCAGGACCGCGCTCCCACCGATAATTCCGATTCCCGTCAGGCCGGCGTCACGCAGGAACTTGCGTCGACTCGGCCCGCCTTCGTATTCCTTGACCATCCCATCCTCCTCCTATGCGGTTACCGTCGGTTTCTTGCCTTCAAAGGCTTCTTCCAGAAGCTCGCGGATCCAGATGCCGTTCACGGGCCGGGGATTGAACCCCGGGTGCTCGATCACCATGGCGGCCGCTCGATCAAGATCCATCTCCTTCATTCCGAGTTGAGCCAGGCTCGATGGCGCCCCCGCCGACGCGGCCAATTCAAAGAGGCCCGCGGCCGGATCGGTCACACCGAGAACCCTGGCGATGTCGGCGACCACCTCTGGTTCGGCGACGCTATTGGCCGCGACCACATGCGGGAGTACAACCGCGTTGGCGTCACCATGGGCCAGACCGAACGTGCCTCCGAGAACGTGACAGATCTTGTGATGGATGGCCATCCCAACCGAGCCGAGGGCGGTTCCCGCCAGAAAGGCCCCAAACAGCAAGGAGGCCCGGCCCTCCGGATCGAAGCGATCGGACACCACTCGAGCCAGACCCGAGTTGAGGGCGGTGAGGCCTTCCAGGGCCATCGACGAGGTGACTGGATTTCGGCCCTCGGCGTACAGCGCCTCGACACAATGGGCCATCGCGTTCATGACGCTTCCGGCCGTGACCCCCATCGGAAGACCGCGGCCCAGTTCGGGGTCGTAGACCACCGTGTGCGGCTTGGCTCTCGAATCCCTCCCGGTGCGCTTGAAACCGTTGATGGTCACACCGTGGATCGGGGTCATCTCCGAACCCGAGTAGGTGGTGGGAACGGTCAGGTGCTTCACCGGCGCCTCGAGGGCGATGTTCTTGCCCAACCCGATGGTCGAGCCACCTCCGATCGTCACGACGGACTCGGTGGAAGAATCGACCGCGAGTCGACGGGCCTCCTCGACATCCTCGATCGGCACGTGGGGATTGACTTGATCGATTCGCGCCACGACCCGATCGCCCATCAGATCGGCCAGCGAGTCGGCCAGGGGCTTCGATGATCCACTGGAAATCAGCATCACGGTCCCTGCCTCGAGGAAGTCGAGCTCCTGAGGGACCTCTTTCAACGAACCGTCGCCAAAGACCACCCGGCCGGGCAGAGCTTCATAAACAAAGGGCTTCATCGGCGATGAGCCGCCTCGGTCCGTTGCATCAGATCACGAAGAACCGCCAGTTCCTCCGCAGTGGGCGGGTCCGTCACCTCGATTGCCGGGGAGACACCGAGATCCCACCCGGTCTCATCGATCACTCGATCGACCTCTACGCCGGGATGGACGGCAGTGAGGATGAGCTCGTGAGTAGCTGGATCGGGACGGAGTACTCCGAGATCGGTGATGACGGCCGTCGGGCCGGCTCCCCAGCACCCCGGCCGGCCTTTGCCATCCCTGCCAAAACCGACCGAGGTGACGAAATCGACTGCCTCAACAAACATCCGCTTCTGATGTCGCAGCATGACGAACACCTCGCCGGCCGCAGCGGCGATTTCGGGAGCGCCCCCGGCGCCCGGGAGCCGAACCTTGGGGTGCTCGTAGGAGCCAATGACAGTGCTGTTGAGATTTCCGTAGCGATCGATCTGGGCTGCCGAGAGGAAACCGACGTCGACCCTCCCACCCTGGAGCCAGTAGGCGAAGATCTCCGGCACGCTCACCACCGACAATGCGGTGGTGGCCAGTTCGGTGTCGCCGATCGACAGCGGCAGCGTGACAGGCCGGGTTGCGATCGTCCCCGACTCATAGATCAGCACCAGATCGGGTGCGTGGGTCAGACGAGCAAGATTGGCGGCCGCGCTGGGAAGGCCGATGCCAACGAAGCAAACCGCCCCACTGGCCAGGTGGCGAGAGGCGGTTACCGTCATCATCTCGTCGGCCGTGTAGGTCGACCCGGGCGTTGTAGCGAGATCAACCATTGCGGTCAGCACCCGGTGAGACCTCAGACCCGAGCAGCCTCAAATATTCGCTGTGGTCATCGACACCATTCACATATGTGTCGATCCACTGGTCGAAGGTTGCCCGATCGCGCGCCACCTCATCCCATTCGACGTAGAAGTTGTTGTCTCTCGCCGAGAACCCCAGTGCATAGGAGGGATGGCAGCCGTTGGGCACGTGAGCGACGGCGGTGGTCGTCCACGAGGGCAGCACCACGAAGTTAGGACCGCTGGGAACCAATTCATCGACAATCTCCTCAACCGTCACAATCGAGGTCTTGGCGGCGAGTACCGCCTCCTTCTGCACGCCGGTAATGCCCCACATTGCGACGTTGCCCTCCCGGTCGGCCTGTTGGGCGTGGATCACTGCGACATCGGGCTTGAGCGCCGCCACCGCCGCCAGCTCCTCCCCCGTGAATGGACAGGTGAGAGTCCGGATGGTCTTCGTATGGGCAGCCAGATCGGTGCCCGCATATGCCCGGAGAACCCCGAACGGGAGACCGGCCGCTCCAGCCGTGTAGCAAGCGGCCATGCCGGCATGACTGTGCTCTTCGATCTCGAGAGGGTGGGGGTAGTCGTTCTCGACCGCATCGCGGAGGCGATGCAGGGATCCCACGCCCGGGTTTCCGCCCCAGGAGAAGATGAGCTTTCTTACGCACCGCGACCCGATGAGCTGGTCATAAATGAGATCGGGAGTGAGCCGCGCCACTGCCAGATCGCGCTTCTTCTGGCGGATGACCTCGTGACCGGCGGCGAAGGGAATCAGATGGGTGAAGCCTTCCATCGCCACCGTATCGCCGTCGTGGATGAGATCGGCCACGGCCTCCCTGAGTGAAGTGAATTGACCCATGGATCAATCCCTCGGATACCAGACAGGAAGCTGGGCGTCGACATTCACCCAGACCGATTTGGCTTCCGTGTTCTCATGCATCGCCTCGAAGCCCATTTCCCGCCCGTATCCGGACAGTCCGACCCCACCAAACGGCGAACCGGGATTGACGCGCTTGTAACAGTTGATCCACAGCATGCCGGCCCGAATCGCCGCGGCCACCCGGTGGGCCCTCGAAAGGTTGTTAGTCCACAGGCCTCCCCCCAAGCCGTAGTCGACTCCGTTGGCCAGGTGAATAGCCTCATCCTCGGAGGCGAAGGTGGTAACCGTTACGAAGGGACCAAACACCTCCTCGCGACAGACCCGGTCACCGGCGCGAGCGCGGACCACCGTGGGCATCACGTAGCAGCCGTTGGCCAGAGCCGGGTCTTCGGGAGCAGCGCCCCCGACCAGGACCTCGCCTCCCTCGTCGACCGCAATCTTGACGTAGTTGAGCACGCGATCCCGATGCCCTGGCGAGGTCAACGGTCCCATCTCGGTCTGGGGATCCAGAGGATCGCCCAGGCGAATCGTTCGCGAGAGCTCGATGAACTTTTCGAGGAACGGATCAGCAATCGACTCGTGGAGCAGAAGTCGAGAGCCGGCGATGCAGGCCTGGCCCTGATTGTGATAGATCGCAAACGCCGACCCTTGCACGGCCAGATCCAGATCGGCGTCGTCGAAGATGATGTTGGCGCCCTTCCCGCCGAGCTCGAGTTGCAGGCGCTTGAGATTCCCGGCGGAAGCCTCCACCAACGTCCGGCCGGTGGCGGTGGAGCCGGTGAACGAGACCTTGCCTACGTCGGGATGCTCGGCCATTCTTGCTCCGACAATTCGTCCCGGTCCGGGCAGGACGTTGACAACGCCCGGTGGGAACCCGACCTCATCGACCAACTCGGCAACCCGCAGGCTCGCGAGCGGCGTGAGTTCGGCCGGTTTGTAGACAATCGTGTTGCCGGCCGCCAGGGCCGGCCCCATCTTCCAACTCGTGAACATCAACGGAAAGTTCCAGGGGACGATCTGTCCGACCACGCCGATCGGCTCCCGGCTCACGTAATTGAGAAAGCCCTTCTCCACCGGAGGCAGGCTCCCCTGGTACTTGTCGGCCATCCCCCCGAAATATCGGAAGGTCGCCGCCGTGCGGGGTACATCGAGCCTGGTCGAGTCCCGGATCGGATGGCCCGTGTCAAGAGACTCGAGACGAGCAAGTTCACCGGCGTTGCGTTCGACTGCGTCGGCCAGGTCGAGCAACAGCTTGCCGCGTTCCATCGCTGGAGTTTTGGCCCACGACGGGAAAGCCGTCGTCGCGGCCGCGACAGCCTTGTCGACGTCGTCGGCTCGCGCCTCGGCAACGTCGGCCAATTTGCTCCCGTCATGAGGGTTGAAGACCTCGAAGGTGCTGCCCGCGACAGAGTCAACGAACTCACCGCCGATATAGAGCCGGTCTTGCATCGGTTCCTTGCTCCCCCGGTTGCCCGGGGAACCGGTGCTCAGAACTCAGCCGGATAGTTGGGCATCTGACCGGTTGAGATCAGTTCAGGAAGCATTCCGTCTGCGTTTTCCCAGACCAGGAGCATCGAGCGCTTACGGGCGTAGCCCTGGTGACGGATGTCCGCTGGCATGGCGGCTACGTCGCCGGGCCGCATGATCACCTTGGCCCGGACGGTTCCGGATTCGCGGTCCTCGACATCCCACCGAATCTCGTCGGACAGCTGGAAGAACCACTCCACCCGGTCGTTTCCGTGAATGATCGGAAGGATGTACTCCTCGGTCGTGGGACAGAACAGACTGTCCTTGCACGCCGAGACCACGGAGGGATTCCAGGTCACGTCCGATCGCGAGAGGTAGGCGAAGAGACTGAAGGCGCAGACCTCATTCTCGAAGCCTTCCTCAACCACGATCTCGGGCTCAGTTTGAGAGACGTCCTTGAAATGCTCGTTGACCGTGAAGCCGCTCTCGTCGCTGCGAATCGGCTCGTCTCCCGGGACGCTCACCATCCGAGCGGCCGTTACCCGATGCCGCCCGGTCGCTTGGCGATTGTGGCCATTCTTGTTGCCGAACGCCGAACCCGTCTCCCGGGGCGCCGCAAAGGGATCAAAGGTCTCGTTCACCCAGTCATCGAGCATCTCCTCGAAGGTCGCTTTGATGTCGGGCGTCGCAAAGTTCTCCACGTGGTCCAGCTCTGCCTTGCGATACGAATCGTTGTAGCGACCGGCGAACAGGTCGACCGTCCCGTAGTGGTTGACCGTGCCGATCACGCCGTCGAAGTTGACGATTCCGTAGAAGAACTGCCAGGCCACGTCACGCTGCAGCGCTCGCAAGAACGCATCCGCCGATAAGACATGCGTGCCGGTCGGCCAGGTCACGTAAACGAAGTATTCGTCCCGCCGAAACCGAAATTCACCAAGTGAGAACTCGCGATACCCCTGTTCGTTGGGCTTGGTTGCCAGGACTTGGGGGGCTTCCTCGAGAATGGTCATGTCATTGCTCCTTCGACCTGGTCAAACGGTGGTAATGCAGATCTCGGCCCAACGCTCGAGGCTGTCGGGGCTCTTGATCGACTGCAGCACGATCACGGACGGATGCTCCGCGTGGAATTGATATGCCCGGTCTGCCGGCAAGAGAGCCATGTGTCCCTTTTTGGCCTTGATCACACCCATCGGTTGGCCCGACGGCTCACCATCCAATGGCCGGGAGCCCTGATCGTCGGGTTGGTGATACGCCCGGGGATCGTCGACGGTGTGCAAGCGGATCTCGACCTCGCCATCCATGACCAGCGCAAATTCGTCATGAGGCGCCGTGCGCCATGGAGAGGTGCCCTCAGCCCTGATGGCCTCCAGAACGTACTGGCGGTTCAGGCCGACAATGGTCTTCTCCCAGGGCTTGGCGGTCGAGGCGACTTCGTAAATGTTGGAGAACGCGTAGTGCTTGGGGTCACCCTCGATGATCTCGATCCGCCCCTTCTCCCAGTGGTCCAGAGAGCCAAACTTGGTGGCGTTAGCCATTCGACTTCCTCCAGTTCGCTAAGCGGACAATCGTACGAACTCCGAACAAGATAGAAGTTGCCCGCAGGGCGTGTCAAGGCTCGGCGAGTCCTTCGTGCAGGTGTGACAGTCTAGTCGTACCGGTACGCTTGGCGCACGAGTGGGCGGCATACGAACGAGCAGTGGTGAGCGTGTCGCAGATGAGCGTTTCGCAGTTCTCAAGTCTCGGTACCCGGGCGACACTTTGGCTCCGGTAGGTGGACGACACTTCCTCGCGGGTTAGGAGGCGGCGTTGATGCGGCGGGGACGGCCGCCGGGGTTGGCGAAGGCACCGTGCGCCCGGTTGGGGTCATGTCGGATCGGGTGGGTACGGATGACTCTTCCGTTCTGTGAGATCTCGACGGTGTCGCCCACCACTCTGACTTCGACCTGTTGACGTCGATAGGCGTTCCCGACCCGATAGTTGGCACCGGCGAAGCTGACATGGCCCGAAGTGTCGACCTTACGGGTCACCGGCCGGCCCACAGTTTGAGGTCTGGCCGGTCGGGCGTTGGGTTGTCGCCGCCACACCGCCGGTTCCGCCTCGACCGGATGCTGACGGACATGAGAGGCGACCAGCACTCCCCGGTGGGAAACCTCGATCAGTCCCTCTTTGGTGACCGCCACCTCGACTGTTTCGCCTTCGAGCCAGCGACCGACGTAATACTTGAACCTCGCCAGGCTGATCCGGCCACCCCCACTCACCCTCCGGGTCACCACCCGCCGCTCCTCCACCACCCCCAGCAGCGCCGACTCCGGATCGTCACTAGAGACCACTTCGAACGGTTCGGCAATCGCCAGCTCGAACCGTCGTACCGGTGGGATCATCCCGATCCCCTGATGAGGCCGCTCACAGTTGTAATGCTCCACCCACAAATCCAAAGCCGCCTGGGCCTCGGCGAGGGACTCGAAGACCCGACCTGTTAGGAATTCCTTTCGCACCGTCTTATGGAACCGTTCCACCTTGCCGGTAGTGGTCGGTGAGCGGGGAGCAGTCAACAGATGACGGATCCCGTTCTCCCGACAGATACGGTCAAACAACACCTCCCCCTTGCCAGGCCCGAACCTTCCGGTGAAGACCTTGCCGTTGTCGGTCAAAATCTGATCGGGCACCCCATGGGATCGCATCGCCACCGCCAGGGCATCACAGGTCGGTCGGGCCGTCGCCCGTCGGACCAGCAGCGCCGAGACACAGAACCTCGAGTGATCGTCGATCCCGGTCACCACCTTCAACTCGGAACCATCAGAAAGCCACACCCCACCCATCACATCCATCTGCCACAACTCCATCGCCTTCCCCCGCTCCCACCGCTTGTAATCAGAACGCCGCTTCCTCCTCGCCTTCGGGTCCAACAGTCGGTGGCGGATCAAGCTCCGATAGATCGCCGAGCGGGAAGGAACCGGCCACACTCCCCCCTTCTCCAAGTGATAACCGATCGTCCGCGGCCCCCAGGAAGGATGAGCCCGACGCAGCTCGACGATCCGCACCTCCATCTCAGCGGCCATCTGATGAGGACAGGACAGCGGCCTCGAACTCCGATCCGCCAACCCCGCCAAACCATCAGAGGCATAACGACGCAACCAGTCATGCACCGTCTGGCGGACCACCCCGAAACGGCGAGCCACCTCAATCACCGTCGCCCCGCCCAAAACCTCCAACACCGCCTGATACCGCTGCTCCACCACACCCAACTCCACCAGCATGATCGAGTTCCTCTTCGTCGACTGCCGTCACCGAAGAAGAGGCTGGAACCGGGAACCGGGGATCTAAAAGTGTCGCCAAGGAACCGGAGCCACTGTCGCCCAGCAACCGAAGCCGCGTCCACAAACTGTCACCCACCAACCGGAGCCACAATGTCAAGTATGAGGCGGAGCCGCACATGGACGTTTCGCACCATTTCGCGTCCAAAACGCGTCCTGGAAATAGAGTTCGGAGCCAGGACAGCCTGACGGAGAGCCTTGTTTGATTACGAGATGCGGGTGAATTGAGCCACGGTCCCTTCCATTTGGACGGTTGCCCTCGTGTAGGCGAGACTGATGTACTGTCGTCGAACTCCGAATACTGCGCCGAACATCGGGCGGAGGCAGGGGTGGCGGTGGAGACCATCTACCGCGGATTCGAAGGAAAATCCGGTCTGTTTCAAGCGGTAGTGGAAGCGGCGGTCGCCGGCGGCGCCGACCGGGCGGAAAGACCCGTGGAGGAGCGGCCCGCCATCAAAGCGGTCATCGAAGAACCAGACCCGCGGCGCAAAGTCGAGTTGTACGCCGCCACCCAGCCGGGAATCCATGCCCGATCCGGCGCCCTGCTTCGGGCGCTGAGAGAAGCAGCCACCGTTGCCCCCGAGCTTGCCGCAGTCCTCCAACGCCTGGAGTCGCAGCGGTTAGAGGGAATGGCCCGGCTCGCGCAACATCTCGCCGATCACAACTTCTTACGGGCCGGCATCACGGTAGAACAGGCCCGCGACCTGCTCTGGGCAGTCAACTCCCTCACCATCCACGACCTCCTGGTCCTCGAGCGCGGATGGCTACCCGACCGCTATCAGTGGTGGATCACCACTGTGATGACGAACTCTCTCCTTTCCGGGCCCCCGATAGGCGACACACATGAGTGACCCTTTCCAAGACCGACTCCGCACAGATCACACGATCTGGACCGAGAAGGCTCCACAATTAAGAACGACCAGACCAGCACGTCGGTGCGTGCCTATAGCAGCGGTGGTGACCGTGACGTGCGGGCCGGTCGCAGGACCCTCAATGCCAGTGGTTCACGCTCTCGAGCCTCGTAGCGGATCGTCTTCTCTCCAAAAGGTGGACGGAGACTATCGAGCAGAGCAGCGCTAACCCGGCAAGCCCAAAGGTGAACTCCTCGGGCCATTCACCGGTTGACATCCTCCAGATGAGCGCAGCTGCTGTCCAGGCGACAAACCGATGCCGGCGTTCGCAACGAGACTCCGATCCTCGCGACCGCCGGCGTGGATTGCTCCGGCGAAACCTCCCGTGAAGCTGAACACAAAGAAATAGAGCAACCCAATAGGGAAGATCAGGAAATCCATCGCTTTGGGGTGTCCTTACGCGGCCTTACGGCCGGCTCGTGCCTAGTGCTCAAGCTGCGCCCGATCGACAAATCTCGCTCGGAATTGTTCAGCTCGATACAACCTCCGGTATCGATGCCTCTTTGTGTCAAGTCGGCGTTTCGATCCCGGGTCGGGCGCGGCGGGTTGGCCCGTGCCTTGAGCTGGGGTTGGTCGTAGTGTTGGTGCCGGGTCCGGGCTGTGACTTTTCCGAAGTGCCGGTGTATCAGGGTGTGAGCTGGCCACGCTGGAATTGAGAGTCGTCCCTGGTTGTCCTCCCGGACCCACTCGACCGTTTCAGTCGATGCCGCGTTTGGCGTCGGCGATTAGCCGTCGGTAGACCAGGTTGGAGATACGCCGTTTCAGAGCCCGGATCGCTTCTTTGGAAGTCTTGCCCTCGGCGATCTTCTTCTGGTAATAGACGCGGCCCTCGCCGGGGTAGCGGAGTTGGCAGATGGCAGCGATGTGGAGGGCATGGTTGAGTTTGCGGTTCCCTCGAGGGTTGAGCCGATGTCTCCTCTTGTCACCAGAGGAGGCTTCGATGGGGGCGGTGGC
>DATLEZ010000103.1:0-46684 GCA_035525055.1 Acidimicrobiia bacterium | reverse complement strand
CCGAACTTGGCGATGAAGCCCGAGGTGAGGGGTATGCCAGCCATACCGAGCAGAAGAACGGTGAGGCCCAGCGCCAGGAACGGCTGCCGCTTGCCGAGCCCGGAATAACGCGAAAGAGCAGAGCCGGCCGAACTCGGACCGCTCACCGCAGCCACCACCGCATAGGCCCCGACCAACTGCACGGCATAAACCGCCAGATAGAACCAAACGCCGCCGGTCCCACTGCGACCGGCTACCACTCCCGTCAGGATGAATCCGGCGTGTGCGACTCCCGAATAGGCCAGTAGTCGCCTTAGGTCGTCCTGGACCACGCCCAGGAACGAGCCGATCAGCATCGACAGGACTGCGATGCCGGCAACTACCAGCGCCCAGGTTGAGGCGTAGTCGGCGAATCCGGTCGAAAGGAGACGGACCAGCGCCGCGAAGCCTCCAACCTTGGCGGCGGCGGCCATGAAACCGACGACTCCGGCCGGGGCTCCCTGATACACGTCGGGCGCCCAGGAATGGAAGGGTGCCGCGGTGACCTTGAACGCGAGACCGACGATCGTCAGGGCCAGACCAGCCAGAAGGACCGCCGGGCGGAGGACGATGTTCGACGAGAGAAACACTCGCTGCTCGAAGAGATGAAGAGATCCGGTTCCGGCGAAGAGCAATGCCACCCCGTAGATGAAGATGGCCGAGGCGAACGACCCCAGCAGGAAGTACTTGATAGCCGCTTCCTCGGAGGCGGTCTCGGTGCGGGTGAATCCGGCCAGGACGTAGAGGCTGATCGAGCCAATCTCGAGGCCAAGGAACATCATCACGAGATGCGGGGTAGAGGCCATCAACGTGAAACCAGCGGTCGACAGCAGGAGAAGGGCAAGTCCTTCGGCTCCTCTGCGTCCCTGTGACTCGAAGAACCGCCACCCCGCTCCGAGCCCGCAGAGAGCGACGACTATCAGGAGCAGGTGGGCGAACACGCCGTACTCGTCGATCACCAACATTCCCCCGAAGGGCGTCAGGTTGGCGGCGGTCTGCTCCTCGGGACGGAGCCCGGCCAGCCACACGCGCTGGATCAAAGCGGCGATGCCGGCCAGCGCCAGGATTACTCCTGCCGTCTGGCACAGAACTCTTGAGCGCGGTCTCCACTGCACATCGATCAAGAGGATCAGGGCGGCGCCAAGGCCGAGAATCAGCTCAGGGAGGATGCCAAGCCAGCTGATGTCGGGTGGTTCGATCATTCGCCACCACCGGCCAACACCTGGTCGACTAAAACCTGATCGACCCGCCCGGGAACAGGCACCCGATAGTCGGTGACCGCCTCAATACGATGGAGGACAGCCTCGGTCGACGGCTCGATGCGATCGAGCAGTACCTTCGGATAGAGGCCGAGCACGATCATCAGCAAAACCAGCGGGGCCAGAATCGAAATCTCCCTCACCGACAGGTCGAGCAGCTTCTGGTTCTCCGGCTTGTCAGGGATCCCGGTGAAGACCCGCTCGTATGCCCACAGCATGTAGATGGCAGCCAGGATCACACCGCTGGCGGCGACGATCACGTGGATCGGGAGGGATGGGAAGCTCCCGATAAGGACCATGAATTCTCCAACGAATCCGTTTAGCCCGGGCAGGCCGATCGAGGCGAAGGCGGTGAATAGGAAGAACCCCGAATAGATCGGCATGACCTTGGCGAGGCCACCGAAGTCCTCGATCTTCTTGGTATGGCGGCGGTCGTAGATCATCCCCACCAGGAGGAAGAGGGCACCCGTGGTCAGACCGTGATTGACGTTCTGGATAACCCCTCCCGCCAGACCCCCCGAGGTCAGAGCAAAGGTCCCCAGCACGATGAAGCCCAGGTGGGAGACCGAGGAGTACGCCACCAGCTTCTTAAGGTCGGGTTGAACGATCGCGACCACCCCGCCGTAGACGATCCCGATCACTGCCAGCACCGCCAGGACGGGAACGAAGTCGACGGTTGCCTGCGGGAAGAGGCCGAGGTTGAACCGCAACAGACCGTACGTTCCGAGTTTCAGGAGGACACCGGCCAACAAGACGGACCCGGCGGTGGGAGCCTCGACGTGAGCGTCGGGGAGCCACGTGTGCAGCGGAAAGATCGGAACTTTGATCGCGAAAGCGAGCGCGAACGCGGCGAAGAGCCATCGCTCCGTGGCCGGGTTGAGAGTGAGATCGAAGAGTTCGATGTACGAGAACGACGGCGCTCCGGTTTGGCGCTGGTGGATGACCGCCAGGGCGATGATTGCCGCCAGCATCAAGGCCGAACCGAATGCGGTGTAGAGGAAGAACTTGACGGCGGCGTAGATTCGCCGCTCGCCCCCCCAGATGCCGATGATGAAGTACATCGGTATCAGGATCGCCTCGAAGAAAACGAAGAAGAGGAACAGGTCAAGGGACAGGAAGACGCCGATGAGCCCAGCTTCGAGCAGCAGGGTGTAGACGACGAACTCCTTCACCCTGTGCTTGATAGCGGTCGAGGCGGCCAGAGCGAGGGGCACCAGCAGCGCCGTCAACATCACGAGCGGGAGCGAAATGCCGTCGACTCCCAGATGCCAGTACACCGACCACGGCTCGTACCAGGCAACCCGCTCGACAAACTGGAAGCCGGCGACGCCCGATTCGAAGGTCGCGAACAGAGAGCCGGACAGCGCCAGGGCCGGCAGCGAGAGAGTGACCCCGATGGGCATGTAGAGCTCGGCCCGCCTCTTAGGCAGCAACCCCACCACGAGCGCCCCGATGGCAGGAAGGACGATGAGAGCGGTCAGCATGGGAGCTGCCCTTCAGGCAGCGTTCTACGTTCTACGTTGTACGTTCTACGTCGAAGCCGCGACCAACGCCTGTCGACAGTGTGACGTAAAACGTAAAACGTAAAACGTAAAACGGGCGAGCGCAGCGAGCCCCTCATGCTCCCCTCGCCAGCATCCAGGCGATCACTGCCACCGTTCCGGCTCCGAACAGGAGGCTGTAGCTGCGGACCAGGCCGGTCTGAAGGCCTCGAGCCCAGCCGGCCACATCCCTGACCAATCGACCCGCGCCGTTGACCAGACCGTCGACGACCGGCAGGTCGAAGCGGAACGCCACAGCCTCGGCCGCCAACCTGGCGGGGGCGACGATGGCCATGCCGTAGAGGTCGTCCACCCAGTAGGCGTTCTGCCAGGCCTCCCACAGCTTTCCGAACGAAGTCTCGAACCGTCGCCACAACTCGGCAGGACGGTTATAGGTCAGGACCGCCGCCCCGGCTCCGGCGAGACCGGCCCCGACGCTGAGGGCGGCCAGCAGGGCAAACATTCCCCACCCCTCTGGTGGATGAGCCACCTGGACGCCTTCGAAGGACGGCTCCAGGAAGTGTTCGAGGCCCAAGCGGAAAGGCGTGTTGACGAAGCCACCGACGACCGATAGACCGGCCAGGACGATCAAAGGCACGGTCATCAATCGGGGCGCTTCGTGGGGATGGACGTCGGAATCCCAGCGCGGCTCACCCATGAAGACCAGGACGAACTGGCGGGTCATGTAGAACGCAGTCAGCAAAGCCGTGACCAGACCTACCACCCAGAGGACGCTGAACCAGCCGCCTTTGCCAAAAGCCACCCCCAGAATCTCGTCCTGGGACCAGAATCCGGCGAGGGGCGGGATCCCGGCAATGGCGATCGTCGCTATCGCCATTGTGACCGCAGTCACCGGCATCGCCTTGCGAAGGCCGCCCATCTTCCTCATGTCCTGTTGGTCGTGCATCCCGTGGATCACGGCACCTGCTCCGAGAAAGAGCAGCGCCTTGAAGAACGCATGAGTCATCAGATGGAAAACCCCGGCCACATAGCCGGCGGCGCCGACAGCGAGGAACATGTACCCGAGCTGGCTGATGGTGGAGTAGGCCAGGACCCGCTTGATGTCAGTTTGAGCGATCGCGATCGTCGCCGCCCACAAGGCGGTGACGGCACCGATGGTGGCGACAACGGGCCCGGCCACCGGTGAGATCTCGAAGATGGCGGCCGACCTGGCAATGACGTAGACCCCGGCTGTGACCATCGTCGCGGCGTGGATCAGGGCGGAGACCGGAGTCGGGCCCTCCATCGCGTCGGGCAGCCAGACGTAGAGAGGGATCTGAGCCGACTTGCCGACCGCTCCAACCAGCATCAAGAGGCCAATGGCTGTGGCCATGTTGGGCGAGAGCACTTCCTCGGCCCGCTCGAAGATGCCGGTGAATGAGAGCGTGTGGAAGGACAGGAAGATCAGCATCAATCCGATCATGAAACCGAAGTCACCGATCCGGTTGACGATGAAAGCCTTCTTCCCGGCGGCGGCTGCGCTGGGTTTCGTGAACCAGAAGGAGATCAACAGGTATGAGCAGAGGCCAACGAGTTCCCACCCCAGGAAGAGCATCGCGAAGTTGCCCGCCAGGACCAAGGTCAACATCGACGCCGCGAACAGATTCAGATACGTGAAGAAGCGGGAAAATCGCGGATCGCCGTGCATGTAGCCGATGGCGTAGATATGGATCAACGACCCGACCCCGGTGACGACCAGCGTCATCAGGGCGGCGAGCGGGTCCCAGGTGATCTCGAAACTGGCGCCGATCGAGGGCATCCACTCCCAGACCACGATCTGGGCGCCGTGAGAACTGTTGGAGAAGAACGGCAGGGACGCGCCTAGCGCGATGGCGAAGGATCCGGCGACGGCGAGTGAGGCGAGATAGCCCGCTCGTGGCTCACCGATGCGGCGTCCGAAGAAGTGGAGGAAGACTGCCCCGGCCAAGGGAAGGGCAATGACCAACCAGAGCATGTCCTGGAGGTTCAACCCTTCATCTCCGTTAGGTCGTCCACGGAGGCGGTCTGGCGGAGGCGGAAGATCGCAACGATGATGGCCAGACCGACGACAACTTCGGCCGCGGCCACAACCAGGACGAAGAACACCGCCAGCTGCCCGTCGAGGTTGCCCAGTGCGCGACCGGCGGCGATGAACGTGAGATTGACGGCATTGAGCATCAACTCGATGCACATGAACATCACGAGAGCGTTACGCCTGATCATGATTCCCAGCGCCCCGATCCCGAAGAGGATCGCAGCGAGGGTCATGTACCAGCCGGGCGTCACCACGAAGCTCAATTGACCCCCGTCTCCTGCTCCACGCCGGCGACGGGCCGGCGGTGGGAGGCGAGAGCGATGGCGCCCGCGGCTGCGATGGTGAGAAGCAGAGCAGTGGCTTCGAACGCCAGGACCCACTGACTAAAAAGGGGTTCGGCAATTGCCTCGACGGTTCCGTTGGTTGATTGAGGATCGGCCAGAGTCGACACCACCGGCACCCAGGAAAAACGTCCCCGGGCGATGAGGGCGACGGCAATGCCTACCGCCACCAGCCCCAGGGCGATGGCCAGGCGGCGCTGGTGGGGAATGGTCTCCCTGAGGTCTTCTGCCTTGTCGACGCCGACCAGCATGATCACGAACAGGAACAACGTCATCACGGCGCCGGCGTAAACGATGATCTGAACCGCCGCCACGAAGTGAGCGAGGTTGAGAACGTACAGAACGCCCATCGAGAAAAGGGTCGCCAGCAAACCCATGGCGGCGTAGACGGGGTTGCGGGCTCGGATAACGGTCAGGGCCCCCAGGAGAGAGGCACCACCCATGAGCAGGAACACGACGAGCTCAACCATGTGCGTGGTACGTGGTACGTGGTACGTGGTACGTCAACCGACACCGGGGACGTCGGACGTGGGAAGGGGGACGCATGGATTTCATCGGTCGATCTCGTCCTGGGTGGGCTCGGGGTCCCAGTTGGCGGAACCGGGTGTTCCCTGCCACGACTTGACACCTTCGTAGGCGGCGACCCCGCTGGGTGCGGTGGCCCGGAGCCACCCGTCAGCCGTCTCCAATTCGGAGTGCTGGGCCAGCGGATCATCCGGGAACATGTGTGGTACCGAGCCGTCGGGTCGCATCAGGAGCTCATTTTTGGTGTAGATGGCGTCTTCACGGTGTGCGGTCGACATCTCGAACAATGAACTCATCGTGATGGCCTCGGTGGGGCACGCCTCGACACAGAGCGCGCAAAAGATGCAGCGGAGCATGTTGATCTCGTACACGAATCCGAATCGCTCCCCGGGGCTGACCGGCTGGCCGGGCGGGTTGTCGAGCCCGCGGACATAGATGCAGCGGGCCGGGCAGGCTCCGGCGCAGAGCTCGCAGCCGATGCACTTCTCCATACCGTCGGGATAGCGGTTGAGGACATGACGGCCATGAAACCGCTGTGGCTTCTGGCGGAATTCATCCGGGTACTGGGTGGTAACGAGGCCGTCACCGACAACCGTGTCGACCATCACCTTGCCGGTGACCCGCAGGCCTTTGAAGAATTCTGCCAGGGCACCCATCAGCTGGTCCTCACCGATTGCCGCCGGGTCACAGTTGATTCCACGGGAGACCGAATTGGCGAATGCCAATCACGACCGTCGAGAGCGCGAGCCAAACGAGCGCTCCGGGGATCAGCCGTTTCCAACCCAGCTGCATGAGCTGGTCATACCTCATGCGTGGCAGGGTGGCCCGCAGCCAGATCAGGATGAAGAACAGGACGTAGGTCTTGACGAAGAGCCAGAAGGTCGGGAGCACACCCGAAATGAAGGCGGGGAGGCTGCCGTCCCAGGTCGGTCCGTTCCATCCGCCGAGGAACAAGCTGGCGCAAATTGCGCACATCGAGAAGATGTTGGAGTACTCGGCGAGCTGAAACATGGCAAAGCGCATGCCGGAGTATTCGGTGTGGAAACCTCCCACTAGTTCCTGCTCGGCCTCCACGAGGTCGAATGGCGAGCGATTGGTCTCGGCGGTTATGGCGATGAAGAAGATGACGAAAGCTACGAACTGGGGAATGAGGTTCCATCTCGGGATGAATTGGGCAATCGACGACAAGTTGGGGAACACGTCGGCGAAGGTGCCCGCCTGGCGCTCGACGATCCCGGCCAGTGAAAGGGTCCCACCGTCTCCGCTAGTGGAGGAGAACATGACCACCGAGACCATCGCCAGCCCCATAGCGGCTTCGTAGGAGATCGCCTGGGCCGTGGCCCGCACACCTCCCAGCAGCGGATATTTGGACCCGGACGACCAACCCGCCAGCACGACGGCGTAGACCGCCAGAGAAGACATGGCGAGGATGAACAGGACTCCGATATTGAGGTCGGTGCCCTGAAGGATGACCTCATGGCCCCCGATCGTGAACGGTCTCCCGAAGGGGACAACCAGGAAGATCAGAAATGCCGGGACGATCGCAAGGAAGGGTGCCAGAACGAAGATGCCGTACTCGACCTTGCGAGGTGTGATCGATTCCTTGAAGAACAGCTTGAGACCGTCGGCCACGGTTTGGAGAAGGCCCCAAGGTCCGGCCCGCTTGGGCCCGACCCGGTTCTGCATCTTGGCCAGGACCTTGCGTTCTATCCAGACGTTGAGCACGGTGGTGCCGAGCAGGATCACGAAGACCACCACCACCCGGGCGATCACGATCAGAAGGTCGACGCCGTCCATCAATCGATCCCGGACGTCAGGGGCGGAATCATCTGTCGAACGGGCAGGTCCATACCTCGCCGGAGCTTAGGAACCGCCCGACCGGCCCAACAAACCCGCCTGAAAGAGGGCGTAGGCCCTTGTCCTCCAGCGAAAGCTTGGGCGGAAGGTACCGTTGGCTGCCGAATAGGCGGCCAGGGGTAGGGGGGCATTGGTGAAGCTGTCCTAGATCCTTGCGGACGGGTTTGCCGCGGCCCCCTACCTCCCGCCTCGTTCCTCGGCGGCAGGAACCTTCCCCCCAGCTTGGCAGTGGATCAGGTTGGCCTGAGGGGAGGCATTGATCCTTGCAAGGCGTGAGTTGTCCAATCCATCAGCGAAGGGAACCGGAGTCAGTTGGCCTTCCACAAATTTGGCGCCCCGGTCCCGGGTCAGACGAAACCTGGCGCGACACTCCCGGTTTCCGGGACTCTCAGACCGAATTACACATTCAGCGGGAGCCACCCGCCAAATTACGAGGCGGACCGATGACGGGAGAATCCCCTCTTCGCTGATCCTGGCTGCATCTGAACAGACATAGACCAAGCCCAACCTGACCCCCTACCCCCAGCTTTCGCTTGGGGGACAAAGGGGTATGTTTGGGGGGATGACTGTTGAAGTCGCCGACGTGGTCGAAGTGCTCCTGACACAGGACGAGCCTTCGGTCGTCCTCAAGGTGAGGCGTGACGTTCTTGGGGAGCCCGACTCCGCCCTCGGCGACCTGAGAGAAGAGGTGCGGAATTCGACACGGGCCCGGACGCTCATTGCCGGGGTTCCGCCCGGGAATGTCTACGAGAAGTGGCACGGCGCCCACTGGGTCCTGGCGGACCTGGCCGATCTCGGCTATCCGCCGGGTTCGGGCGAACTCGAACCCTTGCGCGACAGGGTGGCGGATCAATGGCTCGGCGACCGCTACTACCTGGAGTATGAGGCCAAGTCCAAAACGAGCGGATACGGCCGGGAAGGAGTGCCGATCACCGAGGGCCGACATCGGCGGTGCGCGTCCCAGCAAGGCAACGCGCTAAGGGCGTTGGTCCAACTCGGGCTAGCGGACGAGCGGGCGGACAGGCTTGTTGAGCGACTCCTCCACTGGCAATGGCCGGACGGTGGTTGGAATTGTGATCGCAACCCCTCGGCCGACACGTCGTCGTTCATGGAGACTCTCACACCGATGCGGGGGCTCGCGGCCTACGCCAGATCACGCAACGACAAGGCGGCGGGAGCTGCGGCCCGCGCTGCCGCCGAGGTGTTCCTTTCCCGTGGGCTCTTTCGACGGCGCAGGGACGGAAACCCCATCGACCCCAGCTTCCTCAAGTTGCACTACCCGCTCTATTGGCACTACGACCTTCTCGGGGGCATGGTGGCAATGGCCGAATTGGATCTGCTCGGAGATGAGCGATGTGAAACAGCGCTCGAACTCCTCGAGCCCAAGCGCCTGGCCGTTGGCGGTTGGCCAGCCGAGGCGAAGTTTTACTCGACGTCGGTCGAGCCGCGCAGCGGAAGTACCGGCGTCGATTGGGGCGGCACCAGCAGCAAGCGGATGAACCCCTGGGTGACTGCACAGGCGTTGACGGTTCTGGTCAAAGCCGGCCGACTCAATCCTTGATCGTCAATCCGCTATCAGTCGCTTGCCCATGTCCACCACCTCGAATTTCTGGTAGCCGAGGCGGCGATAGAACTCGACTGCTTCGAGGTTGTCGGTCCGAACCTGAAGATTGATCTTGGGGCAGCCTCGCTCAACCAAGAGCTGCTCGGCCATTGACACCAGCGCTCGCCCGATGCCCAATCTCCGACTGCCGGGCAGCACTCCGACGTAGTTGATGGAACCACGGTGGCCGTCGTATCCGGCCATCAGGGTCCCGACCACCGCTCCGTCGATCTCGGCGACGAGGAACAACCCGTCTCCGACAGCTTGCCTGCGAGCGATGTCGAGATGGGGATCGTTCCAACTTCGCTGCAAGCCGCACTGCTGCCACAACGCGATGACCTGGGCTTCATCAGTCTGCTCGAACGGACGGATTTTCGGCACGGCCTAAAGGCTCAGACCTTGGTGACTGTTACCACCGGATCCGAGCCCAGAGAGGGCGTTCCGGGCTGATTAAAGGGCACGTACACGACCCCGTGAATGAGGCTCTCATCGATGCGAACCGGGAGACGGGCCGATCCCGCGCTGGTCTTGACATCGACCATCGACTCCTCTTTTAGACCGAGGCGACGAGCGTCGTCGGGATGGAGGTGGGCCGCAGCACCCGGGGCCAACTCGGCTAGAGACAACCCGTGTCGCAGGAGGACACCGTCATCGAACATCGTTCGGGCATAGTGGAGGACGAACTCTCCGGACTGAGCCTTCCCGGGCGTGTCCGCCGGGATATAGGACAACAGCTGGCCCCCAGTGGCTCGTGGCATTGCCTCCATCGGCACCACCACCCCGTCTCGGACGGTCTCGACCACATCCCAGGTGACGCCTTCGTAGGCGGCCGCGAAAGTCGAAATCTCCTTCGAAATCGCCTCGGCCGACTCGAGACCGAGAGGCTTGCCCATGCGAGCAGCAACGTCGTCGAGAATCGACCAATCGGCCCGACTCTGCCCCGGCCCGGGGACAACCCTGGCCACCTTCTGCACCCTGCCCTCGACGTTGGTGACGGTCCCCTCCTTCTCGGAGAAACCCTCGGCGGGAAGCACGACATCGGCCAGGCGCGAGGAGTCGGTCAGGAAGAGGTCGATCGCCACCACGAAGCGGGCATTTTCGATGGCGGTCTTCGCCAATGACCCGTCAGGGACGTCTCGGACCGGGTCGGCTCCGGCCAACAAGAGGCCGATGATCTCACCAGCCGCGAGGCCATCAAGGATCCCGCGGGCATCGCGTCCCCGCGTCGCCGGAATTTCGCCCCAAGCCCCGCCGAGGTCGGAGGAACCCACCGCCACCCGGCCAGGCAGCAGACTGGGGGCCAGACCCATATCGAGCGCCCCATACGTGTTAGAGCGGCGGACCAATGGCAGAAGCCTGGCGTCCGGCAAGGTTCGGACCCAGGCGGCCGCAGCTTCTGCCAGCCGGGGATCCTCTGCGTAGCCGGTCCGCCCCACCAACGCGACGATGGGCCCCTCGGCGAGGACAGCAGCAATTTCGGGGTAGCGGTCCCCTTTGAGGCCTGTGAGGACATCGGCCCCTGCTCCGGGCCGATACGTAATTCGGTGGGTGGCACGATCGTCGAGACCCGTGCCGCGGGGATGGATGACGATGAGCGTCGCGCCGCGTTCCTGGGCAGCGTGGCGAACCCGCAGATAGAGCGTTGGATGCTCCTCTTTGAGATCCGATCCCCACACCACGATTGCCCTGGCTTGGTCAAGGTCAGAGATCAGGGCCCGATCGGGGGTGGCGACCAGGAACTGTGGCTCGAGCCCATCGTCCATCTGAGCGTCGACGTTGTTCGTCCCGAGGGCAACCCTGGCGAACTTGGACAACGCGTAGGCATCTTCGTTGGTCCCCCTGGCACCGCCCAGCACGGCGCTCTGCTGGCCGGCATCACGTATCTCCCTGAGTCGGGAGGCAACCAGATCGAGCGCCTCGCCCCAGGAGGCCTCGGTGAACGAACCGTCGTCCTGGCGGATCAGGGGCGACGTAAGGCGATCATCCGACTCAATGTGGTGGAACCCGAAACGGCACTTGTCGGACAGCCATCCCCAGTTGGTGGCCTCAGCGTCGACGGCGAGGAACCGAAGCACTTCGTTCTGGCTGGCCTGGACCGTGATCCGCTCGCCGGAGGTGCAATGCGGGCAGGTCGACTCGACCGCCACCAGGTCCCAGGGCCGGGCCCGAAACCTGTAGGGCCGGGCAGTCAGGGCGCCGACCGGACAGATCTGAACCGTGTTGCCCGAGAAGTAAGACGAGAAGGGCAGTTCGGGAAACGTGTTGATCTGCGTGTAGTTGCCGCGATCGATGAACTCGATCAGTGGATCACCTGAGACTTCGTCGGAAAAGCGCGTGCAACGGGCGCAGAGGATGCAGCGTTCTCGATCGAGGTAGACCAGGTCGGAGACGAGAATCGGCTTCTCGAAGTGCCGCTTCTCCTCGACAAAGCGCGACTCCCCCGGCCCGTAGGCGATGGTGTGGTCCTGGAGGGGGCACTCTCCACCCCGATCGCACACCGGGCAATCGAGAGGATGGTTGATCAGGAGAAACTCGAGCACGCCTTCCTGAGCCTTCCTGACGACATCAGACTTGGTGTCGATCACCATCCCCTCGGCTACGGCATTGGTGCAAGCGGTGATGAGGCCGCGGCCTCTCGGCGTTTCGATCTCTACGAGGCACATCCGGCACATTCCCACCGGCCTCATCCGAGAGTGGTAACAGAAGCGGGGGATGTAGTTGCCGTTGTCCTGGGCGGCCTTGATCAGCATCTCGCCCTTCCGGACCTGCATTTCCTTGCCGTCGACGGTGATCTTCACGAGGTCGTCGCTAACCACAGTGGTGATGGCAGACCGGCTCAGCGATCGGTTGCCGTTAATCGTGACCTTGACCGACTCAGCCATGGTCGACCTCGCCATTAACAACCTCAACATTGCCTGGCAGCGGACACCGGCCCTCGTGGATGTGGGCCATCACTTCGTCCTTGAAGTACTTGCTGATCGAGATGATCGGCGACACCGCCGAGGGCCCGAGCGGGCAGATCGTCGTCATCTTGGGCGGCCAGGCCAGGCCAACCGAGATGTTGTCGGACACGTCGAGAAGGAGATCGGCGTCGACCACCCGGCCCTGACCGCTCTCGATTCGCCGCAGGATCATCTCCAGCCAGGTCGTGCCTTCCCGACAGGGCGTGCACTGCCCACAGGACTCGTGGGCGAAGAACCGGACGATCCGTTCGGCTGCGCGGACGACGCAGGTCGTGTCATCCATGATCACCACCGCCCCCGAGCCGAGCATCGATCCCGCTTTGGCGGTGTCGTCCTTGGTGACTGGAAGGTCGAGGTGGTCGGCCGGCACGAACCACGGAGCCGAGGCCCCGCCCGGAATCCAGGCCTTCAGCTGGCGATCGTCACGGATGCCGCCGGCGACGTCGTAGATCAACTCCCTCCAGGTGAGGCCGTGGGGCAACTCGTAGTTGCCGGGTTTGCGCACATGGCCCGAAACCGAGAACAGGAAAGTACCGGTGTCGGCCGCGTGCCCGAGCGCTTTGTAGTCGTCCACCCCCTTGCCGAGAATGTAAGGCAGATTGGATAGGGTCTCGACGTTGTTGACGATGGTGGGTTTGTTGTAGAGGCCGACGGCGGCCGGGAAGTACGGGGGCTTGAGCCTCGGTTCGCCGCGCAAGCCCTCGAGGGAGTTGATGAGAGCCGTCTCCTCGCCACAGATATAGGCGCCGCCTCCGAGATGAACAGTGACTTCCAGGTCGAACGAGCCGCCGAAGATGCCTGTGCCGAGATAGCCCCTGGAATAGGCCTCGTCGACGGCCTTCTGAACCCGTCGGGCCGGCTTCGGATACTCGCCGCGGATGTATACGAACGCGTGATGGACCTCGTTGGCGATCGAAGCGATGATGATCCCCTCGACCATCTGGTGAGGATCCCGCTCGAGCAGTTGGCGGTCTTTGAACGTGCCCGGCTCCGACTCGTCTCCGTTGACCACCAGATAGGCAGGTCGAGCCGGCGCCAGAAAGCTCCACTTGAGGCCCGCCGAGAAGGCGGCGCCGCCTCTTCCGAGCAGACCCGAACCCTTGATCAATTCGACCAGGTCGGTGCGGGTCATCGTCGCCGCACGCCGGGCCTGGACGTAGCCGTCAGTCGCCTCGTAGCGTTCGATCGTGTGGCTGTCGGTGGGATGGTCGGTCATCCGCCGGGTGACGACGAGCGGGTAGGTGGTCAAGTTCGTTCCCCGAATGCGTCGGCGACGGTCCCCAGCGGTTCGAAGGCTGGATATGGGCCCGTGGCCCCGCCTTCCTCCTTGATGGCCCAGTCGAAAGATGGCTTGCCTCCGAAAAGTCCCTGCATCTCATCCGTGCCTACGACCGGGGGCAAGGCCGTCCGCAGCCAGCGCACCAGTTCTCTCGCCTTCTCGGGCGAGATTCCCTCGATCAGTTCGTAATTGACCTGCACCGCTGGAGCTCCGCCACAGGCGCCGATGCACTCGGCGTGCTCGACTGAGATGAGGCCGTCGGCGTCGGTCTCACCGTGAGGCACCCCCGACTCGTCTTCGAGGGCATGGAGCACCTCATCGCTGCCAAGAAGCATGCACGAGATCGATGTGCAGCATGAGATCAGATAGCGCCCGGTGGGCTCCCGCTTGTACATCGTGTAGAAGGAGGCGACGGCCAGTACCTGAGCGGGGGTGATCCCGACCCACTCGGCGACTTCGGCCATGCCTGCCTCGGTCAAGTAACCGTCCTCAGCCATCGCCAGGTACAGAAGGGGCATGACCGCGGACCGCTTGGCCGGGTAGCGGGCAACGATGACTCGGGCCCTTTCCTGGGTGGCCTCTGGCCAATTGCTCATCGCCGGGCTTTCATTCCCGGCGAGAATAGGAAGGGCCGGCGCAGGCCGGGAAATCAGGTCAGAGCTTGGCCCGTCGAGCCGATACCCTGATCGCAGTGTTTCTCGACCCTCAAGAACTCCTGGTTACTGTTGGCACGATCGGGCTTTTCCTGATCGTGTTCGCCGAATCGGGACTCCTGATCGGGTTTTTTCTCCCGGGTGACTCGCTCCTCTTCACCGCCGGACTGTTCGCCGCCCAGGGCACCCTGAACTTGCCGGTGATCCTGGTCGGGTGCTTTGTGGCGGCCGTTGCGGGCGATCAGGTTGGCTATGCCTTCGGCAAGAAGGTGGGACCGGCCCTCTTCCGTCGCCCCGACTCCCTGCTCTTCAAGCAGGAATACGTCGAGAAAGCCCAGCATTTCTTCGAGCGCCACGGCGTCAAGACCATCGTCCTGGCCCGGTTCGTGCCGATCGTCCGCACCTTCGCCCCGATCGTGGCCGGAGTTGGCACCATGAAGTACCGCACCTTTGTCACTTACAACGTGATCGGCGGCCTGCTGTGGGCGGTCGGGGTCACGCTGCTCGGCTACATGCTCGGCGAGTTGATCCCCGACATCGACGCCTACTTGCTGCCGATCATCGCGGTGATCATTGCCCTTTCGTTGATTCCAATCGCCCTCGAATGGCGCAAGTCGCGCAAGCGCCGGGCTGTCTCCTTCGACCAGTAGGCGGGACCGAACTTCCCGTTCTGGCGCGGAAGATCGACACCAGGAGAGCAGAATTCAAATGGAAGCTGATTGGGCCAAAACCGGAGGAACTTAGGTTGCGTGAACGGGGCTACTCCGGTTGGAGCATGAACCACTCGACGAAGCGGTTGCACCGGCCGGCGTCGTCGAAGTCGACCTCCCACAAGTTCCAGAAGACGCTGCCGTTGCTGTAGGAGGAGGTTCCCGTCGTGAACGTCTTGTTGCCATCGATGTGGAGAGGGCGGTAGCTCGCCTCCCAGGTTCGAGGATCGTCCTTATTGGCCAGCCAATCATCGGCAATGGCATCGGCTCCGACTATCTCGTCGTCCCAGGGGTGGTATTTGTAGGAGGCGTCGTCGGAGAAGAGGGCTTTGATCTGCTCGCGGTCGTAGCTGTGCCACGCCTCGACGTAACGATCAAGCCAGGATTGGACTTCGGTGGGTGTCATGGCGCCAGCCTACGCTGCCGGTCCGGACCACAAACCTTCACACGACCTTGACGGAGGGAGAACCGTGAAGGTTGTCGCACCAAAACGGTGGGTAAACCTTCACAGAGTCTTTGCTAGCGGTCGACGTCTCCCATCACGGGATCGAGCGAGGCGATCGTGGCAACCGTGTCGGCCATGAGCGAGTCAGCCATCATCGTCGGCAGGCCCTGCAGGTTGTAGAAAGACGGGGCCCGGGTGTGCATCCGATAGGGCCTGCCCTCGCCGTCGGAAACCAGGTAGCAACCGAGTTCACCACGGGGCGACTCAATGGCGACGTAGGTCTCGCCTGGTGGAACCCGGAATCCCTCTGTGAAGATCTTGAAGTGATGGATCAAGGCTTCCATCGACTCGTCGATTCGCTGACGGGGAGGCGGTGTCACCTTGCGATCGTCTGTGCGGTAGTCGCCCTTGGGCATGGCTTCTGCTACCTGCTGAACGATCTTCACCGACTGGAGCATCTCTTCGATCCTGACCCGGTAGCGGTCGTAGACGTCGCCCCGTTCCCCCACCGGCACCTCGAACTCGTACTTCTCGATCCCCGAGTACGGGAAGGCCTTGCGGATATCCCAGGAGACGCCGGCCGAGCGCAGCGTCGGCCCAGTAATGCTGTAGGCAAGGCATTCTTCCTGGGTGATGACGCCGATCCCCCGGGTGCGACCGGTCCAGATCGGGTTCTCCTTGAGCATGTTGTCGTAGTCGGCGAGTCGGGCAGGGATGGTCTCGCAGATGGTGGCGACGTCGGCCCGCCATCCCGGCGGCAGCTCGGCCGCCACTCCTCCCGGCCGGATGTAGTTGTGATTGAGACGGAGGCCGGTGACCTTCTCAAAGAACGCCAGGATCTGCTCGCGCTCCCGGAACCCGTACGTGAAGATCGACAGCGCTCCGATGTCCATCCCGTTGGTTGCCATCGCCACCAAGTGCGAAGCGATACGGTTGAGCTCGGTCATCAGGATGCGAATTGCCTGTCCCCGCGGCGGCACCTCGACGCCGAGGAGCCGCTCCACTGCCAGCGAAAACGCGAGTTCGTTGTGAAGGGGAGCCAGATAGTCCATGCGGGTGACATTGGTTGGGCCCTGCATGAAGGTGAGACCCTCGCCGGTCTTCTCCATCCCGGTATGCAGATACCCGATGATCGGCTTGGTCCTGCGGATCATTTCCCCTTCGAGCTCGATCTGCAACCGGAGCACTCCGTGGGTCGACGGATGCTGGGGTCCCATGTTGACGATCATGCGTTCGTCGTCGGGCAGCTCCTCGTCGAAGGTGTAGTCATCCTCGACGACAACCCCGCGCTGCTCCTTCAGCCTGAGGGCGGACTCATCCTCACGCATTTCCTGGGAGCCTTCATCGGTCGACGAGGTGTCCCAGAGCTCGGTCTCGTCTGGCTCTTCGGTACCAGAGATCCAGAGGTCGAGTTCCTCCCGCAGGTTTTCGCGGTCTGGGTCCTTCTTGGCCGCGTCTTTCGCTGATTTCTCGTCGGTTTCGCTCGTAGTCATCAGGTCACCTTGTGAGAGGCCTTGAACTGCACCGGAACGGCTCCAACCTCGAAGTCCTTGCGGAGGGGGTGTCCCTCCCAGTCGTCGGGCATGAGGATTCGAGTCAGGTCCGGATGATCCGAGAATTCGATACCGAAGAGGTCGTAGACCTCCCGTTCGGGGAAGTTGGCGCCCGGCCACACCGGAACCAACGACGGCACCGTCGGCTCGTCACCCGGCGCCCCCACGATCACCCTCAGTCGAAGCAGATGCTGCATCGAAAGCAGATTGATGACAACATCGAAGCGGAGTTCGTGTCGATCGAGCCAGTCAACGGCGGTGACGTCGGCAAGCATCTCAAACCCTGCCTCGCGAGCAGCAGTTCCAAACAAGCGCAGTTCCTCCCGGGGAAGTGTCACCACGTCCTGGCCGTGCGATGTGGACCAGACCGCGTTTTCAAACGGTTCGATCAGGGCGCTCAGAATCGGATTGACCGGAAGCAGCCGCACCACCTCTTCGGCGACCGCACCCTCAATCGCGTTGGGGTCTGGCGCGTTGGCGTCTTCCATCACGAAGTACCCGCCATGATGTTGGCGTGCAGGGTGAGAATCCCGTGCATGAGGCTCTGGGGGCCCGGCGGGCAACCGGGCACATAGATATCAACCGGAACTACCTGATCCACGCCCTGCACCAGCGCGTAGTTGTTGAACATCCCTCCGGTCGAGGCGCAGGCGCCCATGGAGATGACCCACTTCGGGTCGCCCATCTGGTCGTAGATCTGGCGAAGCACCGGAGCCATTTTCTGGCTGACCCGGCCAGCCACGATCATCAGGTCGGCCTGACGGGGCGAGGCCCGGAATACTTCCATTCCAAAGCGCGAAAGGTCGTTGTGCGGGGCACCTGTGGCCATCATCTCGATGGCGCAGCAGGCAAGGCCGAAAGTAGCTGGAAACATCGACCGCGACTGAGCCCAACGGGCCGCTTTGTCGATGGTGGTCATCATGAGGTTGGAAGGATTCGACCGGCGGGCCATCAGGCGGCCTGCTCCTCTCCAACGGTCTGATAGCGGGACCGCCGGCGCACGTACCAATCGAGCGCCCCTCGCTTCCACACGTACACCAGAGTCTCGAGAACGAAGAACGTGAATATCCCCACCGCGGCAATTCCGTACCAGCCGAGTTGTGGGAAGAGAACCGCCCAGGCGAAGAGGAAGATGATCTCAACGTCGAAGATCACAAACAACATCGCCACCAGGTAGAACTTGACGGGGAACCGCTGGACAGGTTCGACTTCGGGGAGGATGCCGCACTCGTAGGGGGCGAGTTTCTCCGGGGTCGGGTTGCTCGGCGAGGCCAGACGCGACACGACCAGAGACACGGCCACGAACCCGACGGCCAGAACGAACATCACCGCAATGGGCAGGTAGTCGACCAGTTGCATGGCTCTGAGAAGCTTAGGTCAGGCCCGGAGAGGGGAAAAACTGGGGCCTTAGGTGAGTTTGTCCCGATGGAGAGACTCGAAATCCTTGAAAGGGTGCGGTCCCCCGATAGCTCTCAGCGAGGGAACCAACCTCCGGTCTTCACCTCGAAATTTGGTGAGTCAGTCCCGGCTTTGGCCAAATCTGGCGCTCTGCTCCCGGTTCCCGGGACTACTGGGCCGAATTAACTGTGGGGTGGGAGCCACCCGCCAAATTACGGGATGGTTCGATCGTCCAGAGGAGTTTCCTTCTTTCGGTGCTTCGAGACTCCATGGAACCCCTTGAACCCACAACTCACCACTCCTCCGTGGCTACGCCACGGGGAGGGGCTTGACCAGGGCGGCCAGCATGTTGTAGGCACGTTCGCCGGCGCCTTTCTCGTCTTCGTCAAGGAGGTTCGACATGACCTTGAGGGTCCATTCCATCAGGGGGCGGCTATGGATTCCGGCATGGGCCACCGAACGCATGACAGTCGGGTTGCCGATCAGTCTCACGAAGATCCGTGCCATTTTGTAATACAGGCCGAACTCCTCCTCGAGGTGAGGGGAGTAACCCGCGAGGCGAGAGGAATCGTGGGCGCCGATGGCCTCGCCGATAAACCGGGCCGCGATCTGGCCGGTCTCGTATGCGTAGCTGATTCCCTCGCCGTTCCAGGGGTTGATCGCGCCTGCGGCGTCGCCGATGGTGACCCAGTTGGGACCGACCGTCGGCGCCTTGGAGAAGCTCATCGTCAGCTTTCCGCCGACAGGCTCGGTGAGCTTGGTCTCTTCCGATAGACCCCAATACCCGGGGGCGGTCCTTGCGTAGTCCTCCATCATCCGGGTGGTGTTGACGTGCTTCCACCGCTTCAGGGTCGTGAGCAGACCGACTCCCACGTTGACGGTCCCATCCCCGAGCGGGAACACCCAGCCGTACCCGGGCATGGTCGCCCCGGTCTCATCCCGCATGTCGAGCTGGCTCTCGAGGAAGGGGTCGGTCGAGCGAGGGGATGAGTAGTAGCCACGAGCCGCCAGGCCCATCGGGTAATCCTTGCGACGCCCTGTTCCGAGCTCGCGCCCGAAACGGTTCATCGATCCATCTGCCACTACGACGTAGGAGGGTTCTACCCGGCGACGCTCGCCGTCGTGGTCGAGGTCGACGGCGACCAACTGCCCGTCTTCTACCACCGGAAACGCCTCCGTCTTCTCATGAAGCTCGGCACCCTGCTTGCGGGCGAGGTCGGCGACCTGTGAATCGAGGTCACGGCGCCGGATGACGCCGCCCCAGTTGGGATATTTGGAGTGGTCGGGCCAGGCCATTTCGATGAACAGCTCAGTTCCGGCATACGAACGGAGGCCGGTGATCCGATGGAATTCGGCCACGGAGAAGTCGAAGCCCATCTGCTCGAGCCAGTAAATGGCCCGGGGAGTCAACCCGTCGCCACAGGTCTTGTCGCGGGGATGCTCCTTCTTTTCGGCCAGGATCACCTGGTGCCCATCGCGAGCGAGCCAATAGGCGGCAGCGGACCCAGCCGGGCCACCACCGATCACGACCACCGGCCGATCAGACATAAAGCAAGGTTACCGAGGCCCAATCGCTCTTCGTTTTACGTGGTACGTGGTACGTGGTACGTCGAACCCGCACGGCAAGATCTTCGTGGGGATTGGACGTACCACGTACCACGTACCACGCTCAGGATCGGTGCGTTCGGTAGAAGCTCAAGATCTGCAACTCCGTTGACAGGTCCACGTTGCGGACTTCGACTGCGGAGGGCGGCCGGAGGACTGCAGGGGCGAAGTTGAGAATCGATCTGACTCCAGCCACGCCCAGCCTCTCCAGGACATCGGGGGCGTGTTCGGCGGGCGTGGCGATGATCGCGATCGCAAAGATGCCGTTGCGGGCGTCCTCGTCCATGAAGTCGATGTGCTTGATCGGAAAGCCGTAGACACTGGTCCCCACCTTGTTGGGATCCACGTCATAAAGACCGGTCACCGAGAAGCCCCGATCCAGGAAACCCCCGTACCCCGCCAGAGCCTGGCCCAGGTGGCCGGCTCCGACAATCGCCACCCCAACGGTTTCCATCAGGCCGAGTTCACGCATGATGGCCCCGCGCAGATGTTCGGTGTCGTAACCAACCCCCCGTACTCCCTGATGGCCCAGATAGGAGAGGTCGCGCCTGACTTGGGCAGCGTTGACGCCCACGGCAGCAGCAATCTCCTCCGAGGAGATCGTTGCCCGCCCGGACTCGTCAAGGCCCTGGAGGTAGCGGGCGAGGCGCCCCACGGTGGCGCGGGGAATGTCGCGCATTTACCCATTCTTACTCATGGAGCGGGGTCCTGAGATCGACTGGACCCGGGAAGTCCCTACGAAGCGCCTTCCTGCAAGTCCTCGTGCTGCTTCAGAGCCACCAGGAATCCGATGAAGATGGCGAGCGAGACCACGAGGTAGGCGATGGGGATGATCCTGATTTCGAAGGCATTGAGGCCCTCGATGTCGGCGGGCCGGGGCCCGCGGGGGGCATAGACCACGAACAGCATCGAAGTGATCGCCAGCCACCCGAAAATCCCGGCCCCGGTCAACAGCAGTCCGAGCCGGCGGCCCGTGTTGACTATGAGAAGCAGGGAGATCGTTCCGTAGAAGATCGCAAATGCGGCCAGGGTGAGGATGAGGCCGGTGACGAACAGGTTGGCCGACAGCAGCCCGCGGAAGAATTCACGCATTACTCACTCCTCTCCCGTGAAGTTGCCCGAGCGGAGGTAGGTGGCAATCAGCTCCAGGTCTTCGGTTGGCAGGATTTGGCCGAAGCCGGGCATCCGTCCCGTTCCGATTCCGTTGACACCGTAAGGAGCCTGGGCGACTGAACCCTCAGTGATGAACTCGACCAGGTCCTTGGTGGTAAGGAACTGAAGTATGGCCGGCACAACGTCCTCGGGGGTAAGGAATTGAACGCTGGGACGTCCGTCCCACAAGGCCGGCCCGAAGCCACCGGACCCGGCGTCCTGCGTGAAAGGAACACCACCCGACCATCCCGATGTGTGGCACCGAGCGCAGTAACCGTTGAAGAGTCCGACCGCCCGCGCCGCCAATTCGACGTCTCCACCGAAGGCTAGACTGGCCACCCCTTCGATGTTGATCTCCCACTTCCGCTCTTCCTGGGCTCGAAGAAGTGCATCGAGACCAGCGTTCGCCGTAGCCAGTAGACGCTCCTGATTGTCCCGCGTGATCACCTGTTGGAGGGCAACACCTTCGTTCGCGGCCACGGCGGTGGTGGTCGCCCGCAGATCCGGCTGGCCCGATGACTCGGCATTGGTGGGATCAAGGGCCAGGACGATGACAGCGGCGGGGCGAACCGAGTTGATAGCCAGGTCGAGCGAGGTCGAGATCGCTCCTTCGGCCGAATCGGTGAGGCCGTCGGCATCCTGATCGTCTCCGGTCTCGGCGAGTGCTGCCTCGATGGCGGCCACCTGGTTGGCGAGGATCGGGAGGTCGGCAGCCAATCCGGAGAGGGTCGCTAGAAGCTCTTCTGCGACTTCGCGGTCGGGGCGACCAGTCGAATGGGAGTTGGCGACATCGAAAGCGGTCGCTTCGATCCCGGGCAGGGCCCACAGCTGAGCAAATTCCTGGGTGAGGTCGCTGATCTGGGTTTCGGCGATGTCGGATAGCCCGTCACCATCCGTGTCGACCCCGTCTCCTGCGGCATCCAGAGCGGACCTCATCTCGTTTGCCAAAGCGTCGGCGTTGTCAGCCAGACCGGGGGCCCGTTGGATATCGGCCACCAATTGCGACTGGGTGGTGATCGCCGAGGCCATGGCTTGATCGGCTCCATCGAGACGGTTCATTTCGCCGTTGATCACGCCCTGAATCTCCCCCAATACTTCCTGTTGCGGGATCTGGATCGTGCCCAAGTAAGCAACGATGTCGGCCACCTGAGCTTCGTTCATGGCCCCGCCTCCGGCCACTCCCCATGGAGGCATCGGCGTATTGGGCCGTCCATAGGTCACCCAGAAGTTCACTTCGTCGGGGCTGTAGCGATAGAGGACGTCGTTCAGTGATGGAGCCGACCATGAGACCGTGACCCCGGTCCGCTTCTCGATGTAGTTGGCGCTCCCGCCGGCACCGCCGGCACCGTGGCAGGAGAAGCAGGCGAACTCCGTCACCAGGTGCTCACCACGCGTTACCGACTCTTCATGAAACTGATCGACGAAGCTCTCCTGGCGGTCGGTCTCGCCCAGAAAGTAGAGGGGGAGGCTGACCGCCATAAAGCCCGAGATCAGTACGGCGACCTGTTGGAACCGCTCGAGACGGTTGGTCTCCAACTCCTCGTCGCTGCGACCGGGGGCGAGATTCTGGGGAACCTGCTCTTTGCCCCGGGTCCGGAGGGCGGATACGCCAAGGAAGGCGAGCCAGGCAACGCCGCCGATGACGGCCAGCGTTATTACCAAGCTCGAACTCATGCCGGTTCCTGAACCGCGATCGCTCCGATGCAGGACGGCCCTTGTGGGTAGGCCACCGACCTGATCGGCGCCCGGGGAGTCTGGAGAATGTCGCCGGTGTGGATGATGAACTGGGCGTCGATTACCTCGACGACGAAACGGTCGAGGTTGCGGGGAGCCGGTCCACCGAAGTACTCCCCCAAGGAGTCGTACTTGGAACCATGACAGGGGCACTCGAATCCCTGGGAGGGCGCACACCACGGCACCCGGCAGCCCAGATGGACACAGCGCTGATATAGAGCCATCAGGCCTTCGGCTGCCACCGATTTCCCCTCGAACTGGTCTGACAGGTTGTCGTCGTCCACCGGCACCACATATGCCCGGGCTTCCGGGATGAAGGCCGGCACCACCCCACCGTCCGGGGCCCGGGTGGCGGCGAGGAGGTCGACCACCGCCCCGGCATCGATGCTGGCACCGAACCCGCCCTTGAGACGGGGCCACATGAACGCCAGCAATTCGATACCCAGGATGGCGAGAAACGACCCGAATGTGGCGCTGAGTGCCCGATTGAAGAACTGTCGCCGACTGACTCCGGCCTCTTCGGGAGAGACCTCTACGACCAGCTGCTCGTGAGCGATGGTGATCGCGTCGTGGTCAACCACAACAGGTTTCCCATCGTCTGGCGTCTGGCGTCTGGCGTCTGGCGTCTCTTCTTCCGTCTTCCGGCTTCCGTCTTCCGTCTCGCCGAGCGCGGGCAGGGTGCCCACCACGATTTTCTCACCCCGGTCGGCCTTCAACGTCTCCCGGCTGAGGGCGGCGCGCCAAGTGGGCGCGCCGGTGGATCGGCGCCACGCGATGGCGAATGCCCCGAGCGCCGCCAGCAGCGCCACCGCTGCCACGCCGACCAGAAGAAGGGTCTGGGTCGTCACTCGAAGAACACCCAGTCTTTGAGGTCGTCGAAGAAGACGCCGTCCTTCCATGGATAGGAGAAGTTGAAGCCGCGGCCGCGGAACAGCACTCCGAAGATCGTGAGGGTGGCGGCTCCGGCCATGAAAATCGTGTAGAGCATGATCGCGAACTTGCGGTCCGAGGGCTTGGTCGAAGGGTTGCGATCGACATACGGAACGGCCATGAACCCGATCAACCCAACGATCGTCGGCACGGTCACCCCGGCGATCTGCGGGTCGAAGTACGACAACAATTCCTGCAATCCGAGGAAGTACCAGGGGGCTTTCGAAGGGTTGGGAGTTGCATTGAAGTTGGCAGGATCGAGAAGCGGAGCCTGGAGGATGACGGAGAGAATGATGAGGACTCCGGTCACTGCCAGCAGAGCCGCGAACTCCCCGATCATCAGGTGAGGCCACGTGTTGACCTTGTCGGTGGGCTCGGACTTGACCTGTTGAATCGCCCTCGCCTTGACGACTGTGAGAAGCCGCTGGGTTCGGACCCCCTCGGGAACACCCGCCGCGGGTGCCACCGGCCGCGGCTGCACCAGGGCAGCCCGCTTCCCGTTGCCGGACCCATTGCCAGATCCATTGCCGGAAGCCGATTCCGGCGCCGGCGGTGGGGCGTCCGAAGCGGGTGGGGCGTCCGGAGGCGCCTCCCGCGCCGATGGTGGGTTCTGAGTGGTGGGTGGTGAGTCAGCGACCGAAGCCGCGACCGAAACCAACTCCTTCTCGGGTACTGGTTCCGACTCGGGCTCAGACCTCGAGATTTCAGGCTCGGGTGTTTCTTCAGGTGTCTCCGTGCCCTCTTGCTTCTCAGGTTCTTGTGACTCGGCTTCCTCTGGCGTCTGGCGTCTGACGTCTGGCGTCTCCTCGGGCGGGGGGACGGGTTCCTCCGCTGACTGAACCCCGGGTCCCTCTGGCGTCTCCTCGATGGCTGCGACCGGTTCTTCCACAACCAGAGCTGGGATTGGCGCCGGCGGCACTTCGCCCTTCATCTCGGCCAGGACCTGCTCGACGGGAAGGCCCAGTGCCTTGGCCTTCGCTTCGGCTGATCGACGGAGAAGGCTTTCTGGTATTTCAGCCATTGGCAACCTCGATTGACCGGGTCATAGGGGACCGGAAATCCCGCCGTCTTTGCGGACCCGCCAGAAGTGGACGGCCATGAAGACGACGATTACGAATGGGAAGAACAGAACGTGGAGCACATAGAACCTGAGGAGGGTCGCGGCCGACACTTCCACCCCGGCCAGCAGCAAGAACTTGACCTGGTCGCCCATTACCGGCACAAACCCGGCCATGTTGGTTCCGACCGTCACCGCCCAGAGTGCCAGCTGATCCCAGGGCAAGAGATATCCCGAGAAGGACAACAGGAGCGTGAGAAGGAGCAGGATCACCCCGACGACCCAGTTGAACTCACGGGGCGGCTTGTAGGCACCGTGATAGAAGACCCGGCTCATGTGCAGGAAGACCGTCAACACCATGAAGTGGGCACCCCACCGGTGCAAGTTCCTGGTCAGCGATCCGAACGCCACCGAGGTCGACAACGCGGCAGTGTCGGCATAGGCGAGGTCGGCCGTCGGCGTGTAATAGAACATCAGGAAGATACCGGTGATCGTCAGGAGGATGAAGAGGAAGAACGACAGCCCCCCGAGACAAAGGGTGTACGACAGTCGGACAGCGTGCCTCTTCACCTTGACCGGGTGAAGGTGATAGAGGACATTGTTCATGATCACGTAGGAACGGTTGCGCGGTGTGTCGGCGTAACCCTTCTTGAAAGGTGAGCCAGGTCGGAGGATCGACTCCATCACCTGCGAACCCCGCAGGCGTTCGTTGACGCCGGCGATCCGCTCCTTGACCCTTTCAATCACAGTCACGACATTCCCTTCCTACCACCGCATGCCATACGAGTAGCCGTTCTTGAAGTCTCGCTGCCCGCTGTCGTCGTCCCACGGCCGCCGGCTGACCCCGAGCTTTTCGGCCTGCTCCGCCAGGGAGCCCTCGAACTTACCCAATGAAATGACGTTGGTCGGGCAGCGATCGACGCACAGGGCGCACCGGGTGCACTCGTCCTCGTCCACGATGAAGAAGCCAAAGTTGGTCGTGTCCTCGCCGGGGTGGTCGACGTTGACGGCTTCGTCGATCGCATCGAGCGATAGGTAGTGGATGCACTTCCACGGACAGATGTCGACACAACCCTCACACAGGATGCACTCGGCCTGATCGATGTGAAGGAACTGCTTGGGCCGCAACTTGTCTTTGAAGTAGTCCCCATCGACAAGAGCAAGTTGGTAATCGTCCCGGATCGGAGGCGTCTCATCGACAACGCCCCTGGGCATCAGTCACCTCCGGTGATCAGCGGCCGCCCATAAGGTGAAACCGGCGTCGGCTTCTCGACCGTTTTGCGCGGTTTGCCGATCCCCTGGATTCGATAGGCAAAAATGATGGCGCCCGCGATCACGACGTTGTGATAGCCGATCGACACGATGTCCTTGAGGGCGGCGTAGCTGATCGAAACCTCGTTGCCGAGAACCAACCAGGCGGGGAGAGTGATGAAGACCTTCTGCGGCGACCAGTCGAGGTCGGTCTGACTGAGGTTCAGCCATTCCGAGGGAACCATGCCGAAGATCAGAACGAACTCGATCCAGACCAACCAGGCAACGAACGTCGCCCGCGCCCAGGTCATCTTCTCGCCCAAAACCCAGGCAAGCGCAGCACCGGCCAGCAGCAACTGCGAGGCGGCAAACGCGGCGATAAATCCGACGCTCTTCCAGAGCCAACCGCGCGGTACCCAGTTGAAGTAGTCGACCACCACCGGTACCTCGACACCGTTCTCGACACGAGTATGAGGCAAGCTCGAATAGTGGACCAAGAGCACCGCTGCCACCAGCAGAATCGCGCCGGCGACGAGCATCGACCAACCCAGGCGAATTCGCTGGCTTTTGTTGAGCTCAGACAGCCGATGCATCCCACAGTTTCTACCACACCTTGCATTGGCGGACGAACCACAGCGGCCTCAACGGGGAGAACACCCTCGGACCAGGATCGAGTGCCCTTCCGGTTCCAAACTGCCCCTATGCTCCCGACGGATCGAACGGCACGTAGTGAATTGGGAACGCACCGGTGGCAACCACCTCGACAGCAGGTAGCGGCACAACACAATCCGAGCTCGGCCCACCCGGCAGGTTGAAAGGTCTCATGGCCGCCGGGGCGAGGCGCGACAGCGCCGCCACCCGCCACCTCTTTACCTCCACTGCGTTCCTCGGGATCGGGGCGGTGCTCTGGCTGGCGTCGATGGCCGCCATGCGTTTCCCTGCTCTGTTTCCCATATCGGCCGGTCGGTTGCGCCCCATGGCGATGATCGCACTGATGCTCGGATGGCTGGTGCTGGGCTTGGCCGGAGGCGTGTATTACCTGCTGCCCCGCCTCACGGGCGCTTCGCTACGGGCAGAAGGACTGGCCAACCTCTCATTGGTCGCCTCGGTCGGCGTCTTCGTCGTCGGCACAGTTCTGGTCGGGCTCGGATTCGGAGATGGGCGGGAGCCTTTCGCCATCCCCTGGTGGTGGGACTTGCCCGTCCTCGCGATCCTGGCGGTGCCGGCGGTCGTCACGCTCCTGTCTCTCGGCGAACGGCGGGAGTCGACCGTCTATCCATCGGTGTGGTTCCTGGTCGCCGGGGTCACCTGGCTACCGGTCCTATATCTGGCCGGCAACCTGCCAGGCCTGAGATCGCTCGCCATCGCGCTCGGGGACCTCGTCTTCACCGCCGGTTTCCTCCATGTCTGGGCATTGGGGGTCGCCACCGGCCTTGCCTATTACGTCGTGCCGAAGGCATCGGGCCAGCCGCTCGCCAATCGACAACTGGCCCGGGTCGGCTTTTGGTCCCTCTTGTTCGGGGCGGTGTGGATGGGACCGGCGCAACTGGTCGCCGGCCCTGCTCCGGAATGGCTGCAGGGTGTCGCCGCGGTGCTCGGCCTGGCGATCCCGGTGGCAGCCACCGCCAATGCCGTGAACCTCGCGATGACGGTTGGGCCCGAATGGAAGAACATCGGTCGAAGGCCGATCCTGGCGGCCGCCGTGACCGGGTCGGCGATGGGGGCGATCGCCGGGATCGTCACCGCGATCGCCGGCTTTCGGTCAGCCGCGGTCCTCGTCGCCTTCACTCCGTTCTGGGACGGCGTCACCTATCTCCTCATGTTCGGGGCGGTGATGCTCATGTTCGCTTCCTTTGCCTGGCTTGCCATCCCAACACTGGTGGGCCGCATGATCGACTCGCAGAAACGGGCGGCAAGGCTCGTTCGAAGAACCACCTTCGCCGCCGGCGGCGCCTTCCTGTTTCTAGTCCTGGCCGGCCTAACGGCGGGTTACGGATGGACAGGCGCCGCCTACAGCGGACTCGTCGAAAACTTTGGTGAGGGCTGGGCTCAGACCTCCGGCCTTCCTTCGGTGCTATTTGGCATCGCCCTTCTGTTCGGGACGCTCGGAATGCTTTCCCAACTCGGGCTCTGCGCTTCCATCTACCGCTCGTTGACATCCGGCCGAGCGACCATCCAGGAAGTGCTGATATCCGACGACGAGGCCCAAACAGAATGATGTGGCCAGAGTGAGCGATCTCGCTGCCGCCGCTGCTGCCATGGGTGTCCCCGAGACCCTGGTCAAGCGCTCAGCGGAAGCCCGGGCCAGAGCCACCGGGGCAACGGTCGACGACATCCTGGCGGCGTGGGCCGGTGGAGGTGAGGCACCAGCGGCGACGGCTTCGACGAGCGCACCGGAGCAGGGAGACGCCGGCCCCGAGACGCCAGACGCCGGCCCCGAACGCGCTGAAACGCCGCTGGAGGGTCAAGTCGAGCCAGAGCAAGGGGACGCCAGACGCCAGACGCCAGACGCCACTAAAGAAGCCCCGGCGGAGACGGTCCGACGCCCCGCGGCGCCCTCTGCGCCGCCGGTTCTGGTGGGCGAGCGGCAAGGGGTCGGTGTCATGATTAGCGGGAGCCTCGGCTTGCTCGTTCTCTCGCTGCTCCTCTCGGCCTTTCTCCCCTCCTTGCAGCAGCCGGGCAATGGCATCCGGTCGTCCAACCATCCGTTCTCGTCGGCGGCCATCGATGGCCGCCACATTTATGCATCTCAAGGTTGCGCGAGCTGTCACACCCAATTGATTCGCAACGTCGTCACAGATGTGGGCCTAGGCCCGGTCACCCTCGATGACACCAATCAGATCATCGGCTACCGGCGGACGGGACCCGATCTATCGGGTGTCGGCTCCCGGATCGAAGACACTGCGGCACTGCTCGCTCTTCTGACGGGCGAGGGAGACCATCCTGCCGCCACCGGGCTTTCCGAGACCGACCTCGCCAACCTGGTGGCGTACCTACAGGAGTCGAGATGAGTGACCTAGCCGCTGCGGCCGCCGCCATGGGTGTTCCCGAAGCCCTGGTCAAGCGCTCGGCCGAAGCCCGGGCCAGAGCCACCGGTGCCTCTGTCGATGAGATCCTGGCCGCCTGGGCCGGTGGAGGTGAGGCACCAGAGGCGACGACGGCGGCCTCGACGAGCCCACCGGAGCAAGAAGACGCCAGACGCCAGACGCCAGACGCCAGCCCCGAACCGGAACCGGCGACAGCCCAGGCTCAAACTGCATCGGCACCTCAAACTTCGAGCCTGGAACCTCATACGCCCGCCGAGCCTCGGACCATTAATGCTCCACCGCCGCCTACCGAGGTGTCGCCTAAGGAAGCTCTTCGTTACCCGGTCGTTGTCACCGTGCCGACCTCCGGTCTCACCGAGCGCATCGTTCCGACGCTGCCGAAGTGGCTGGCTTCGATGCTGCTGCTCATTCCGCTGTTTGGCCTGCTCCAACTGTTCGGGGCGACCTCCAACGATTGCGGCGAGGCTGGCGAACTTCTGGCCGACCGGGTCACCGGTGCCCTCAGCAACTGTGATGGGTCCCCCTTCGAAGGCCGGGGGACGCCCGGCGGCGGCACCGACTTCATAGCCCTTGGTGAACAGATCTATACGGGCCAGGTTGTGGCGTCGGCCAACTGTCAGAGCTGCCACGGTGCCCAGGGACAGGGGGGCGTGGGTCCGGCGCTGACGACCGTCCGATCGACCTTCTCGAGTTGCATGGACCACGTCGAATGGGTCGCCAAAGGGACCCAGGGTTTTCAGAATGAGGGCCGGGCTACATACGGCGATCTCAATAAGCCGGTCGGAGGAGCTGGCAACATGCCTTCATTTGCAGCTGCGCTGACCCCGGAGCAGATCGGTGCTGTCTCGGCGTTCGAACGGGTGAGATTCGGCGGAGTGGCGGCAGAAGAGGCCCTGGCTGACTGCGGATTAGCCGAGCCTGCCCCCGAGGAGGGCGCCCCAGTCGACGGCGAGGGAGCAGTGGGCGAGGGTGAGGGAGAGGCGGAGAATCCCGCTCCCTAGGCCCTGCCAATTTCTGGCAGGAGATTGCTCTCAAGTTTTAATCCAGCGGGACGATGTAACCTCCGAAGAGAGAGTGGATACGGGCTCCGCGCCTGTCATACCGAGGGCACGTTCAACCCAAGGTGTGATATGCCTCCCAGCCCGCCCCATAAGCGGAGTACCCGTCACTCTCTTATAGGCGAAGCCCCCTTGCCCCGGGGGCTTCGTCGCGTTCAGTAGGCGGAAGTCGAAAGTCGGAAGGCTTTGAACGATGGGGCTGTGCCTACTGTGCCTCAGTGCGTCCGGCTACAGCGATAGTCATCCTCGTGCTTCTTTTGGTGATCTTGATTGCCGGTGCGTTTCAGTTGCGAGCGATCCTGACGGGCTAGATCTTCTGTCTTCCGTCTACCGTCTTGGCACTGCCTAGCTCATGATGTCGCGGCGTTGGAACCCGCGCATGCCGACTGCGGTCAAGACCAGCGCTATCGCGGTCAGGACCAGAAGCGGGACAACGTCGATATCAGCCGATGGCAACCTCGGAATATGGCTGAACGGCGACAGATTCAGCGACCATTGGGGGAACTGGAGTATCTGTCCTAGCTGGCCAAGCAGGAGAAAGGTGACCAACACTCCCCAGCTCACCGAGATCAAGCGCGGGAAAACCCCGAAGAGCGTCATTGCAACTCCAACAACGACCCACACCGCCGGGAGCTGAATGAGAGCCGCGCCGACCACCTTCTGCGACTGTCCGGCGACATCGCCGATGATCGCCCCGTAGGTCGCCCCCGCAGCGGCTCCGGCCAGGCTAAGCATCACCACCGGACCTGCCGCCGCGTAGACGAGATGGCTTCTGACCCACCGAAGTCTGGGCGTGGCCGTGGTGAGAACTGGTTCGGCCCGAAGGCTTTCCTCCTCAATACGGAGGCGGAGGACCGAACGAATCGCGTAAGCAGTGGCGATGAGAGCAAGAATCCCCATCGCAGCCGCAAAGAAGGCATCGGTGATTCCGGCCGCGCCCCCCAATTGCTCGAATATCTCGGCGAGTTGAGGGCTCTCGTCCAGCATGTCGCCGATCCCATCCGCCACCGACCCGTAAACCATTCCAACCACGACAAGACCGACGGACCATCCGATGAAAGAGGGACGGTGGAGGCGCCAGCCCAGGGCGAGCGGAGACCGGAGCCAGGAAGCTGCCGTTGCGGGCCCAGGCCGAGGCCGGATCACACCGGCAGCCACATCCCGACGGGACGACAGCCCGTACGAGGCGAAGCAAAGAACAATGGCCAAACCCGCAAACAAAAGGAGAACCGGCCAACGCTCTGAAGCAAAGGGACGGAGGCGGGTGAACCACCCGATCGGAGACAGCCAGGACAACCAGCCGATCCCGGCGGCTTCGCCACCGTCGCCTGCTACCCGCAGGAGGAAGGAGAAGCCCACATAGCCAATCGCGATTCCCCGAGCGGCCCCGGCACCTTCCGTGAGTTGGGCGGCAACGCCGGCCACGGCCGCGAACACCAGGGCCGCCGCGGCGAATCCGACCCCGAAGGCGACCGCCCCCGCTGCCGAAAGACCGACACCGATCAAACCCGCCGCAATTAGCCCGCCGGTGGCAATCCCTGCCCCGCCCGCAACCAGCAAGGCGGCCGTCAGTGAGGCGTGGCGCCCCAGCACCGTTGATCCGAGCAGTTCCCGTCGACCGGTCTCTTCCTCCTCGCGGGTATTGCGGATCACCGTGAGGACTGCCATCAATCCGATCAAGAGAGATCCGATCGTCCCAATCCGCCAGGCGGTAAGGGCACCCACGTTGGAGTCGTAAATCGGGCCGAGGAACGACACCAGCGCCGGATTGGAGGCAACCGTCGCAGCCAGTCGTTCGCGGTCGATTTCGGACGGGTAAAGCCCGATGAACGCACTAGCGGTCCCGACCGGGGTCACTGTGAGAGCTGCCACCCAGATGGCGAGGCGGAGTCTCTCGCGGCGCAGGACGAAACGGACCAGCTGCCTGGTTCCGACCAGGGACTTCATTGTGGAGCATCCTCCCGATAGTGCCGCATGAACAGCTCCTCGAGAGTCGGTGGCTGACTGATCAAACTTCGAACCCCGAGCGCCGCAACCTTGGTGAGGACGTCGCCAATCTGGTCGGAGTCGACCTCAAGATCCACTCTGTGATCCCTTGTGACGAGGTTGTGGACCCCTGGTAGACCTTTAAGACTCGAAGCGTTTCTCTCGATCTCGGCCGAGATCGTCGTCCTCGTCAGGTGGCGCAAGTCAGCGAGAGTTCCACTTTCGACGATGCGGCCGGAACGGACGATGCTGATCCGATCGCACAGCGCCTCTACCTCGGCGAGGATGTGGCTCGCCAGCAAGACTGTTCGTCCGTTTTGGCGATCCTCCTCGATGCACAAACGAAACTCGGCCTCCATCAGGGGATCGAGGCCGGCGGTGGGCTCGTCGAGAATCAACAGTTCGACGTCGGCCGCCAGTGCCGCCACCAAGGCGACCTTCTGTCGATTCCCCTTGGAATACGTGCGACCTTTCTTGGTCGGATCCAGATCGAAACGCTGGAGGAGTTGGTCCTTCTTGGCGAGGTCGAGGCCGCCTCTCAGCCGACCAAGCAGATCGATGACCTCGCCACCCGTTAGGTTCGACCACAGCGTCACGTCACCAGGGACATAGGCGAGCCTTCGGTGGAGTTCGGTTGCGTCCGACCACGGATCACCGCCGAACAAACGGGCGGTTCCCCCATCGGCCCGGATAAGGCCGAGGAGAATCCGGATCGTGGTGGTCTTGCCGGCCCCGTTGGGACCCAGGAATCCGTGGACTTCGCCCTGGGCGACCTCCAGGTCGAGTCCGTCGAGGGCGATCGTTCGACCGAAGTTCTTGGTCAAACCACTGGCAGAGATGATGTTGTCCATAACGATCCAGAGTACACACTATTCACAAACTTGTGAAATCTTGCTAGTGGGTCAGGTTGAGCTGGGTCTATGGATGTTCAGATGCAGCCAAGATCAGCGAAGAGGGGATCCGCCCGTCATCGAACCCCCCATAATTTGGCGGCCCCTCCTAATTTGGCGGCTCGCTCCCGCTGAATACGTAATTCGGTCTGAGAGTCCCGGAAACCGGGAGTCTCGGGCCAGGTTTCGTCTGATCCGGGAGCGGTGCGCCAAATTTGTCGTCGAGGCCAGCTGAATCCGGTTTCCTTGGCTGATGGATTGGACAAACCTCAAGGCTTGGGAGGTTGAACCCGTGCCTTCGCTCAACCTGACCCACTACCGAAATCTTCAGAAAACACGGTGATCCGAATCCGATTCGAGGCGATTGTCGGATACCGTGCTCCGCCGTGCGGAGAGAATTCTGAAGATCCTCATCGTCGGCGCCGGGGCGGTCGGCTCCTATCTGGCGGAACGCCTGTCGAGCGAGGGCCTCGAAGTCGTGCTGATCGAGAACGATGAGCACGTGGCGGCCGGTCTGCAAGAGCGCCTCGATGCGATGGTCATCGCCGGAAACGGCTCCAGCGCGGCAGTTCTCTCCAAGGCCGGCGCAGCCAGGGCGGACCTGCTGATCGCAGTCTCCAACTCGGATGGCGCCAACATCATCGCCTGCCACACGGCCCGTCAGCTCGGAACCCGCAGGACGGTTGCTCGGATCGAAGATCCGGGCCTACGTGAGGGAGTTGACGCCCTGGGGGTGGACGTCGTCATCGATCCGGGGGCGACCGCAGCCGCGGAGCTGGTTTCTCTGGTCCACCGAAGCGGCGTGTCGGAACTTATCGGATTCGCTGAGGGCAAGCTCATGCTGGTCGGTGGCACGGTGAAAGCGACCTCGGAACTTGTTGGAAAAGCGGTTAGTCAGGTCCATCTGCGCGAGGCGCATTGGGGATGGGTTCTAGCGGCGGTGGTAAGACACGGGCTGACGATCATTGCGCATGAGGACACGGTCGTTGAGCCGGGCGACCACGCGTTGATCATGGTCGCCGAGCCCGACGTCGAAAAGGTGCTTGGCCTCCTCGGATTGCGGACCGACCGGATCCGCCGAGTAGCGATATTCGGATCAACGAGACTGGCTGAGTTGACCGCAGCAGGATTGTTGGAGGCGGGCTTTCAGGTCGCCATCGTCGACGAGGATGCTCAGCGGTGCGTTCATCTCTCCGGCCGTTTCCCCAAGGCCGTAGTGATGAAGGGCGATCCGACCGATCCGGAGGTTCTGCGCGACCTCGACCTCTCCGACGAAGACGTGGTCTTCGCACTTACGGGATGGGACGAAGTCAACGTTCTGTCGTGCCTGGTTGCAAAGTCACTCGGGGCTGCCCGCGTTATCGCTCGCTTCAACCGGCTGAGCCTCGTGAACCTTCTGACCGATGTCGGGATCGACGGCGCCATTTCCAGCCGACTGCTCGCCGCCAGCGCAATTCTTCGATTTGTCCGGCAAGGAAGAATCCACCAGGTAGCCACGTTTTCGGATAGCGACGCAGAAGCGATCGAGATCGAAGTCGAGGAGGGGAGCGAGGCCGCCGACCAGCGGGTCATCGACCTCGACCTACCCAACGACGTTGTCGTCGGCGGAATCTCTCGCCGCAACGCCACTTTCATACCGGACGGCTCGACCGTGATCCGAGCTGGCGACAACCTGATCTTCTTCTCTCTGCCTGCCCGGATTGAAGAGACGTCGGCGCTGTTTGCCCGTCCAACATGACGACCGGGCGCGGGTTGAAGCACGGCGTCAGAGCACGCTTGTTGGAGCCTGTCGCCTACATCCTCGGCTTCGTGCTCATAGGTGTCGGTACGGCCATGTTGGCCGCGGCCGGAGTAGGCCTGGTCTATTCGGAGTTCACTGAGGCGACGTGGATTACGGTGGCTGCCGCCATCACGGTCGGCATAGGCCTGATCCTGGCCCGCCAGATAGGAAAACCGGCGCCCATCACGGTGAAGATCGGGTTCGCTGCAGTCGGGCTGTCGTGGTTCGTGATCTCCGCATTCGGCAGCCTCCCCTTTCTCCTCACCGGGTCGATTGACACCGTGACGAACGCCTACTTCGAGACGGCGTCAGGCTTCACCACCACGGGAGCCACCATCCTCCCTGACCCCTCTGTGCTGCCCCAGAGCTTGCTTTTCTGGCGCTCGGCCACTCACTGGCTCGGCGGGATGGGAGTGATTTTCCTCTCCGTTGCAATCCTTCCCCTGCTCGGCACCGGCGGCGTTCAGCTGGCGCGGGCGGAATCGACCGGCCACATGCCTGATCGGTTGACTCCCCGCTTCCGCGACACCGCCAAGCGACTCTGGCTGCTGTATGCCGTTCTGACCGTCGTCCAGTCGATGCTCTTATGGGCCGGGGAGATGGACCTCTTCGAGGCCGTGACCCACACGTTCTCGACCGTCTCCACCGGGGGGTTCGGGACAAGGTCCGACTCGATCGCAGGATTCTCCGCTTATTCGCAGTGGGTGATTACGGGTTTCATGTTCGTGGCCGGAGCCTCATTTGCGTTGCATTGGAGAGCCCTGCGACGACCGTCCGAGTATTGGAACTCGGCCGAGTTCCGGCTTTACGTCCTGATCACGACCATCGCTGTGATCATCGTGGCCGGCGGCCTGCTGCGGGATCTACCGGCGGGTGAGGCATTTCGACACGCAGCCTTCACAACCGTGTCTGTAATCACGACGACCGGATTCACAACTGAGAATTACGGCGCCTGGAGACCAGCCCTTCAGGTTGCCGTGTTTGGCTTGATGTTCGTCGGGGGGATGGCCGGATCCACAGCCGGCGCCGTCAAGACTTTCCGGATCGGGATCCTGTCGAAGGCGGCCATTTCCGATATCCGCAGGCTCGTCCATCCCCGTGGCGTGTTCACGCTCCGGTTCGGGCGGGAACGGGTTTCGGAATCGACCGTCGAAGCGATCCAGTCGTTTTTTCTCTTCTACATGTTCCTCTTCATGACCGCCACGTTCCTAACAACCTTCATCGACGCCAACCTGAGCGAACGGCTTGACCTCGTGAGTGCCGCTTCATCCGTGGCCGCCACGCTCGGTAACGTCGGTCCCGGATTGGGAACGGTCGGGCCTTCTGGGAGCTATTTGGAACTGCCCGACCTGGTCAAGTGGCTCCAATCGGGTCTAATGATCATTGGGAGACTTGAGATCTTTCCGGTACTAGTGCTTTTTACCCGTGACCTGTGGCGACGCTGAGTGGAGCGACGTTCGACGGCTTCAGGCGTCGTCGGGAAATAGCTTCTTTCGGCGCTGGTGCCATCGCTTGTAGAGCTTCGGCAGCTCCTCGCTCATGAACTCGAAGTAAGCCTTTGTCTCCATCAGGCGGCGGCCACCAGGACGGTTGGGCCCTAGGAGCTTGATGCCCTCATCGAGGCCATCTTCCCAGAAGGGGAGAAGCTCCAGGCGCTGGCTTCCGATCGCCATCCAAACGTCGTCGTCGAATACTCGATAGTGATCGCTGCGCTCACCGGGGGTCCGGTCGCGAGCGAGGATTCCGGACTGGACCAGGACCTTCAGGGCTCCCGAGATGGCGGCGGGACTCACTCGCAAACCCTCGGCGAGTTCGCGGGCCGTGTAACGCTCGGCGTCCTCAGCGATGACGTAAGCGAATACGCGGGCAGGCATCCGTGGGAGCCCGGAACTCGTCAACAGCAGAGCCAACCGCTCGACGAATCTCAGAAGCTCATCGTGGCCGAGTGCGCTGTCGTCTTGTTTTCGGACCAAGCTCGGCTCTCCGGGGTGGATGGGGGCCCTGGGCTGAATTCACAGGTTAGGGAGAAGTTTGAATCCCGTGAACTGTTGTCACGGTCCAGGGGAGAAGGTCACAGCCATCCCGGGCGCTGCGTTCAACTCGTCGTCGGCACGCCCACCTCGTACAGCCAGGGCGATCAAGCCGGCCGAGTCGACATGGACTGCCAGCTCGCCTTCGCCCACGTCGCCAAATGTCTCCACCCACGTCCCTTCGTGTTCGGTGGCGCCGATCCGAACCACGACCGAGCCGCCGGGTCGCGCCCCTATCACCATCAGGTCGTCCGGTCCGATGTTGGTTTCGACGTTGCCGTAGACGTCGACCCACCACGCCTCGCCAACCACCATGTTGAGCTCGACCTTCGGGAGCGGAAGCATCAGAGGCATAACGGAAGCCGGATCGACCGGTGGACCGAGGTCATCAAGCGACGCTTCGCCCGATGCCAGTAGCGCGGCGGCTGGAGCGAACAGATCCCTCCCCTGAAACGTCGCGCCGGGGCCTGGGATCATGACTTCGGGACTCTCGATGGAGTTGATGGAGTGGGCCCCACCAATCATTGCCACAGCCGGAGAGAGGAGCCCGTTGTCGGGACCGACGAAGAACCCGAATTCGGTCGCCGCTGCGATGGCGCGACGGGCGGTGCCAACCCCCGGGTCGACCACTGCCAGCACGATGCCCGGTGGCAGGTACTGAATCGCCCGGGTCAGGGCCAGGGCTCCGGCCCTCACGTCCCCGGCCGGGATCCCGTGAGTGATGTCGATGATCCGGGACTCGGGTGAGAGACGGTAGATGACACCGTGCACAACTCCGACGAACTCATCGAGATGTCCGAAGTCCGACAGAAAGCTGATGGGCAGAGCCACGCTGTCAGGTTAAGCGGAAGGGCACCGAGCCTCCCGCTCGGAAAGCGCCGGAAAGAACCGGAAAGAAGCTGTCGGGGTTGCCTGGTCAGAAGTTCGTCGAGTGGGTCATATGATGCGCGGGTGGCGGTCTCGGTTCACCAGGAAATTGCACAACAACTCGCCGACGTTGCCTCGGTGATGCTGATCGGGGCCATCGACACCGGCAAGACCACGATGGCCCGTCGAATCGTTGGTGCTTCTGTCGAAGCGGGGCGAACGGTCGGCTATGTCGACGCCGACATTGGCAACAGCTCGATCGGCCCACCTAGTTGCGTCTCCCTCAAGGTGATTCGCAACCAGGGCGACATGGAGCAACTCGATCGGCCCGACGCACTTCACTTTGTCGGTGGCATCAGCGCCGAGAGGCTGGTCCTGCAGCAGGTAATCGCCACAGCCGCCCTCGTCGAACAGGCCCGGCAGTCGGCCGACACCGTGGTGATCGACACGACCGGCGTCATCTCCGGCGTTGGCGGCGAGACTTTGAAGTACCACAAGATGGAGCTGTGCCGCCCTGATGCCGTGGTCGCGTTGCAGCGAGGCGGTGAACTCGAGCCGGTGGTGGGTATGTTGCGACGGTTCTTTGGAGCCAAAGTTGTGACGGCGCCAGTCGAGCCCGACGTCCTTCCCTCCAGCCCGGACGATCGAGCCGGCCGTCGTTCTGATCGTTTCGAGCTGGCTTTTGCTCCACCCCTCGAGAAATGGCGTGTCAAACCCACAGTGTTCGCTCCGACCCTGCCGACCGGCCTCGATCCGTCCCGACTCGACGGACTTCTGGTGGGGATTCACGACGCCGAGGGAAGATGTCAGGGTCTTGGGCGACTTGAGGTCGACGACGGGACTCTCCGAGTCTTGACCAACAAGGGTGACGGGATGCAGGGCCTTCGACTCGGCTCGGTCCGAATCGACCTGGAAGGTTTCTCGGCCAAACCGGTGAATCTCCGGGAAGTGATGTTTGGGCTTTAAGAGCGTTTTACGTTTTACGTTTTACGTTTTACGTTTTACGTTCAAATCCCGCACCTCAAGTTTTGACGCGGGTAGAACGTAGAACGTAGAACGTAGAACGTTTACGCATGGAACGCGGCCAGGGCTTTCGCTTCTTCTTCTAGGTCTCGCTTCCACTTCCTCCGGATCACGTCGAAAGGGGTCAGCTTCACTCGGCTGGCTTCGTACTTCCAGGTTCCGGCTACCGCTCCATCGACCAGGAACGTCGGCATCGACTGGGGCGTTTTCGTGCTGAAGATGATCGGGCGGTGCTCCTCGCCGAGCACAGCTTTCCTTCGGGCGTGGACCAGAAGGGCCGCGTCCCACACGGGCAGGAAACGCACCGGTGCCGCGACGTCGGCATCTGGCAGCGGCATCCGTTTGATGTCGACCAACACCTTGCCGTCTTCGGCGTGGAAGTGTCGGAGATCCATGCGCTCGAGAGTCGGGAGGATCCGATCCACATGCATCCCCGCCCAGGTACCGATGTCAGTCGCAACTGCCGGGCCAAACCCGCCCAGATAACGACGGATCAACACCTCAAGAGCCGCGTCCATTGCGATCGCAGGCCGTGGGATCCAGTGTTCGGCTAGCCCGTAAAGATCAGCCCGCCGCCGCTCCCAGGTTCCCGAAGGCGGCACCCGCACCATGTCGAGATGGATACCGGCCCATAGGTCGTTGCCGATCGCGTCGACGAGCACAGACCTGGGTTGGGGGCCAGAGCCAAGGAGATCCCGGACGGTCTCAGAGGCGGCTGCAAAATCCTCTTCGCTATATGGGCCCCGGTAGACCCGAGCGAACCATTGCCGGCGTGCTTCGTCGGTCGCCACCATGAGGGGCCAGTAGTCGCTCGCCGAAACCACATGGATCGTCGATCGCATCATGGTTCCCTGCACGATCAATCGCCGCTCCAGAGCCCTCGTGACTTGCGGCCGGTGCAAACCCGCCATCCGCGACCACAAACCGACGTAGATGGCGGGGGCGTACTGGGCCTGCAACCCCGCCATCCGCTCCAGCACCCGCGGGATCGCGGCCGTCGAGCGTGACAGCAACATCTGCCGAGCAAGCAGTGCCCGATTCAACTGCCCGGTGGTCAGAACCGTCATCAGACGGAAGACGGCCTGGATCGGCTTCCGACTTCCGCCTTCTGTCTTCCGCCTTTTCCGTTTGGCGTCTGGCGTCTGGCGTCTGGCGTCTTGGAATTAGACAAGCGCCCAAGGAACATTCCGGCTTGAATCCCGCACTTCCCCGAGCATTCATCTTCGCCGGTCCGCACCTTGGGCGCTGACAGTTCGAAGGTACGGCGACCCCGGCCCAGCGTCAATGTGGTCCCTCTACGCCCAGTTTCGCGCTCTTTACACGCAACCGATGCCAATTGATGTCTGATGCCATATGGGGACACCCTGCGTTTGCCTGATTTCGACTAGTTGTCCCCATATCCACAGGTTTCCACAGGGTCTTGTGCACAAGGGCATGTTGGCAACTTTCTACGGCAGCTTTTCGCGCTGACGGACCAGCCCCACCAAGCTCCGGAACGAGACTTCGATCGTCTCGTAAATCTCAGCGAGTAAGTAACTGAGTTCCGTGGAATCGACCCGGTCCAGAGGAATACGCGCCCGCAGAACCAGGGCTCCTTCATGATCGAGGGCAAAGTTGACGCGAAAGCTGCGACCGTTCCGTACCAACGCCTGTCGGTAGGCATCCTCAGCCTCGGCCGGGGCGGGAATCACGTAGGCCTCAGCGATCAGGCTCCGGTCACCCACCCAGAACCACACAGTCGTTGCTTCACGCACTTGCTGGCGCATTCGAACCGCGAGGCGTCCTTCAACCTTCTCGGCATAGACCACATCCGAGTCAGGATCGGCCACCCACGAATCGACCACCTGGGAGAGCAAGGCAGCGGCCTGCTCATCCACTAACCAACACGCCCTTGTACAACTCGAGGTAGCGCCGGACGGTCGCATCCCAAGAAAAGCGCTTTGCCCAGATCACCGACGCTTCGCCCATCTTCGTTCGCAGCCCCTCGTCGGACAGGAGCCGGTCAAGCACCTCGGCGTAATCGGCGGGGTTCCAGCCTGCGACCAGGATGCCTGTCACCCCATCGTCGACCACGTAAACGAGACCACCTACCTTCGCCGCCACGACCGGCGTCCCGCACGCTTGAGCCTCGGCCGCCACCAGGCCGAAACTCTCAGCCCGCGAAGGGACGACCACGACATCGGCGGCGCGGTAGAAATCGGCGAGGAGACCGTGCGGGAGCGGTCGGTAGAACTTGATCCGGCCGATCACACCCAGAGCTACTGCCCGCTGACGCAGCGCCAAAAGTTCCTGGCGGCCGTTCGGCCCCGACGGTCCACCGACGATCAACAGGGTGGCTTCAGGGTGGATGGATTCGATTCGGCCAAAAGCTTCGAGGAGGAGATCAACTCCCTTGAGGGGCTGTATCCGTCCTACGAAGAGAAGGACAAGCCCTGGACCCAAACCCAATCGACGCCGAGCCGATCGCTGCGAACCCGGTCGAAACACCCGGTGGTCCACCCCGGGCGGAGAAGTACAGAGGCGATTGGGATCAGCCCCGTAGTGCTCCAGCAGTTCGGCCGCCTCGGCCGGCGTTGATGCCATCACACAGTCCGAGCCTTCGATCACCTCGTGCTCGGCGGCGATCCGCAACAGGCTCTCGGGAGGATCATCGGGCCGCCTGCTCCCCTCCTTCACGCGCCCGAGCGTGTGGAACGAGTTCGCCAGGGGGATTCGCAATGACCGCTTCACCAGAAGTCCCGCCCAGCCCGACAACCAATAGTGAGAGTGAAGGATTTGAGGAGGATTCGGTCGCAGGCGGGTTTCGACCGCCTTGGCGAAAGTCCGCACGTATCGCGGCAGCGAAGACGCCGGAATCGGGTGGGGCGGTCCGGCGTCGACGTGGATCACCCGATAGCCGGGCACGACGTCGACGACTTCGGGATCGTCGTGATCGGTCCGTCGAGTGAACACTTCCACCTCCACGCCACGTCCCGCCATCGTCCTCGACAATTGATCGATGTAGACGTTCATTCCCCCGGCGTCCCCGGAGCCGGGTTGGACCAAAGGCGAGGTGTGCATCGACAGGTAGGCAACACGTTTGATCACCGCGAAGCCTCGACCCGGAACAGCTGACGGGGGACGGCCCCTAGGCGGGCCTTATAACTCTCATCGCCCTTCAAGAAATCGAAGACGCCCCAGCCCTCGGTGATGGCGTGCTCGATCATCGCTGCCAGCAGGACCTGCCCCGGAGAAGCAGAGTGAAAAGCCGGGTCGAAGCTCGAGTTGTAGAGGTAATAGTCGGACCCGTCGGTCCAACCGAACAGGCAAGCAGTGGCAGCGCCATCGTTCTCAAGGTAGTCGACCCGCCAACCGTCTTGGCCGGCGAGGCGTGAGAAGAACCGGTGACGCTCCCCCGTCATGAAGGTCCCCTTGTCGCCCGGGGCCAGCCGATGAAGTCTCACGAACTCATCAAAGCCGAAGCCGGTCCCGATGTTGGTGCTGAGGGTCGCAGGTCCGACCTGCTCCTCGTAGCGGCGGCGCTTCCGACGCAACTCGTGCCGTTCCTTCTTGCCGATCAGCAGGTGGTAGTCATCAATCGAAGACGGCAGCTGCAAGACCCGGGCGACGGTCTGCTCGGAGGTCTTGGGACGGAGCCCGGTTGACGACAGGCTCTCGGCGATCGCAGTAGCGGCCTCGCCCGGAAGTGAATCGAGGTCGAGTGAGGTCGTGCGATCGATCATCGTGACGAGGATGTCCACCGGACCCTGGACATCCTGGCCCAGCGGGCTGTGGTAGTCGGTCAGGTCGCTATCACCCAGGAACTGAATCACACCCGCTGATTCCATCAGAGGAAGGGCCCCGCTGCCGCTCGAAATGATCACCACCCGGGCGTCTGGCTGAAACTCCTGCCACCACGCCCGCAGGAACTCAGCCATCGGAAAGGGCCCTACTCGCGGAGCGAACGCGCCCAGGTCGAATCCCCCCTCGGGGAACTGATCCAGATGAGTCATTGCCATCGCAACTCCAGGCGAGGCTCGAATCTTCCCACCGCTTGCCCGCCTCCTTTGACCACCGGATGCGAATGCCCTTGGAGGCGTTCCCGGGCGTATGGCGTCAAGGAGCCCAGTTGATCGAGAGCAGCCAGGCCAGCCACGCCCGCGATGAGACCCGAGCCTCCCCAGACCTTGACGGCTATCCCGAGTCTGCCGCGCAAACCGATCCCGATGGCGCCGGCGGCGCCTCGCTTGGCGACAGCATCGAGTTGAGTAGCGATGGCGGCATCCACGTTGTCGACGCCGGAAACCAGAGCAGGGAACGCATGCATGGCATCGAAGATCTCCACGAACTCGTCCGCGTCCGACAGGCGGGCGAACGCTCTCCCCATTCCCCGGGCCGTCGTTGCGAACACCGGGGCACCGCAGCCATCGACGCCGATCGGTTCGACGGGACCGGCGACATCCCTGATGGCTTCGGTGATCCGAACCTGGAGAGGGTGGTGGGGGTCGAGGTAGGTGGACGGATCCCAACCGGAGGCAACGGTCGCCGCCAGCATTGCCGCATGTTTGCCGGAACAGTTGTGCCAGAGGCGGCTCGGGGTTGGGTGTCCGCTCGCCGCCAGCCGTCGTTGGGCCGCTCCGGACAGGGGCCACCCCGGCGGGTTTTTGAGATCGGTGGCGGTGAGGCCAGCGCTCGCCAGGATCGACTCGACCAGTGCGACATGGACCGGGTCGCCGTCGTGGCTGGCACAAGCCAGGGCGATCTGTTCTCGCACCAGGCCGGCCCCACAGGCCTGCGACACCGCGGCCTGGAATGGCTTGGCCGACGACCGAAAGTAGAACGGCCGATCTATCTCACCGTAGGAGGCGATCAGCTCCCCCGAGACAGAGACGACGGCAACGGCGCCGTCATGAACCGTTTCGACCAGGCCCGAACGGACCTCTTCGGCCAGCACCGCGCGCCCTAGGAGGGGCGAAGGGCGGGATCACCCAGGTCGTTCTTGTACCGGGCGATCACCGCGGTTTGTAGTCGATCGAGAACGCCTTGAACCTCCTGGCGAAGGCCCGAAATCTCTGCTTCCAATTCGGTGAGCTCAGTGGCTGCCTCGGACAGCTCTTCCTCGGTCAGTTCCGACATGCGAATCATCAAGTCATTGCCGAGGATGCGGTCCAGATGACGCTTTCCCTTGATCGGGAGATACGGCAGTTCAGTCGACAGGTGCCGTGCCTTGGCCCCGCCCGTCCGGTCGCGACCGGTGAGTATCTCGGGCAGCGCGTCGATCAGGCTGCGGGTTTCCTCGCCGCGGCGCCGCCTCTGCTCGAACGCGAGGAGATCCATCCGACCGTGCAGCAGGCGCCGGTAGTAGGAAAGCTCGGTCTCGACCGTGTCGGCCAGATCGCGCCGGGAGCGCAGCTCCTTCACGGAAATATCCGGTAGGTCGGCCAGGAATTCGGGTTCGCGAATCTGGTCGATGCGGCGGCGTTCAAGCTGGGCGGCGTCCTCTGCGGAGGTGGCCGATTGGGTCGGATCGGGGTCGGCGGGTATGGAATCCACGAGGTTGAGGTTACCGGCAGGCCGAAACAAGGGTTGGATACGGGTTCACGGCTGCCGCTCCACGCCCGCCGGGGTGAATCTCGAAGTGAAGATGCGGGGCACCGCCGGCCGCATTCCCCGAATCCCCGTTGAAACCGACCACATCTCCGGTTGAGACCCGCGACCCGCTCGAGACGTTGTAGCCCGAGAGGTGGGCGTAGTAGAAGGCAACTCCGTAGTCGGCCACCACCCAGACGCTGCGACCACCAAGTCCGCTGTTGCCGGTATAGACGATTCCGCTGGCGACGGCGTACAGCGGCGCCCCGTACGGACCCATCATGTCGGTTCCTTTGTGGGCTCGCCCACCGGAGCGAGCGTATCCCCAGGAGTCGATGAAGGAGGAACCTGGGAAGGGGCACCTGAACCCGGGGGTAGCAGCCGACGACACTCCGGCCGCTCCACCACCCCTGGCTGCCGCGGCCCGGGCGACCTCGATCTCATACTGTTTCTGCAGGTTGGCGCACTCCCCTGAAAGCTCCTCCCAGGCGCCCTGATCAGCGAGCATCGCCTTTTCCTGGACGTCCTTGGCCGCCAGACGCTCCGACTCCACCACGCGCAGATCCTGTTCAAGGACTACCAGTTGGCCCTGGAGCACACCGAGCTCTCCCTGGAGGGCGGCGAGGTCACCGGCAATGTCCTGCTCGTCGGAAGCGGCCGACGAGAGGAACTCGGTGCTGGTAATCACTTCGTCGAGGGACGACGCCATGAAGAACAAGGCCGGATTGGCGTTGCCGCCGTTCATATAGGCCTCGACCGCCTGCTGTTCAAAGCGGTCCTTGGCAACCTCCATATCGGATTGACGGATATCGAGAGTCTCCGCCGCCCGCTCCTGGCGGTAGAGGACATTCTCTACCTCAAGTGCCGCCACCTCATAGGCCTCGGCAGCAGCGTGGAATTCGGACTTGGCGGACAGGTAGGCCTCATAGGCACCGGCCGAAGTTGAACATGCACGATCGACCTGGGTCTTGGTGACACCAAGGGCTGGACCAGCGGGGGTCAAGGCTCCCACCAGAACCAGGACCAATAGCAAAGGCACCCGCCGGCGAGAGAATCGGCCGGACATAGCCCATCAGGGTACTAAAGGGAGTGCCGGGAATTCCATTCTGGCTGGAATCAGCTGTGGGTCAGTTTGGCCCGAGGGAGGCATTGAGGTCTCCAGGACATGAGGTTGCCCGATCGGCGAAGGGAACCAGGGCCGGCCCGCCTCCCCCGTCCACAAATCTGGCGCTCCAGTCCCGGATCAGACGAAACCTGGCGTCACGCTCCCGGTTTCCGAGGACTCTCAGACCGAATTACGGATTATCCGGGCGCCACCTGCCCCGGAATAAGTGAGCAGTAGGCAGCCAGAACCGAACCGGCGCCCTTCGCTCCGCTGATCAGAGGGCCAGTGAAACCAAGGGGTAATAGAGGGCCGCAGCCATCATTGCCCCGTCCAGTGAAGCCATGGCTCCGCTCGACGGCTCCGACAGGGCCAGCCGCCCGGTCCGCACCAGAGAGCCGAAACTGCGTCCAGCGACGAGGAAAACAGCAATCCCGAGACCGACCAGCAGATAGCCGACCAGGTCCTCGTCCCAGATCAGCGAACCCACCGCCGACGTGATCACCGCCGCCAGCGCCGTTCCGGCAAATGGATCGAGCAATGGGGCGCGGACCCGCTCGAGGACCCAACCGGTCAGCCCGGATACGACAACCACCAGCATGAAGATCGAGGCGGCGTGTTCTCCCGGTTCGTAGATGGTCCGGGCCAGCATCAGGGAACCGACGGCCGCCCCGGCAATGATCGCGATCATGACGGCCGGGGCAATGCTCTCGATCGCGCGATAGGACGGCAGGGCCACCCCCCAGCCAAGGATCACGGCGGTTCCGAGGACGAGCGTCATCCCGAGTCCAACCCCTCCCAGGACGTGGGTGGAGACGGCTGCCAGGACCAGGGCCAGAAGAAGGCCGTTGACGGCAATGTCGCGGCCCCGGTAGGAGAGTCGATTGCCGAGGTCGATTACCCATCCCGCCGCTACCGCCACGAGCGCCGCAGCCCACCAGGCCAGGCCCTCGGCGATGTTGGCCCCGATCAAGACGAGAACTGCGATCACCCCGGTGAGAGCCGAGGTATCAACGACGGTTCCCCCCATGACATCAGAGCCACCGGAGACGGGTGGGATCAGGGCAACCTCGTCGGAGGGCCCGACCGGATCGGAGATTGAGGCCTGCACGCCGTTTCTCCAAACCGCCGCCGAGCCCAGGCCAGCCTGGAACCCCGGTCCGAATCGCGCCGCGGCGGCGTCGATGATCTCGCCAACGGTGGCCCCGTCGACCTCCACCTTGGAAACGCCAGCCAGCTCCCGCAGATTGGCGAAAAGTCGAAGAGTGGCCACGGGGGAAGCGTAATGAGGCGGTTGTCGGGTTGGCGGGACCGGTCGGAGGACGCTTTACGTTCTACGTTCTACGTAATACGTCCGAACCCTTGCCAGGTGGCATCTCTGCGGTTCGACCTAGAACGTAGAACGTAGAACGTAAAACGTAGAACGCTCTTTAAAGGTTTCCTCT
>DATLEZ010000102.1:0-38743 GCA_035525055.1 Acidimicrobiia bacterium | reverse complement strand
AGGTCGAGGGGGGTGGGCGAACTCCGGCCGCAGCCCATCCCGAAGGCCGCCGCCGGCACGTCTCGGAGAGAAGAGTCAGCGAAGGAAAAGGGTGAGGGGTCTGGTTTGCTGTCCCCCTGCTTGCGGGGGGACAGATCGAAGCGGAGCGAGGTCGAGGGGGGTGGGCGAACTCCGGCCGCAGCCCATCCCGAAGGCCGCCGCCGGCACGTCTCGGATTTCTTCGAATCGTCAGGTTCTATCAGGGTTTTCTGTCACACCCAGCCTCCATACTGTTTCATATGGATGGGTGGGGTGAGAGCGGGACGGTCGGTCAACAGATCGACTCGTGGCAGCAGGAGTTGGCTGCCTATGAACGGGAGATCACCAAACTCCGGGCCCGTCAAGTGGTGTTGATCCGCCAGTTGGGCCGCTACCAGGTCGACTGCGGTGACGGAGCCCGCACCATGGGTGACTGGACCTCAGCCCAACTCGACTTGTCTCAGCAGACTTCTAACCGGCTCACCCAACTAGCCCACACCGCCGACCCCGAAATCGATGCCGCGATGACCGAAGGGAGGTGGGGGTTGGACCGGGCGGCGGCTTTGGTCAAACTCCGCCACGCCGGCCTCCCAGGCGAAGAGTTCACCGAAGTCGCCGAAAACTATTCGTTGGGACGGCTCTACGGCCTGTTAGACCGCCTCCGCCACATCAACCCGGCCGACGAAACCGACCTGTTCGAATACCGCTATCTGGTGATCCAACCCTCCCTGGACGAATCGACCTTCAAACTGTGGGGCCAACTCCCCGGAGTAGACGGCCGCATCATCGAAAAAGCCCTCTCCCAACGCGAGACCGAATTCCCAGTCCTGCCCCACCAAGGGCAGGGACAGCGACGAGCCGACGCCCTCACCTCCATCTGCCTCGACTCCCTCACCAGCGGAACCGAAGGATCAGGGACAGGCCGGGCGGTGACAGTGGCCGAAGTGTTCATCGACGCCAACCTCGCCGCCCAATCCTTCGGTGAGCAGGGCGCCACCGTCTCCACCGGACCCCGAGTCGGACCCAACACCCTCTCAGAGATCCTCTGCACCGGCCAGATCCGCCTCATCGTCACCGACGGACTCCACCCCGTCTCCTACTCCGACATGGGAGAAGCCATCCCCAGCCACATCCGCCGCTACGTCGCCTGGCGAGACCAAAACCAATGCTCCATCGAAGGATGCCACAGCCGCTACCGGCTCCAACCCCACCACATCCGCCAACGATCCCACGGCGGCAACCACCACCCCGACAACCTCGCCACGTTGTGCTGGTACCACCATCACGTCGCCATCCACGGACACGGCTACCGGATCGACCCCCAATCCCCCGTCCACCGCCGACAACTACTCAAACCCCAAAACCACGGACCGCCGGGCTAGAACACTTCATCCGCTGAGGATCCATTCCACTGCGTCTTGCAGAATCTTGTCGAAGTCTTCCGGCCAGTCATGTCCCATGCCGGGCCGCACATCGAGCCTGACCGGGACACCAGACTGATCGAGCGCCTTGGCCGCGTGGCGGGAATCTTCGAGTGCCCAGTCGTCGCTGCCGACCAGCAAGTACGTCTTCACCGGGGCAAGTTTCTGATTTGGTATCGGGACTCCCCTGATCCCCATCGCTGGCGCAACCAGGATCATTCCGGCACTTGCGACCTGACCGCTCCAGGCGAGGTAGCCAGCCAAACCGCTACCTTGCGAAAAGCCGATCAAGATCGGCCCAGCAACGTTCCCGATCTCTTCAAGCTGGTGCTTCACCACCTCCTCACTGTTGGTCAAATGCCAACCGAACCTGTTCGAAGCGGCCGGGGCGGTTCAATAAAGGGCCACGACCCTCCAACCCCGTTCGAGGGCGGAAGCACACCGATCAACCATCATCTCCGGACGCTCGGCGCCACCGTGGAATGCGACCAAGGTCGCTCGCACATCACCTTCTGGCAGCTTGTCGATCGAGGGATCTAGCCACACTCGCTTCGCGCTGCGCGAACTCCAGGCTCGCATTCACAAGCCCATTCCATTTGGGATGAGTTCGCATGTTCTCAAGGTCTGGGTCTCGGAGCATTCCCTCACCCCACCAGGAGCCCTGATCCATTCGCCTCGAGAACTCAGCACAGGCTTCATCGATACGACCCATCCGGCTCAGCAAACACACACGCCAAAAGGACAAGTCCGTTTGCTCGTCGTCGCCCTCGCCCCGGTAGGCGTCGATCGCATCAAGCGAGGCCTGATAGTCGCCTCTCGCGTGAGTCTCGAACACAGTCGACCGCACGTCACGGAACGTCATGGTGCCAATGGTACCGACAGCCCCTTCTCCGCTCGCAAGGCATCGTCGGATGATCGAAGATCAGAACATCAGGCGACTGCCTACGATCCAGAGGGTGGACATCGAAGTCCGCTCCGCCCGCTTGGCAAATGGCATCACTCTTCCGTACGTCCAACAGGGAAGTCCGACGGGCGTACCTGTCGTCCTCATCCACGCCTGGGGTGAGAGCAAAGGCAGTTTCGACCAACTCCTACCGCTGTTGCCGCCATCCCTGCGGACGTTAGCGATGGATCAGCGCGGCCACGGCTGGGCCGACAGGCCCGCGGCTGGCTATGGCCTCTCAGACTTTGCCTCCGATGTCAAGGCATTCATGGACGCCGTCAACATCGAGTCCGCGATCCTCATGGGATCCTCGAGCGGCGGCTTCGTTGCCCAACAAGTTGCGGCCGCCTCCCCGCATCGTGTTGCAGGACTGGTCCTGGTGGGATCGCCCAGAACCCTTCAGGGCCGACCCTCCTTCGCAGACGAAGTCGAGAGGTTGACCGACCCGATCGATCCCGAGTGGGTCCGGGCCTCCTTGGAGTGGTTTCCGCGCTTCCATCCAGTACCCGACTGGTACATCGACGATCGAGTAGCCGACGGCCTCGCAATGCCGGCCCGAGTATGGGAGCTTGCACTCGAAGGTCTCACAAGAGCGATCCCCCCAACCGACATCACCACTATCACCGCACCGACACTGATCATTTGGGGCGCTCGCGACGAGCTTCTCCATCGTGAAGACCAAAAGGCACTCCAGGCTGCGATCCCAGGGTCAAGGCTCCTCGTGTACGAAGACACCGGCCACCTCGTTCTATGGGAGCAACCCGAGAGAGTGGCCGCCGACCTCGTGGACTTCATCGACCGTCTTGGCCGAGCAACGACTTAGCCCTGGGCGGTGTCCGCTACAGCGCGCCGCCTGATCTCGACATGGTTGACGTCGCCCTGGATCTGGATCAACTCGCCCTTCGTTGCCTCGGCAATGGCGGCAGCGTCCCAGTCGGCCGCAGCCAGCCTTGCTTCGACTCCCTCGGTGGAAATCCGCTTCGCTTCTTCCACCAGGGCCGAAACCATTTCCGCCTCCGGGACGACCCGGATGACCTGGCCTTTCACGAACAGGTGACCCTTGCCGCGGCCGCCGGCAATGCCGAGATCGGCTTCCCGAGCCTCGCCGGGGCCGTTGACCACGCAACCCATAACGGCTACCTGGATCGGAATGTTCAGCGCCTCGAGAGCGGTTTGAGCCTCGGCGGCGATCCTGATCACATCGACGTCGGCCCGGCCGCAGGAGGGGCAAGCAATGAGATCGAGGCCCTTCCGTTCCCGCAGCCCGAGATACTCGAGCAATTGACGTCCGGCCTTCGCCTCCTCGACCGGATCGGCGGTCAGGGAGAACCTGATGGTGTCGCCGATTCCCTCCATGAGGAGAGTGGATATACCCGCGACGGACTTGATCAAGCCTCCCGGCGGAGGACCGGCCTCGGTCACACCCAAGTGAAGCGGGTAAGGAACTGCTTCGGCCAGCAACCTGTACGACTCGACCATCGACGGCACGTTGGAGTGCTTTACCGAGATCTTGATGTCGAAGAAGTCGACCTCCTCCAGGTATCGCACTTCGGTCAACGCCGACTCCACCAATGCCTCGGGCACCGGCGCCCCGAAGCGATCGAGAAGGTCCTTGTCAAGTGACCCGGCGTTCACCCCGATCCGAATCGAAATCCCGCGATCCTTGGCTTCCCGGGCGACGGTTTTGATCTGATCTTCCTTGCGGATGTTTCCCGGGTTGAGCCTGAGGCCCTGAACTCCGGCTTCCATCGCGGCCAGCGCAAGCCGGTATTGAAAGTGAACATCGGCGATGATCGGCACGGGCGATCGCGGGATGATCTCGGCCAAGCCTTGTGCGGCGTCGACGTCGTTGCAGGTGATGCGGACGATGTCGGCACCGGCGCCCGCGAGGGCATAGACCTGGGCCAGGGTGCCGTCGACGTCGGCGGTCTTCGTGGTGCACATCGACTGGACGGTGACCGGAGCACCGCCACCAACTGGCACCGAGCCGACCATGAGTTGACGGGACTGGCGGCGAGGTATCACAGCATCAAAGGTAATCGGGATTGGGGAGAATCCGGCACCGCTCAGAGATGCCTGGACAGAAACTCGCTTGTTCGGGACCAGGCATCCTCGCCGGCTTCCGCACTGGGACCGATGCCAAGGAACTGAGTCATGATCCCGGCTACGGGGCCCGATGGCGAATCGGCGAGGAATGAGTGACCGGCATCCGGATAACTCTTGACATCGTTGGGAATTCCGTGTTGGTCCAGGACCTTCTTGAGCCGGACTCCCTGATCCCGCACCAACCAGTCCTTGTCCCCGTAACTCGCCACGACGGGACAGCAGTTGGCCAGGTCCTCGTCGGGCGGTGTGAACCCGTAATAAGCCGCCACTACCTTGAAATGGCCTCTGGTTCCCAGCCTCAGCGCCATGGTGGCGCCCATGCTCAGCCCGATCGCAGCGGTCCGGGCGGGATCGGCACCACCGTCGGTACCCAGCCATTCAACGACTTTCGATATCCGATGAAAACTAGACCCGTGGCCGCGGGCGGCGTCGCGGACCGCACGCACACGGCTGTAGCCGGCCAGGAGGTCAGGGGCAGCCGCTGCGAATCCACAGGCCGCGGCGGCACGGGCCAGTGACTTGACATCCTCGGTCAGCCCCCAGGCCTCATGGAGGATCGCGACTCCCGGAGCAGGACCGACGACCTCCGGTCTAACAAAATAGATCGGTGTGCCGACCGCAGAGACGACGTATGCGTCAAGAACCGTCATCTGTCCGCGCTCCTCAGTGGCAGCGAGAGGACGAACGAACCGTCGGCAGAGAGCAGATCGCCGCCCATGGATCGGGCCAGGATTCGGGCGATGCGGAGTCCAAGCCCGGTTCCTCCCGCTCTGGTGTGCGCCGCAAACCGAGGGTCGGTCAGCCTGTCAGCGTTGGCCGGTGCTGGAACCGACGGCGTTTGCGGCCCACCGGACACAATCGACACTTCCGATGCGATGGCACCTTGCTTGGGCGCGTCGACCAGAACGAGAGGGCTCATTCAAACGTTGTCGGCCCTCAACGGGTGAAACTTGACCGACCGGAGGCTCAGTGGATCGATCGGCCCAGATATCCATGGGCATATATCGATGAGCTAAATGTCGATTGGATTGACGATGTCGAGAATGATCCCCACGAGGCCGAGGAAGCCGAAGAGGACGATCACTAAGGCAGCGACAGGAGCCAGCACCCTGATGTTGACCTGACGGCCGGTGATCTTCTCGTAGAGCGCCACCGCGAAGTGGCCGCCGTCGAGGGGATACAGGGGCAAGACGTTGAGCGTTGCGAGCATCACGTTCACCGACGCCAGGAGAATCAGGAACGGAACGATGCCGAGATCGTCTACCTGGCTGCCGATGTTGATGACACCGATGGGGCTGACCGGCCTGATGTCATCGGGGACGTCTGTGTTGCCGACAAACGCGCCGGCCAGTCGAGCGAGGGTGTCGGGGTGAACGATCCTTCCTAGGACCTCAAACGTTGACGAGACCGCAAAGCCCAACTGCCGGCCGGCTTCTCCCCCGGCCTCCCATACTCCGACCGATCGCTCGACGATCCCTGGGGCGACTCCGAGGAAACCGATGGGTTCACCCGTCTCAGGGTTGATCCGCGAGGCGAGAGTGACGGTGACGACTTCCTCGGCACCGTTGCGTTCGATGGTGAGCGGGATGGTTTCCCCCGGCCTGCTGCCGAGAGCGGCCGACACAGCGATCCAATCGGGTGTCGGCTCACCGTCCACTGCCACCAGACGGTCACCCGGCAGCAATCCGGCCAGCGCTGCCGGAGTCGGGCGACCATCCTCGAAGGTCGCGACAACCTCGTCAATGCTTGTGGACAGATCCGAGATCCCCTCGGAAAGCAGAACCCCGAAGAACATCACGTAGGCGATGAGAAAGTTCATTCCGACGCCCGCCAGAACTACAACCGACTTCTTCCAGAAGGCCTTCTCGCGATACGTGCGGCCGGCATCAGCGGGGTCGATCTCTTCCAGCGGATTCATGCCGACCACCCGGACATATCCGCCGAGGGGCAACAGTTTCAAGCCGTACTCGGTCTCACCCCGTCGGAATGACCAGAGTCTGGGTCCGAACCCAAAGAAGAACTCGGTGGCCTTGATCCCGACCGCTTTGGCGGCCAGGAAGTGACCGAACTCATGAGCGGTCACGAAAAAGATGATGGCGACGATGCCGCCGATGCCACCGAGCAATTCAGGGCCTTCCTGTTCCTGCAAACCAGGGGGGTTCGATAACGCTACCGATTGGCCGCGGATATGCGTCCATCAGCAAGCCCCGGCGATGAGCGCCGAGGCCGCAGCTCGGGCCTCCCGATCAACTTCGATGACATCTTCCAAACTCGAGAATTGGACGCCCGAAACGGCTTCCATGGTTCCAGCGATTACCCGGGGAATCCCGGTGAAACCCAGACGCCCCTGCAAAAACGCATCCACCGCGATTTCGTCGGCGGCGTTGAATACTGCCGGGGCCGACCCGCCCCGGCGGCCGGCCTCGTAGCCGAGCCCCAAAGCCGGGAAGCCCCCGAGATCCGGCTCCTCGAAAGTAAGCGCCTGGCCGGGCCAAACGAAAGGCTCCACAAGCGAACGGCCCCGCGATGGGTGAGTCAGGGCATAGGCAATCGGGATCCTCATGTCCGGGCGACCGAGGTGGGCTTTGAACGAGCCGTCGGAAAACTCGACCATCGAGTGGACCACGCTCTGGGGATGAACCAGGACGGCTATCCGGTCGAAATCGAGGTCAAAGAGGTAGTGAGCCTCGATGACTTCGAGAGCCTTGTTGACGAGTGTTGCCGAGTCGACCGTGATACGCCTGCCCATCACCCAGTTCGGATGACGCAACGCCTGATCGGGGGTGACTGCCTCGAGCCGCTCGTGCTCCCAGCCCCGGAAGGGGCCGCCGCTGGCAGTGAGGATCACCCTCTCGACCCCTTCGGGATGCTCGCCGATGAGGCACTGGAACAGTGCGGAGTGTTCGGAATCCACCGGAACCAGCTCACCGCCCAGCTTGAGAGCCGCTTTCACCAGCGGTCCGGCCGCCACCAGCGATTCCTTGTTGGCCAGGGCCAGCCGGTTGCCGGCTCCGAGAGCCGCCAGGGTGTGGGGTAACCCCGCCACACCCACGACCGCATTCATGACGATGGTCTCGGGAGTCGCGGCGAGGGCGGTGAGTGCCTCAGACCCGAACTCGACTTTCCTTCCGCTCAGCTCGCCTTCGAGAGTGCGCCGCTCATCGACGGATCCACCCGCGGCGGCAACCGCTGCATCGGGATGAGCCACGGCCAAAGCGGCCAGCTCCGGCCCCGGTGTCCTCGCACCGATCCCGACGACTCGATATCCAAGCTCGTCCGCTACTTGCAGAGTTTGGCGGCCCACCGACCCGGTGGCGCCCAAGACGACGAGCGCCTTGCTCACAGAAGGCCGATGGCCCGGAAATACAGATAGGCGAACGGGACGACAAAAAGGAACGCGTCGATCCGATCAAGCATCCCTCCGTGCCCCGGCAGCACGGAGCCCATGTCCTTGACCCCGAGGCTCCGCTTGATCATCGACTCCGCCGCGTCACCGAGTGGTGCCAGGACAACAACGATCGCAGTCAGGATCAGGGCCTGTCGCAGGTCGACGATGAAGTAGTCAACGGTTGAGAGAAGAGCTGCAACAGCGACTGCGGTGACGATCCCGCCGACGAACCCTTCCCAGGTCTTCTTTGGTGACAAGACCGGAGCCAGCGGATGGCGGCCAATAGCTCTGCCGGCGAAATAGGAACCGATGTCGAAGAAGGCAGTCAGCAAGACGATCATCAGGATCAAGGCGACACCGTCAGGGGCCCGACGGACTGTGGCCGCCAGGGCGAGCGGCGCAACCCACGCCGCCCCGAGGATCGTCGTGGCGGCGTTGTCGACAGGTCTTCGTCTGGGCAGCACCGAAAAGAACAGAGTGACCGCAACGATGGTGGCAAGAAAGACAACAAGCATCGGCCCCGGGCCTCCCATATGGGCCGCCACTGCCGAGCCCAACGCCCCGAGCAGGCCGAACAAAGCAAGCGGTACGAAGCCATGGCGTCGAAGCGTGGCGTAGAACTCCCCAACCGCGACCACCATGATCGCTCCGACGAAGAGTGTGAAGAACCACCCCCCCAGCAACAGCGTTGCCATGAAAAGCCCAAGGAGGACGAGCGCCGAGATGATCCGGAGGGTCAGGTCGGAAGCGGCGGCCTGCTCGACAAGTTCGACGTCTTCCTCGGAGACCCCCGGCTTTCCGGTTACATCCGCAAAGTCCACCAGGCCCGTTCCCACCCCGGCCATCGTCGCAGCAACTGCCGGCATGTTAGCCGGGTCGTCGTTGCTACCGCGAGCAATCTCCTCGGCCAGGTCGCGGTATTCGGCGGTGGTGGCCGACAGGTATGCCTCTTCGGAAATGGAAGGTTCGGCATCATCGGCTTCGAGGAACTCCGCGCTCCCTTCCATCCGACCCGACGGATCGGTGTCGTCTTGATCCCCTGGCGGCGTCTCCATGGGTTCCTCCCACGGTCGACTGAACCTTCGCTTTCCTTTTTCGGAGGAACTCGCGCCTTTTTCGGAGGAACTTCCGGGCGGCGCCTCGAGATCGGATGGCGACCCGGATTCGGCGTCTGCCACCTCAGACCTCCAGCAGTTCTGTCTCCTTGTGGGAAAGGAGATCATCGATCTTCTGGACGTGACGGTCTGTCAGTTCCTGTAGGTCCTTCTCACCACGACGGATCTCGTCGTCGGACACTTCCCCGTGAAGCGCCTCCATGTCCTCTTTGGCGTGACGCCGGACACTGCGGACCGCCACCCTGCCCTCCTCGGCCATGTGCTTCACCATCTTGATCAGATCCCGCCGCCGCTCCTCGGTGAGGGGCGGAAAGCTGAGCCTGATCACAATGCCATCGTTGGAGGGGTTGAGGCCGAGGTCCGACGCCTTTATCGCCTTCTCGATAGCCGCCATCGAGGAGCGATCGTACGGCTGGACCACCAGCAGACGGGGCTCGGGAACGGAAAACGAGGCGAGCTGTTGCAGGTTGGTCGGCGTGCCGTAGTACTCGACCTGGACCCGGTGAAGGATCTGCGGGTTGGCGCGCCCGGTTCGCACAGTCGTGAACTCGGCACCGACATGCTCAACGGCCGTGTCCATCTTCTTGCGAGCGTCAGCCAAGAGATCGGGAATCATCGCGCCTCCTCAGTGGACGACAGTACCAATCGGTTCGCCCGAAACCGCCCGCAGAATGTTCCCCGGTGTGGTCATGTCGAAGACGATGATGGGAACGTCGTGCTCGCGACACATCGTAACTGCGGTGGCGTCCATGACCCGGAGCTCCTGTGAAAGAAACTCCATGTAGGTGAGTTCCTCCAGCTTGTTGGCGGTGGGATCGAGCTTGGGATCAGCGGAGTAGATGCCGTCGACCTTGCTCGCCTTGAGAAGCACGTCGGCTCCAACCTCGACCGCCCGCAGCGCAGCAGTTGTGTCGGTCGTGAAGAACGGGTTCCCGGTGCCGGCCGCGAAGACCACCACACGGCCCTTCTCGAGATGGCGGATCGCGCGGAGACGAATGTACGGCTCGGCCAGTTGTTGCATTGTGATCGCGCTCTGCACTCTGGTCACTGCCCCGGCGTGCTCGAGGGCATCGCGCAGAGCCAGGGCGTTGATAACCGTGGCGAGCATGCCCATGTAGTCGGCGTTGGCAGGGTCCATCCCCTTCGCCTGCTGGGATACACCGCGAAAGATGTTTCCGCCACCGACGACGATGGCGATCTCGATGCCGGTGTTGCTGGCCTCGGCCACTTCTTTGGCGACCCGCTGAACGGTGTCGGGATCGATGCCGTAGCCGACCAACGGCTCGGCGAAGGCCTCGCCGCTCAGCTTCAACAGGACTCGCCGCTTCGCCATCAGTCCTGCTCACCGATCGAGAGCCTTGCGATCCGTCTCACCGAGATGTTCTCGCCCATGCGAAGAGCAAGGCTGTTGACCAGGGCTTCGACTGATCCCTCGAACTTCTCAGAGTTGACGAACTTCTGGTCGTACAGCACATTGTCCTCGTAGAAGGCCTTGATCCGTCCCTCGACGATCTTGGGGATGATGTTGTCAGGTTTGCCTTCCTCTTTGGCTTGGAGACCGATTATCTCCTTCTCCTTTTCGAGGGTGGCAGGATCGACCTCGTCACGACGGATCCACCGGGGCTTACCCCATGCGATGTGCATTGCGATGTCATCGGCCGCCTGGCGAAAGTCCGGGTTCTTCGCCACAAAGTCGGTCTCGGAGGCGAGTTCGACCAGCACACCGGTCACCGGGCGGTCGGCCTGGTGGTGAATGTAGGTCCCGATCGTGCCCTGGTTGGCCTCTCGCTCCCCGGCCCGTTTGGCCACCTTGGCCAGGCCCTTGATTCGGAGAGCGTCAATGGCCTTCTCGAAGTCGCCATCGGCCTCGACCAGCGCCTTCTTGGCGTCCATCATCCCCACCCCCGCGATCTGGCGTAGCTTCTGGACATCCTTGGCGGTTACCTCAGCCATTGGTGACGATCTCCTGCCCCGTGTCCCCGGCTGTTGCCGGCTCGTCTAGTGTCGGCGCGTCCACTGCCGGCACTTCCGCCTCGACGGCGGCGGGCGGTTCCGGCTCGGTTGCAGGCTCGGGCGGCGCTGCTTCGGCTGGCGCGGGCGCGACGGGCGCGGGCGCTGGCGTCGCTGCCTTCATCGGGGCGTCGTCGGCCTGGGGTTTTTCGCCCTTGGCGGGGACTGTCTTCTTCCCGGCCAGTTCGCGACCTTCCCGGGCGGCCTCGGCGAGAGCCCCAGCGACGGTCGAAGCCGCCCTGATGGCGTCATCGTTCCCGGCGATCACAAAGTCGATGAAATCGGGATCGCAGTTGCTGTCGACCAGGGCGAGAGTCGTGATCCCGAGCCGCTTGGCTTCCTTGACGGCCGTGTGCTCGGTGTTGACATCGACGATGAAGATCGCCTCCGGCACCCGGGTCATCTCCCGCACTCCGCCGAGGGTCTGCTGAAGCTTGTCGAGTTCGCGTCGAATCGAGAGCCTCTCCCTTTTGGAAAGAGCATTGATCTCCCCCGACGACTCCATGCGCTCGAGTTCCTTCATGTAGAAGATCCGCTTCTGAATAGTGGTGAAGTTCGTGAGCATCCCGCCGAGCCAGCGGAAGTTGACATAGGGCATTCCGGCCCGTTGAGCAGCCTCGGCAACCGGGCCCTGCGCCTGCTTCTTGGTGCCGACGAACAAAACGGTGCCGCCGTTGGCGGCGAGGTTGCGCAAGTACTCAGCTGCCAGTTCGATCTGGACCAGGGTTTGGCGCAGATCGATGATGTGGATTCCGTTGCGCTCTCCAAAGATATAGGGACGCATCTTTGGATTCCAGCGCCTGGTTTGGTGCCCGAAGTGAACTCCGGCTTCGAGCAGCTGCTTGATGGTGACAGCAGCCACGTGATCTCCTTTGTTTGGTTGTTCCTCCGCCGGCGGAGAGCCTCGTGGCACCTCAATCCCCGAAAGGATCTCCTCTTCCGGTTCCCGCTCGCGAACGAACAAGAACCGACCGTGAGGATTCACCGACGTGTGTCGTTGGTGAGGAGTCTAGAGGATCGCCGTCGCAGCGGGATCGAGCCGGATAATCCGTAATTCGGTCTGAGAGTCCCGGAAACCGGGAGCGTGACGCCAGGTTTCGTCTGATCCGGGACTGGAGCGCCAAATTTGCCCACGGGGCGGGGTGACTCCGATTCCCTTCGCTGATCGATCGGACAACCTCATGTCCTGGAGACCTCAGCGCCTCCCTCGGGCCAAACTGACCCACTAGCGATCGAGCCCGGGAACTGAAGCCGCCTGCTTCAGAGGTCCTCGGGATCTCGTCGGTCACCGAAAGGTGGGTTCTGCCATTCGATTGCGTAGTGAGAGGACCGACTTGGCGTGGATCTGGCAAACGCGGGACTCGGTTACCCCGAGCACCTCACCGATCTCCGCCAGCGTCAGCCCCTCGAAGTAATACAGGGTGACCACCAGGCGCTCCCGATCGGGAAGGCGGTTGATGGCGTCGCCCAGAAGGTGGCGGGTCTCTTCGGCCTGGAAGGCAGCTTCCGGTCCGAGGCCGGTTGGATCGGGGAGGAAGTCGACCAGCGATGAGCTCGACTCCGGACCCACCAGTTCGTCGAGGGCCACGATTCCGAGATTGGACATCTCAGCGAGGGTGGTGCGGACCGAGTCGAGCTCGACGCTCATGTGGGAAGCGAGTTCTTCGTCGGTCGGCGTCCGGGCAAGACGATGTTCCAGCTCTGCCAGCGAGCGCTCGATCTCTCTCGCCCTCGAGCGAACCGATCGGGGTACCCAGTCGAGAGCCCGCAGCCCATCGAGGATCGAGCCCTTGATCCGGTTGATCGCATAGGTCTCGAACTTGAATCCGCGTTCAGGCTCGAATTTGTCGATCGCGTCGATGAGCCCGAAGACCCCGTTCGAGACAAGATCTGACTGATCGACGTTTCGTGGCAATCCCACCGCCACCCTGCCCGCCACGAACTTGACCAGCGGCGAGTATTGGAGGATCAGGGCCTCCCGCGCCTTGGGGTCGGCGGACGACTTGAAGTGAGCCCAGAGGTCGCTCAATTCCTCGCCTGGCGTTCGATCGGGGGCTGTCATTCGGGAACGATCATTCTCTCCACGGTTGGATCAAGCACGGGGATGGCTGGTGTCATAGGTCGATCTGAGGTGGTGACGGGATACTGAAGTGTAAATCTGCGTGGTGGCAAGGTCCGAATGACCCAATAGCTCCTGGACTGCCCGCAGGTCGGCGCCCCCCTCGAGGAGGTGAGTAGCGAACGAATGTCTGAGGGCATGGGGAAAGGTGGCCGCCCTCTGTCGGACCACCCGCCTGATCCCACGGGTGTCGAGCGGCCCGCCCCTGGCTCCGACCCACAGAGCCGTGGGTATGTCCGAACCGGCGAGCTGGCCCCGGCCCCGTTCGATCCAATCTGCAATGGCCCGCCGGGCCGGTCCGCCGACCGGTACTGCGCGGTCTTTTCCGCCCTTGCCAGTCACGGTGAGCAGGTCGCCACCGACATCGGCAAGGCAGAGACTGGCCACTTCCGAAACCCGGAGGCCGCTGCTGTAGAGAAGCTCGATGATTGCCCGATCTCGCAAGTCGATAGGCGTGGCGGCTGGAAGGGAATCGAGAATGTCCCTCACGACTCTGCTCGGCAGAGCCCGGGGCAATCGCTCCGGCAGTTTGGGCCGCGCCACCTCGGCTGCCGCGTTGTGTTTCAGCACTCCCTTCTTGACCTGATCGGTGAAGAACGACCGCACGGCCGAGGCCTTGCGAGCGATGGACCGTCGGGAGTAGGAGCGATCGTCTAGAACCGAGAGGTACTGGCGGACCACCTTGCGATCGATCTCGTCCCAGTTCTTCAATCCCAGGCGGTCGCAAAAGTCAGCGAACTGTCCCAGATCGTTGCGATAGGCCGCGACGGTATGGGGTGAAAGGCGACGTTGGGTGGCAAGGCGGGAGAGGTAGCCAGCCAGGGCATCCTCCGCCCAGACCGGCGTGAGGACGTCGGCAGACAAGGCTTTCGCACGATCCGTGTTTACCATTCAACAGTCAGCCTACGTCGATCGGGCGGCTTCTCATGGCGTTCTGCCCGCGACCGGGCCTTTTGGCCGTCCCGGCGAGCGATCAGGAGCCTACGACCCCGTCTTTGATCTTGAGGCGGCCGGCGAGTTCTGCCCTCACTACCTCGGCCAATACCGCCCCGACCGGTCGATCAGACTGCTCCAGGACTTCGTCGAGCAGGGATCCCGGCGCCACGACCGGAATGGGCAGCGGTGGGCGGGGTGAAGGACCAAGGATCCTTTCCAGAGACTCGATGAGATCCTCGGATGACAGCACCGGATGGGCGCCATCGCGGATCAGGAGGTTGCAGCCCTCGGATGTGGCCCGGTTGATGTCACCCGGCACTGCCAGGACGTCGATGCCCTGATCGAGGGCCAGACGGGCAGTTATCAACGCTCCCCCGGTGACGGCAGCCTCGACCACGACGACTGCACCGGACAGGCCCGCGATGATCCGATTCCTGGCAGGAAATCGAAACGGGGCGGGCGGTGTTCCCGGCGGGTATTCGGAAATGAGGCCCCCGGCGTTCTCGAGTAGTCGCCCGGCCAGCCCGCGGTTTTCAGCCGGGTAGATGACGTCGACGCCACACCCGAGAACCGCAAAGCCCTCGCCGCCGGCGTCGAGAGTCCCGGTATGGGCCGCTGCGTCGATTCCCCGGGCGAGCCCGCTGATAACCGGCCATCCGGCGGAGGCAACGGCGTGACCAAGCGTGCGCGCAATTGTGCGGCCGTACTCGGTGCAGCGGCGGGTCCCGACGATCGCCACGCCCGGCATTGACGGCAGGCTCCCCCGAACCCAGAGGTGCGAGGGTGCCTGCGACACGCCGACCAGCATCGGGGCAAGTTCGTTCGTGCGACGGCTATCAGTCACAGGTCGCCTCGGAACGCCAGGGCCTCGGCTATCTGTTCGTCGCCGACGACTTCGATCTCTGACAAGTCGGCGATCGTCCTGGCGACCCTCCTGATTCGATCCACTCCGCGGCCGGTCAGAATTCCGGCATCGACGGCCTGAGTCAGCAGACCAATCGCACTGGAGTCCATCGGCTGGCGATCGAGATCGGATCGGGCAGCCCGGCCGTTGATCTCGCCCCGGTCGACTTGCAGGGCTCTGGCTTTGATGACTCGCTCGCGGACGCGCTCCGACGCTTCGGCCGGTGCCCCGAGGAGAGAAGATGAATCAGGCGTGCTCACGAAGACCCTGAGGTCGAAGCGATCGAGGAACGGGCCGCTGAGCCGGCGCCGGTAGCGGGCCAGGGCACTGTCGCCACATCGGCAGGGACGCAAACGGTCGCCCTTGAATCCACACGGGCACGGATTGGAAGCCGCGATCAGCTGTGCCCGGGCCGGAAAGGTGACGGTCGAACCGCGCCGGGCAATGGTGACGTGTCCTTCCTCGAGGGGCTGGCGCAGCGAGTTGAGAAGATGAGGCGGAAACTCTCCGAGCTCATCCATGAAAAGCACTCCCCGGTGAGCGAGCGAGAGTTCTCCGGGAACCGGGTGACCGTTGCCGCCCCCGACCACCGACGCCATCGAGGCCGAATGGTGGGGTGAACGAAACGGTGGCTGCTCGGAGACCGGGCGATTCCGATCCGCCGAGGCCCACACGCAGGCCACCTCGACTGCTTCAGCGGCCGTCAACGGCGGCAAGATTCCAGGCAACCGGGCTGCCAACATCGTTTTGCCGGCTCCCGGTGACCCGACCATCAAAAGATGGTGGCCACCGGCAGCGGCGATCTCGAGGGCTCGCCTTGCGACCGGTTGACCCCTGACATCGCCGAGGTCGGCGATCTCCTCGACCGGGCGCGGTGCAGAAAAAACGACTTCGCGCGGCGGCTGGACTCCGGCTACCACCGCAACGGCCTCGGCGAGGGTCGCCACCGGATAGATCAGCGCCCCCGGCACCAGCGCCGCCCCCGCGGCGTCGCGGTCGGCTACGAGACACGGCCAGTTCCGCCTGGCCGCGAGCAGGGCGGCGCCGATGGCGGCGCGAGTGCGGGTCACCGAGCCGTCGAGGGACAGCTCACCGGCGGCGACCACCCTGGCCCCGGCAGGAGAGGCATCACCCATCGCCGCAAGGACACCAAGGGCCATTGGCAGGTCATAGTCAGAACCCGCCTTGGGAAGATTCGCGGGCGATAAGTTCACCGTGACACGACGATGCGGGAATTCGCGGCCCGTGGACAGAATGGCTGCTCGAACCCGGTCTTTGGCTTCCCTCACCGACGTGTCCGGCAAACCGACGACAGTGAAGCCCTCCCCCGAGCGACCGACGTGCGCCTCGATCCGGACAGCGCGCGCCTCGGCCCCCACCATCGCCACCGATGTCGTCTGCGCGAACACCCTTTCGGTTATACGGGCCAAAAACCGCGAGTTCTAGAGACCTCGAGCTACATCATCGAAGCCACTTTCTAGGCTCCATTACGCTGAGATCGACCAGGAGTCGCAACCGGCATGTCAGACAGATCTTCAGAACGGCGGCCGTTCCGCTTCGGCCCCGAGGGCCTCGCCCGAGCATCAAGCCTGCATCCGGTGCGCACGATCTTCATCTGGCTCGCACTCGTCGCCACCATGGGCGTCCTGGCATTCTTCTTCCTTGGTGACGTTCTTACTCAGGAATTCACCTTCAGCAATCGGCCCGAGAGTGTCCAGGCAGCCGAGCTTCTCGACGAGAAGTTTCCGGACCGAGCGGAAGACTCGGAGTCGGTCTTCTATCTGGTCTTCTCGGAAACCACCACGATCCAGGATCCTGCCTTCGCCGACCGGGTAGCGGCCGTGCAGGGAGCACTGGTCGCGCTGGGGCCGGAAATCGTGCCCGAACCCCCGATCACATACTTCGACCTGGTCGCCGCTGCTCCCGAGCAGGCAGGACAACTCGTCTCGCTCGACCAGGCGGCAACGTTGATTCCGGTTCCGATCGCCTCCACCGGCGAGGAGGTAGTCGAACAGCTCCGAGCGGTCGCCCACTCCGAATCGATCGACGGTTTCACGGTCGAGGTTGCAGGCAACGCGGTCATGGAAGTCGACTTCACCACGCTGGCCGAGGAGGACCTGCGCCGAGGCGAGGGCATTGGTGTCGCTGCAGCGCTGATCGTGCTGGTCATCGTGTTCGCATCACTCATCGCCCCCCTTCTTCCGATCGTCATGGGTGTCACGGCCATCGTCAGTGCCCTCGGCCTCGTCTCCCTCATCGGTCAGATCGGAGAGCTCAATCTCTTTGTCACCAACATGATCTCGATGATCGGCCTGGCGGTAGGCATCGACTACTCGCTCTTCATCGTTTCCCGCTATCGGGAGGAACGGCGGCACGGCCGCGACAAGCTCGAAGCGATCGGTGTCGGAGGAGCCACTGCCAATCGCGCCGTGTTCTTCAGCGGATTAACGGTGGTCCTGGCTTTGATCGGGATGTACATCGTTCCCGCCACGCTCTTTCGAAGTCTTGCCACCGGAGCGATCCTCGTCACCGTGACCGCGGTGGCTGCCTCCTTGACCCTGCTCCCGGCGCTGCTGTCGCTTTTTGGTGACCGCATCGACTGGCCGCGATTGGGGCGAGCCCCGTCGCGTGACTCCGGCCGTTTCTGGGATTCGGTGACCAAGACAGTCATGGCCCGGCCAATTCCGTTCCTGCTGGCATCGGTGCTCCTGCTCGGAGGCCTCGGTTCGTTTTACTTTCAGATGCAGGTGGGAACCGCCCAGAACGTTTCGGCCCTTCCCGATGGCTTGGAATCGAAGACGGCGTTCCTGGCGATGGAGCGCTTTTTCGCTGGAGGGTTGACCGATCCGGCTCGGGTCGTGGTGACAATCGGGGACCCCGCTCAGCTCGGTGCCATCGTCGCCGAGACCCAGGCGGCGGTGGCGGCCGACTCCGATTTCGCACCGGTCACCACTGTCGAACTAAGCCCGGACGGCACCACTGCCTCGGTGCTGGCCTACTTCCGGGGAGACCCGGCCTCGGATTCGGCGTTCGACGCGATTCGTGACCTCAGAACGGTGACCGCTCCCGATCTCGAGTCCCGTCATCCCGGTGCAACAGTCCTGGTGGGTGGCAGCACGGCCTTCCTGACGGACTTTCTCGACATGACCGAGACCTACCAGTGGGTTGTCCTCGGTTTTGTGCTGGCCCTCTCCTTCGTGCTCCTGATGCTGGTCTTCCGCTCGATCGTCGTTCCCCTGAAGGCGATATTGATGAATCTGCTTTCGGTGATGGCCGCCTACGGGGCAATCACCCTGGTTTTCCAGAAGGGGGTCGGCATCGAGTTCTTCAATTCGATCGGGTTCCAATTCCGCCAGGCCGATTCAGTCGAGTCGTGGATCCCCCTCTTCCTGTTCTCGGTCCTTTTCGGCCTGTCGATGGACTATCACGTGTTCCTGCTCTCGAGGATCCGCGAGCGGTATGACCAATCGGGTGACAACGCCGAATCGGTGGCATATGGGCTACGAAGCACCGCCCGGATCATTACCGGGGCTGCGCTAATCATGGTTGCGGTATTTACCGGGTTCGCCTCCGGTCGCCTCGGCCAACTCCAGCAGATGGGTTTCGGTCTGGCGGTGGCGGTCTTCTTCGACGCCACCATTGTCCGGACGATCATCGTCCCCGCCTCGATGCGGTTGCTCGGAACCGCCAACTGGTACCTGCCGGGGTGGCTGTCGTGGCTGCCGGTCATTCGAGTGGAGGGACCTCCTCGGGAAGCTGCCCCCGCCGAGCCCGGCCTCGAGCCCGAGACCGTCTGAATCCGGAAATCTCGCTCAGCTGCCTCTGAAGTCGGGCGAACGCTTCTCCAGGAAGGCTGCCACGCCTTCGACGACGTCGGCGGTGGTGAGGCAGATCGCCTGGGCCTGGTCCTCCCACGCCAGTGCCCCGGCCAACGGCCCGTCGAAGGCCCGATCCAGACCCTGCTTCGCAAACATCTGAGCAATCGGCGCACCGGCCAGGAAGCTCTCGGCCAGCTCGGAGACGCGAGCCTCCAGGCGGTCGACCTCCACCGTTTCCAAAACGAGACCGATTGCAAGTGCCTCAATGGCCTCGACGATGCGCCCCGAGAGCGCCATCTCCTTGGCCCTCTGCGGCCCGACCGCACGCGAGAGCAACCAGGTTCCCCCGAAGTCGACGGTCAATCCCCTCCGAACGAAGATCTCGGAGAACCGTCCCCTCGTCGATGAGATCGCGAGGTCGCAACCGAGGGCGAGGTTCAACCCGGCCCCGGCGGCAATCCCGTCGACCGCGGCGATGGTGGGCTTGGTGCACCGGTGAAGGGCCATCGCGGCTGCACCGACCTGTTTCATCCGGCGATGATGCGCCGCCACGCCGAGTTGGCCCTCCAGACGGGACGGGTCGAGGTCGGCTCCCGAACAGAATGCTCCACCGGCTCCCGTGATTACCAGCACGCGGCTTGAAGAACTGTCGAAGTCGAGGATGGCTTTCTCCAAATTGGGCCATCCGTCCATCGGGATTGCGTTTCGCCGGGCAGGCCGATTGATCGTCAACCAGCGCACTGCGCCGCGGTCTTCGATTTCGAGCCAGCCACCGACCGGGTCAGCAGGTTCCATGATCGCCGGGCACGGTAGCTAGGGTGCCCAACCGATGGGATTCAACCCCTTCCGGCCGGCGCACAAGTCGCCGCTGGACATCGCCCTCGTCGTCGGGACGTTCGTGGTCGTCGTGATTCTGCTGGCATGGGCGATCCGGGGGTAACAGTCACGGCGGTTCAGCCCTACGCCGCCCGCAAGAACTACATATGCCCCGGCTGCAATGCCACCATTCCTCCGGGGACTTTCCACCTCGTCGTGGTGCCCGACGACGCGCCGGATCTCCGCCGACACTGGCACCATGGTTGCTGGCACAAAGAACTCCGCCGGTTGTTCGGCAAGCCGTCCTAGTCGCTAAGCATCCCGGTAGTGCAGACCCGCGAAGGCGGCGGCGATCGCCACTATGCACCACCCCAGGACGACGGTCAGGGCCGTCCCGAAGCTGGGCTGCTCGCCCAGGATTCCGCCGAAGCCTCCAAAGTCAAGCGATCCCAGGAGCGCCGAGGTGTGGATCGAAAGCGAGATGTTTCGCCATCCGGCCCACAGCGCCAGGATTCCCTCGGCAAAGCTGAATGCCAGGGTCGCACCGATCGCCGGACCGACCGCCCGCAGCCAAGCCGAGGCAGCCATGCCGAGGGCGACCCAGGTGAATACGACGAGCAGTGCCTTCCAGGCGATGCCCCACCATTCCACGAGAGGGAGAGAGCCGGTTCCTTCGGCCAGGAAAAGTGCCACCACTGCAAAGCCGCCGATGGCCGCCAGCATCGCCAACCACGAGGCGACAGTGGTGGTCAACAACCGCGCCACCAGATGCTGCCAGCGCCGGGCGTTCCTGGTGAGAGCCGTGGCCCAGGCGGAGGTGGCAAGTTCACCGGCGAGGAACATCGTCGAGAGGATTATGGGAAACCAGGTCTGGCCCAGCACCTGCTGGGCGCCGAAGATATATGCGTCAGGTTTGGCAATCACCGGAATCTCGGCGGTTTCGACAGCCCTCGGCAACAGGAAGAAAATCGCGGCAAGCAACCCGGTGAGGACCGCGAGGACCAGCACCAGCACGTAGAAGGTTCGTCGTTTCAGAAGCTTGATGAGCTCCGCTCTGAACAAGCCGGCCATTCCCTGTCGAGGCAACGTGCGGCCAGCCGGAATCTGATCGAACCTCTGATCGATCACTCCCCGCCCGGTCATTCCTGGCCCCCAGTGAGCCGGAGAAATACTTCCTCCAACCGGCGGCCCGACTGTTTGTACAGCGCCGACGGGTAAAACCCCGCCCCGGCCAGGATCCGCGAAACATCGCTGCCGTTGTCGGCCTTAGCCAGCACGAGGCCGTCGGTAGTCGACGCGGGAATGCCGGCCGCCACCAGAATCTGGACAGCTCGCACCGGGTCGTCGATTTCCACGTGATAGGCGGCCGTCTGAACTCCGAGTATCTCGTCAAGGCTCGACTGCGTCACCAACCGCCCGCGGTTGATGACAACTACCTCGTCGGCCATGGCCTCGACGTCGCCCAGGTTGTGGGAGGAAACGACGATCGTGCGACCGTCGGCCGCCAACTGCCTAAGGCTTGCCTTGATCTGGGCCTGCCCGGCGGGGTCGAGCCCGTCGAGGGGCTCGTCGAGAAACAGCAGTTCTGGATCACCGAGCAAGGCGGCAGCGAGGGCCAGGCGCTGACGCATTCCTTTGGAGTAGCCGTCGATCCTGCGCCCGGCATCGGCTGCCAGTCCGGCGAACGCCAGCAGCTCGTCGATCTTCTCGTGACCGTGGCCCAGGGTGTGAGCAGCAACCCGAAGGTTGTCGCGTCCATTGAGGCCCTTGATGAGCCCGGGCTCCTCGACGATCGCCCCCAAACGGGGAACGATTTGGGCAAGCTCGGTCTTCACGTTCATGCCGAGGACCTGCATCGTGCCGGAGTCGGGGCTGGTGAGGCCAAGCAGTGAGCGGAACGTCGTGGTCTTGCCGGCGCCATTGGGACCGAGAAAGCCGGTGACCTTCCCGGCCGGAATCGTGAAGGAGAGCCCGTCGAGAGCCACCGTGCTCTTGTATGTCTTGCGCAGGCCTTCGACTACGACGGCGTTTGTGACGCGGTTTGGCATGGCTGGAGCACCCTAGCGATGGACTGCACACACCTCCCCTAACAAGCCCATGGCAGCCAATGGAGGTCGACTCCTTCAGGAGAAAAGCTCACAGTGACAAGGTCGACCCGGCGCGCACCAACCCGGGCGGCCAGGCCACGGACCCGTCGAGACTTAGACGCATCGAATGCGCTGATGGGGTCGATCCACTCGCGTCCTTGCCGCACCGAGCGGACCTCCACCACAGACCGGATACCACCGATCAACACCAAGACGTCGATCTCGCCCCGGCCCACGTTGAGATTTCGCGCCAGCACTCGAACCCGATGCCTGATCAGGAAGCCGACGGCCAGTTCCTCCGCCAACTTACCGACCTCGGCGGTACTGAGCCTTGAGCACCCTGTCCAACCGCTTGTGTCTTCCGTCTTCCGCCTTCCGTCTGGTTCCTTCTACTGAGAGAGGGTGACGGAATCTATGGAGCCGAGCCTCGACAGGGGCCAGATGCGAACGACGGCTTCGCCGAGGAGATCTTCTTCCGGGATCGCCCCGAACTTGCGGCTGTCGTAGCTCACGGCACGGTTGTCTCCCATGACGAAGACATTCTCCGGCGGCACCACCACGGCGGCGAAGTCGGGCATGAGCCCTGGCGACATCAAATAGGGCTCGTCGACTTGCAGTCCGTTGACGAACAGGTAGCCGCCCTTGACCTCGACCGTGTCGCCGCCCACCGCGACGACACGCTTGATCAAGTCATCGGCTGAAGCGGTCCGAATTCCGACGGCCTCGAGAACGTGACGGACCACCGAGTCGAGCAGAGACTCATTGTCGATTTCATCGTTGAAAGGCGAGATGAACACCACGATGTCGCCGCGCTGAGGGTCGGCGACCTGGTAGTTGAGCTTTGAGATCATCACTCGATCGTTGACCTCGATCGTCGGCAGCATGGACTCACTCGGCACGTAGAACGGCTGAATGAGAAAGGTCTTGATGATCACGGCGACGGCCAGCGCCACTAGCAGAAGTACGGGCAGCTCTACCCAGAGGGGACGCTCGGCTTTGGCATGCCGGCCACGAGGGGTCTTTCCGGTTTGGGGTTCGGCCGGAGCTTCGGTGCTCAGTCTCTCTTCTCCTTGATGCGGGCGGCCTTGCCTACCCGATCGCGGAGGTAGTAGAGCTTCGAACGACGCACATCTCCGCGTCGGGTGACTTCCACCTTCTGGATTATGGGCGCGTTCACGGGGAATACACGTTCAACCCCAATCCCGAAGCTCACCTTGCGGACGGTGAAGCTGGCATCGAGGCCGCTCCCGTTGCGAGCGATTACGACACCCTCGAAAATCTGGGTGCGCTCACGGTTGCCCTCAACCACCCGGACATGCACCTTGACGGTATCGCCGGGCCGGAACTCGGGCAGATCATCACGCGCGTAAGCGCCTTTGAGCATGTCAAGCTTGTTCATCTGAGGCTCCTTGGAACTCCGGGCAACGGCCGGAAGAGACCCCAATTCTATCAGGACTGTGATGAGCCCCGCCACGATCGGACTGGGTCGTTCGGACCCGAAACCTTCTCTGGCGTCACAGCACCGCCGGCTTTCGCCGATTCTTCATCGAGCCCCCCGGCTCACATCAGATCTGGCCGGCGGGCCTTCGTTCGGTGCAGGCGCTGTTCAGCCCGCCAGGCCTCGATTCTCCCGTGGTCCCCTGACAGGAGAATCTCGGGCACATCCCAGGTTTCCCCGTCGCCGGCATCGAACGATGCCGGTCGGGTGTATTGCGGTTCTTCGAGCAGGCCGTCTTTGAACGATTCGAATTGCACCGATTCGGGGTTGCCGACGACGCCGGGGAGCAATCGGGCGATTCCTTCGATCAGGGTTGCCGCTGCCACTTCGCCCCCGGCCACGACGAAGTCGCCTAGCGAAATCTCTTCATCGATCAGGTGGTCAGCCACTCTCTCGTCGACGCCTTCGTAACGGCCACAGACCAGCGTGATGTCGTTACGGGTCGCCAGGCGATCGAGGGTGGCCTGCTCGAGCCTGGTGCCTGCCGGAGTCAGAAGGACGCGATGAGAATCTGCGATCGGCGCCAGAGCGCTGAAGAGCGGCTCGACCATCAGGACCATCCCGGCCCCCCCGCCAAAGGGAGCATCGTCGACCTGGCGATGGACCCCCTTGCCAAACGCACGGAGGTCGATCAACTCGACCTCAAGTTCGCCGGCCGACATAGCCCGTTCGACTATCGACGTGCGGAGGGGGCCATCGAAGAAGTCGGGGAACAGGGTGACAACCCGGATCTTCATGCACCCACCGGATCTTTGGGGAGGCCCAGGATCCGCTCAGCGATGATGTTGCGCTGGATCTGGTCGGTGCCGCCTCCGACCCGCAGCCCCGGAGTTCCAAGGAAGGCGTCCTGCCACTCCCCACCAACAGGGGCGTCGGATGCCGCCAGCATCCCGTCAGCGCCGAGAAGGTCGACCGCCTGGTTGTAGATGTCGGAGAGGAGCAGCGTCCCGACCAGCTTCCCCAGGGATCCCTCCGGGCCCGGGATCCGGCCCTGGGCGATGGCAGTCAGAAGTCTCAGGTTCGTAAAGCCAAGAACCCGTCCACCGATCCAGGTGCGGATCCACCGATCACGCGACAACGGGTCGCCCCTCCCCCTCTCGGCCAGCAGGCCCTCCATCGCCTGCCCCACCGACCCGGCCATCGAAAAGAGTGAAGTTCGCTCGAACATGAACGTCGTGATGACAACCCGCCAGCCATCGCCGACGTTGGCGACCCTACGGAGGTCGGGCACCCGGACATCGTCGAGAAAGACTTCATTGAAATTGGCCGATCCCGTCATCTGACGCAGAGGGCGGGCGGTGACTCCCGGCGACTTCATATCGATGATGAACGCGGTAAGTCCCTTGTGACGGGGAACGTCAGGATCGGTCCGGGCGATGCAGAGTCCCCAGTCCGATCTGTGAGCGAACGTCGTCCACACCTTCTGGCCCGATACGACCCACTCGTCGCCGTCACGTAGGGCTTTGGTGTCGAGCCCTGCGAGGTCGGATCCTGCCCCGGGCTCGGAGAACAACTGGCACCAAACTTCGTCCCCTGAAAGGAGGGCGGGGAGGTACCTCGCCTTCTGCTCGTCGCTGCCAAGAAAGAGGATGGCCGGCCCGCACCATCCGGTCCCAACCGCCAGTGCATCGTGCGGGACCTCGAAGGCACCCTCCTCCTGGGCAAAGATGATCTGCTCGACGGGGGTGCCTCCGCGGCCGCCATAGAGCGTCGGCCAGGCAACGCCGGCCCATCCCGCTTCGAACTTACGACGCTGCCAATCCCGGGCCTCTGCGAGCTTGGACTCCTCGATTTCCGGGGCCCACTCGGCCACGATGGCTGACGGTGCGATTAGCGGGCGGTCAGGGCGGACGGCATTGGCCTCGAGCCATGCCCTTGCCTCCTGGCGGAAGCGGGCCTCGTCGGGTGAGTCATAGGGCTGCACGATCCCCATTGTGGCTCAAAAACCGAAAGCGCCGCACCGGTCGGGTGCGGCGCTTTCGGCCGGGAGGACTAGGAGGGATTACTTGGGTACGCGGCGAACCACCACATCCCCTGAAACGGTTTTGGCGCGAAGCTTGAGGTTGCGGTCCGTACCGCCATTCGGTGGACGCCGGGTTGGAAGTACCACATCGCCGGAGAGGGAGTCGATTTCTGCTTCCACCCGGGTTCCCTCCAGCAGGCCCAGTTCGACGTCCCCTGACATCGAGCTGGCCTCGACACTCGGACCGGAACAACACCCAACACTGATGTCGCCGGAGGCAGTCTTGACCTCAAGTCTTCCCTCGGCTCGCTCGATCGTGATGTCCCCAGATGCTGTCGAGACGGCGACATCTCCCGCGGCCCGTTGGACCTTTACGTCTCCCGACGCGGCAGTGATTTCACACCGGCCGGTGCAAGTCTCGACCTTGACGTCGCCGGAAGCGCTCTTGACCTCGGCGGTGGATACCTCACCGAGGTGGACGTCTCCCGAGGCGGAACGGACGACGACCCGACCAAGGTCGACGCGGGCGAGGATATCGAGAGATGCCACTGCCGCCTCGAGGTTGGCGCCTGACGGGACCAAGGCGCGGATGTTGACGGTCCGCCCGCCGAACAGGCGGCGCTCCTCACGGATTGAAACCGTGTCTCCGCTCTGCTCCACCACCAGGAACTCGGCGCCATTCCCGCTGACATCGATGATGACTTCGCCGGCCGTGGACGGTCCAAGGGACAACCGTCCCGAGGAGACCCGAACGTCCAGTGACGGCGGGCCTCCGACGGTGAAAGTGAACTGGCTCATATGTCGAAGGTCTCCGATACCCTGCGACGGCCGGAACGGTTGTTGTGAGCCCGGCCGGCCAGCGTTCTGACGACCCACGTATTGACCGAGTCGCCGGAATCGGAGGCGGCCCGCTCGACGATGTCCTTGATCGAAGGCGGGAGCCGCAGGGTGATGCGGGCATCGAAGTCCTCTTCGGGGCTATGCATCGCGGTTTCCTCTGCGGTGATTCGGAGACTGGGCTCACCTTCGGTGACGTTGAGGTCGACCCGATGACCCGGCAATTGAGCACGAACCTCTTCGGCGGCCTGATTGGCCAACTCGAAGGCTGCCTCTCGCAGGGCCGGCCGCAGCGCAGCCAACATGGCTCGGCCGACTGTCTCAACTCCAGGATCCGACGATCCCGCCAGCGCCAGTTGGGCCTCGACCGAGGCTTCCAGGTTGTGAAGTACTGCCGAGGTCTGCATGATTCTCCTTAACCCCGACGTCCGTAACCGCCGGAACGCTGACGCCAGATGGTCGAGGGAACGGTCGGGTTCCTCTGCTCGCCTTGCCTGATTTTCGGGGAAGCGCTGGTCTCTAAAGGCTTCCATTGTCCTGAAGCTTCCACCAATCAATTTCCTGCTCCTTTTCCCAAATCTCCGGCTCGTGAGCGGCGGTTTGTCGCCAGGGCCTGAGATCAAAGCTGACTGACAGCAGTATGATGTCATAACGCTGCCAGTTTGTCAAGCCCCTGATGTCACAATGACCCCGTTGTTCCATTTGAGCAGGAAACACCCAAAGTCTCCTCAGATCAACTTCCTCTCGATCGCCCAGCGGGTGAGTTCGTTCCGATTCGACAACTGGAGCTTGCGAAGAACCGCCGAGACGTGGCTCTCGACAGTCTTGATCGAGATTCCCAGTTCCTCGGCCACTTCCCGGTACGTGTAACCGCGGGCAATGAGCTGAAGCACCTCGCGTTCTCGGTCGGAAAGATGGTCGAGCTCGGGGTCGACCTGGCCCACCGGAATCGAGGAGAAGGCGTCGAGGACAAAGCCGGCCAACCGAGGACTGAAGACCACATCGCCACCAGCGACCCGGCGTATCGCCTCACCCAGTTCGTAAGGTGCGATTGTCTTGGTGACGTATCCGCGAGCGCCGGCTCGCACCACCGCCACGACGTCCTCGGCTGCATCCGAGGCCGACAGCGCCAGGAACTTGACGTCGGGATGGGTCTTGCGGACGCCGTCGATCACATAGCGCCCACCCCCGCCCGGCAGGTGAACATCGAGCAGGACCACGTCGGGGGCTCGCTCCTTGATCAGTTCGACCGCAGGACCTACCTCGGATGCCTCCCCCATCACCACGATGTCGCTCGGCAGGCCGTGGCGGATGCCCACCCTGAACAGGTCGTGGTCATCGACGACGAAGACTCTGATGAGTTCCTTTGGTTCTGGCTCACTCAATTGGGCACCTCCAGCCGAATCTCGGTTCCCTGTCCGGGAGTGGAACGGATCTCAGAAGTTCCTCCCACCTGGGCCACCCGGCGGGCAATGGAATCATGCAATCCCCGCCGGTCAAGGGCCACTGCCGCGGGATCGAATCCGACACCCCGGTCTCGGACAAAGAGCCGCAGGACCAAGCTGTCGGCCTCGACGTATACCGACACGGTCTCTTCCCCCGAGTGTTTGGCAGCGTTGATCATTGCCTCACGAGCAGCTCCCACCAGTGCTTCGGCGGCCGGATGCATCGATGCCTCCCCGACCGCCACCACTTCGACTTGGACCCGGTACGACTCCTCGATCTCGGCTGCGACCCGCCGAACCGCATCAGCCAGACCGTCCGACTCGAGACCAGTGGCGCCGAAAAGCCAATCTCGCAAGTCCCGCTCCTGGCGCCGCGCCAGCGACACGACCCTGGCGGTGTCGGCTGACTCACGTTGAATCAGTGCCAGCGTCTGCAGTACCGAATCGTGGAGATGGGCCGCCACGCGGCTCTTCTCCTCGGCTCTCGCCTCGGCGTCCTCAGCCAGGCGCCGGGCGGCGTCGGTTTGGTAGATCACGTGCACGGCCCAGCCGACTATCCCCGCCAGCATGAGGTAGGTGACAAGCTGGGACAGGCGAGACAGCACGTCCCCTAGGTCGGCGACCTCGAAACGAGCAAGGGTCACGCCGGAAAGGACGCCGGCGACTGCCCAGCCCCAACGCCGACCGCGGACCGCGGCAATAGCCACTGCAATACCCGGAAACCCGCCGTAGAAGAAGTCGGTGCTGCCGGCCGCGTCAGGAGCGAGGAGGGCATATGAAGCGAGAATTGCATCCCCGGCCGTGACCCAAGTGGGATCGGAGCCCTTTCCACGCAACTGATCGAAGCCCGTCACCAATCCCCAGATCACCGAGGCCCCAGCCAGCACCCAGGCAAATGCCGGGTCAGGCAATGGGTCGCGAGCAAGCGCCACGAGGACCAAGACCAACATCCAGGCGAGCCCTACCAGGCGGGCCCCACCAGCTATTCGACGGAGGGTCAGCCGGATGTCCTGCTTGGCTGCGCGGTCATCGGCGTCGGACGCGGTGCCCTTCCGCTCGGAGAGACTTGCGTCAGATTCGCTCAACGATCATCGCCATTCCCTGGCCGCCGCCCACACACATCGTCTCGAGACCGAGGCTCTTGTCAAGGGTCTCGAGATCGTTGAGGAGAGTCGTCATTATTCGGGCGCCCGTCATCCCGAAGGGGTGGCCGAGGGCGATCGCGCCGCCATGCGGATTCAGCTTCTCGAGGTCGATCCCCAAGGCGTCGACCACCGCCAGCACCTGCGCGGCAAAGGCCTCGTTCAACTCGATGACATCGATGTCGGATAGTGACATGCCAGCTTGGGTGAGAACCTTTCGGACGGCGTCGATCGGACCCACCCCCATGATCTCCGGCGCCAGTCCGGACACTGCCGAAGCGACGATCCTCGCCCTCGGGGTGAGCCCGAGCAATCGAACCCGGGCTTCCTCCATGACCAGGACCGCGGCGGCGCCATCGTTGAGCGGACATGAGTTGCCTGCCGTCACAGTCCCACCCGGTTTGAAGACCGGCTCGAGGGAAGCCAGCTTTTCGATGGTCGTGTTCGGCCTTGGCCCGTCGTCGCTGGCCGCCGATCGCCCGTCTGGCAGGACCACCGGGGTTATCTCCCTCTCGAAGAAGCCGTTTTTTTGAGCCTCAACGGCCAGGTCTTGTGACCGCTTGGCGAATTCGTCCATCCTCTCGCGGCTGATGCCGTATTGCTCGGCGACGTTTTCGGCGGTCATCCCCATCGGGATGTAGACCTGATTGATGAAGTCGGGCCGGCTTTCATCGGCGAGTCTGGGATTGATGTCGGCCGAGTCGAAGCCCTTGCCATAGGTCCTCGACACCGACTCCACGCCGGCCGCGATGTAAGTGTCGCCCTCACCGGATTTGATCGCATGAAAGGCCATGCGGATGGTCTGCAACGACGACGCGCAGAACCGATTGACCGTCGTTCCGGGCACGGTGTCGGGAAGACCTCCGAGCAACGCCGCTATCCGACCCACATTGAAACCCGCCTCGTGATGGGTGAGGCCGCATCCAAGCATCACGTCGTCAATGGAGCCCGGGTCGAGAGCCGGCACTTTCTCCATGAGCGCCCTGATACCAAGTCCGGCGAGATCATCCGCCCGGATATCGGCCAGCGAGCCTTTGTAGGCGCGCCCGATCGGGGTGCGGGCGGTTTCAACGATCACAGGTGAGGGCATGTCGTCTCCTCGGTTTCGGAACTCGGCAACGGTACCGTGCGTCTCAGGATCAAATGAAGAATCGACCTACAGCCATACTCGCAAGCGCCCTAATTGCCCTGGTCATGGCCCTGTCGGCCTGTGTCGATAATGCCGATCCCACGTCGACGTCGACCACCGCGACCCCAACCACCACGACTACGACCGTTGGGCCGACGGTGACCTCTGCCCCCACCGGAGACCCGGGCTGTCCCGGGGACGGCGCCATCGAGGACGGTGAATTGCTCGCCTCCAACGAGCCTTCGAGCGATGCCGAGCAGATATCTACCATCGGTTGGGTTGGCAACCAGGCCTGCGATGTCTTCACCATCGAGTTCACCACCGACCAGGGAGCCCCGGCCACAACCCCGCCTTCCCTCGAGGCGGTCTTCCTTCGCGAGGTCGGAATTCTGCGGGTTGCGATTGACGTGGAAATGACATCGATCACCGACCAACTGGCTGAGACCGCCCTGGTGCGACAGGTATTCGTTCCCCGGTCTGAGGACCGGACCCTCTTCGTCGATCTTCATCTCTCCGCTCCGGCCCTGGCCACCGTCACAACGAGTTCGTCGCCCGCCCGGATCATCGTCTCGCTCGAGCCCGGAGGTTCGGATTATGCGGGCACCCCGGCCATCGCGGTGAACGTTGTCCTGGTGACGCCGCTCGAAGGCCCCGTCGAAGTACCTGTGCTGGTGAACGGTTACTCGCGCAACTTCGAGGCCAACACGATCGGGCGCATCGTCAAGGGTGCCGATGTCCTGGCGGAAGGATTCACAACGGCCACCGACTGGACTGAGACCTGGGGTGAGTTCAATCTCACGCTCGAACCGGCCGGTTCGGGGGCGGCCGACCTCTTCGTCGGCGAGCAATCGGCTCAGGATGGGTCCGATCGCGGGGTCGTCATCCCGATCGACCTGCCCTAACGCTGTCTTGATCGATGGCTCAAGGGTCTAGGGCTCGAGAAGGCCCTCGATTGGTTGGACGACCAGGTAGCCGCCCACCAGATTGACCTCAGGAACAAGAGCATTGACCAGCGGGACGATGAAGTCTCCGCGCGGCGTTGCAATCGTCAGTCGGCCCTGGGGAGAATCGGCATCAACGGCTCTGATCGAACCGATCACGTTCCCCGTTGGATCTCGGGCCTCCAAGCCGATCAGATCCTCAGGCCAAAACTCGTCGGCTGAGAGGGTCCGCCGTTCTAACGGGTCGATTGACAATGTGGCACCGCGCAAGGTCTCCGCCCCTTCACGATCGGAGACCTCCGCGAATGAAACGAGCAGCACCGCTTGAGAGCTTTGGCATCGATCGATGGTGAGCAGGCGACCCGTGTCGTCGCGGACCTGTTGGCCTCGCTCGAACCGCGCAGGATTGTCGGTCTCCGGGTGAATGACGACGGTCCCATTCAGGCCGTGGGGCTTTCCAACGGTTCCGACGGTCACTCGCTCTGTCTCAGGAACCGTCACGCGTCAGACCGTCACGCGTCTTCGTGAGTCAGTCGGCAAAGTCGACCGAGGCGGAGACACCCTCTTCGTCTCCGGCGGCCTGGGCCAGGGTGCGGATGGCGCGGGCCGTCCTGCCCCGGCGCCCGATGACCCGGCCCATGTCGCCCGGGCCGGTGCGTACCTCGGCCAGAACCTCGTCGGGACCCTGCTCGATGATGGTGACCTCGACCTGTGAAGGATCGTCGACGATCTGGCCGACGACATAGGTCAGGACCTTGTTGAGGATTTCGCCTTTGGCCATTGTTACTCCCCGTCGCTCTTGGAGGCGGTTGCGGCGATGGTGTGGACCTTGCCGCTGGCAACCTTGTAGCGCGACCAGGCTCCGGAGACCTCCAGAAGCTTGCGAACCCTGTCGGTCGGTTGCGCGCCTTTCCGCAGCCAGTCGACGGCCTTCTCGTTGTCGATCTCGATCAACGAGGGCTCCTGACGCGGGTCATAGCGGCCGATCTGATCGAGGTAACGGCCGTCGCGAGGCGAACGGCCATCGATCACGATCACCCGATAGGACGGCTGCTTCTTCTTACCGGTTCTGATCAGTCGCATCTTGACGGCCATCAAATCACCTTCTGCCCTTGCTCTTCTTCTTGCGGTTGACGCTCTTAGGTCCGGTCGACCGCGGGCCGCGGTTTCCCATACCCGGGCCAAGAGCGCCCGCCGGCATGCCGGGTAATCCCCGACCTCCGGCCATCATCTTCATCATCTTCTGCGCATCGGCGAACTGGGACAGCAGGCGGTTGACGTCGGTCGGGGTTGTGCCCGATCCAGTCGCGATCCTCCGCTTGCGGCTTCCGCCGATGACCTTGGGGTTCCGGCGCTCGTCGGCGGTCATCGAACGGATGATCGCCTCCACCCTGGCAAGGTCGCGATCTTCGATGTTGACCTGTTTTAGCAAGGAACCGGAGCCTGGAAGCATAGCAAGGACGTCCTTTAGCGGCCCCATCCGCTTGAGAGCCTGGAACTGCTCGAGGAAGTCCTCGAGGGTGAACTGACCCTTTTGCATCTTGACTGCGGCCTTTTCGGCTTCGGCCTGGTCGAAAGTCTCTTCCGCCTTCTCGATCAGGCTCAGCACGTCGCCCATCCCGAGAATTCGAGAGGCCATACGGTCGGGGTGGAAAGCCTCGAGACCTTCGAGAGTTTCACCGACGCCGACGAACTTGATCGGCACTCCGGTGACCTCACGAACCGAGATGGCCGCGCCGCCGCGGGCATCGCCGTCGAGTTTCGTCAGGATTATCCCCGTCAGGGCAACCTGATCCTGAAAGCCCTGGGCGACGTTGACTGCCTCCTGGCCGGTCATGGCATCGACGACCAGCAGGATCTCATGTGGCGAGGCCTCGGCTGCCACCTCTACGAGTTCCTTCATCAGTTCGCGGTCGATCTGGAGACGCCCCGCGGTGTCGATGATCACCGTGTCGTGGCTGAGGCGACTTGCCTCTCTCATCGCCGACTTGACCAGGCGCGGGGGCTTTGTCGTCCTATCGGTGAAGACCGGCACCCCGATTCGCTCGCCAAGGGTCTGCAGCTGTTCGACCGCGGCCGGACGCTGGAGATCGGCCGCTACGAGCATCGGGCGGCGCCCGTTTTTCTTCAGATGCAGAGCGAGCTTGCCGGCGGTGGTCGTTTTGCCCGAGCCCTGGAGGCCGACCATGAGGATCGTCAGCGGTGGGGAAGCCTGCTTGAGAGGGGCGTTGGCCTTGCCGAGGGTGGTGACCAGCTCCTCGTGGACGATCTTGACGACCTGCTGGCCGGGGGTGAGGCTCTTGTGGACCTCCTCCCCCACGGATCGCTCCCGGACCCGGTCGAGGAAGCTGCGAACGACTGAGACGTTGACATCGGCCTCCAGCAGAGCCAGTCGCACCTCACGCAGGGCGGCGTCGACATCAGCCTCGCTCAGGCGGCCTTTGCCACGGAGGCGGGTGAAGATGCCTTCGAATCTCTCGGAAATTGAGTCAAACATTTTTCAGTAGGCAGTAGGCAGTAGGCCGGGAGGGTAACTGGGCTCGGGAGTTGACTTTTACGGGACCCGGCGAACGCGCGGGCTTTGTGGTCCACCCAGATGCCGTTCTGCCAATAAACATCTGCCTTGCATAACTCGAGGGCCTCCTCCTCGGTGGTGGCTCGCAACATCAGTAGGGAAGCCGAGGCGTCGGCATAGGCGCCAGCCTCGACCACCACCCCCGGTCTTTCAACTCCGTGATTCGGGCTAGGTGGGCCGGGCGGAAAGGAGCGCGGGCTCCGGCGGCGTTGGCAACGTAAGTGGCCGCGACCAGCCACACCGGTTCAAGCCTCGGAACATTTTGGGGTCGGTTCAGTCATCGGGAGAGGCTAGGGAAGTGGCAGTTACCCTTGCCTCGTGGCTGCGCCCATCCCAACCGATGCCGGATCCGATGAGGCGCTCCGAGCCGACATTCGGCGTCTCGGGGCCCAACTCGGTCAAGCATTGACCCGCCAACATGGGGAGGAATTGCTCAACCTCGTTGAGGAGGTGAGAGGCCACACGAAGGCTGTCCGCATCGAAGGCGACACTGAAGCCGACGACCTTCTAGCAGCGCTTCTCGAGAAGCTCGACCTGGCCACGACCATCGATCTGGTCCGTGCATTCTCGGCCTACTTCTATCTCGCCAATGTCGCGGAGCAAACCCATCGCGTCGGCGAACTGGCCGGCACCGAAGGTGAGCGTTATCTCGACGAGACCATCGACCGAATTCAGGCCGCCCGGCTCGATCCCAAGATCGTTGCCGAGGTGCTGTCCCGGCTCGAAGTTCGCCCCGTGTTCACGGCCCATCCGACCGAGGCGGCCCGGCGAACGATTCTGACCAAGCTGCGTCATCTGGCCGATCTTCTTCAGGAGCGGCTCGAGCCGACGACCACCTCCCGAGAAAAGGAGCGAATCGACCGAAGAATCGAAGAGCTCATCGACCAGATCTGGCAAACAGACGAGCTCCGGGCGGAGCGACCGGAGCCGCTCGACGAAGCCAAGTCGGTGATCTTTTATTTCGATCAGCTCTTCACCCACGTCCTTCCTCACCTCACCGAAGAAATCGCCGGCTCACTCGCCCGCCTCGGACACGATGACCGGCCGGCGATTCGCTTCGGCACCTGGGTCGGTGGTGACAGGGACGGCAATCCCTCGGTCACACCCGAGGTCACGATGCAAGTCCTCGAACTCCAGCACGACCACGGGCTTCGCAATCTCATTGCTGCCATTGAGGAGGTGGCCGAAGAGCTATCAGTCTCTTCTCGGATCAGGCCAATTTCGGCCGACCTCGCAGCTTCCCTCGAAGAGGATCGGGAAGCGTTGCCGATCGTATGGCAGCGGTTCCGGGGGATCAATGCCAACGAGCCGTACCGGTTGAAGTGCGCGTTCATCCATCAACGCCTCCACAACACGAGAGCTCGGATTTTCGAAGACGCCCGCCATGAGCCCGGGTGGGACTACGGCGGCCCTGCCGAGCTGGTCGCGGAGTTGCATTTGATGGCCGACTCCCTCAGCAAACACGCCGGCGACCTTCTGGCGAGCGGCACACTGGCTCGGCTCACCCGGAGAGTCGCGACTTTCGGCTTTCACCTCGCCACTCTCGATATCCGCGAGCACGCAGATCATCTCCATCTCACCGTCGGGGAGTTGTTTCAGCGGGTGGGAGTCCACTACGAAGGCAAGGACCGAGAGGAGCGAGAGTCCCTGCTGGCGGCCGAGCTGATGAGCCGCCGTCCCCTCGCCTCCCCCACCACTCAGCTCGAGGGTGAGGCGGACTCGACCCTGCGGACCTTCCAGGCGATCCGGGCAGCGCTTGACCGGTTCGGGCCTGTGATCGAGTCATATGTGATCAGCATGGCCCAGGGGGTTGACGATGTGCTGGCTGCCGCGGTGCTCGCCCGGGAGGCGGGGCTCGTGGATCTCCATCAGGACATCGCCCGCATTGGGCTTGTCCCTCTCTTCGAAACCATCGAAGAGCTGCAGCGCTCAGGCGACCTCCTCGACGGCCTGCTCAAAGTCAGCTCGTACCGCGAACTGGTCCGTCATCGGGGCGACATCCAGGAGGTCATGCTTGGGTACTCGGATTCCAACAAGGACGGCGGGATCACGACGTCGCAATGGGAGATCTACAAGGCCCAGCGTCTGCTGCGGATCGCCGCCCAGAAGCACGGTGTCACGCTGCGGTTGTTTCATGGCCGGGGAGGAACGATTGGACGCGGGGGTGGGCCATCCCACGCCGCCATCCTCGCCCAGCCCTACGGAACGATCGATGGATCGATCAAAGTGACCGAGCAAGGAGAGGTGATCTCCGACAAGTACGGCCTGCCCCGGCTGGCTGCCCGCAACCTCGAGCTCGCCCTGTCCTCGGTGCTGGAGGCGTCGCTTCTCCACCGGGTTTCGCGCCAACCGAAAGATGTGCTGGATCGATGGACCGAGGGCATGGACGCGTTCTCAGAGGCGGCCTTCCGGGCGTATCGCAGGCTCGTCGAGCATCCAGATCTGGTCCCCTACTTTCTCGCTTCGACGCCGGTGCAGGAACTGGGGGCGATGAACATCGGCTCGCGGCCTTCGCGACGCCCCGGCGGTGGAGGCGGATTGGACGACTTGCGTGCGATCCCGTGGGTCTTCGGATGGACCCAGTCCCGGCAGATCATTCCCGGGTGGTTCGGGGTGGGCTCGGGACTAAAGGCGGTCCGGAACAGCGACCACGCCGAAACCCTCGGCGACATGGCATCGCGCTTTCTCTGGCTCCAGACTTTCCTATCCAATGTCGAGATGACCCTCGCCAAGACCGACCTATCCATTGCCAAGCGTTACGTCGATCGGCTGGTCGCACCCGAGCACCGACACTTGTTCGGTGTGATCGCCGACGAGTACCAACTGACTGTCGATGAGGTATCCCGGTTGACCGATCGGCCAGTCCTGGGATCCAACCCGGTGCTGGCGCGAACTCTGGAGGTTCGCAACATCTATCTCGACCCGATCAACTACATGCAGGTCTCGCTCCTAGAGCGAAGCCGTCGCCATCGAAGCGATGATCCCCAGCTTCAGCGCGCCCTCCTGCTGACCGTCAATGGCATCGCCGCCGGCATGCGCAACACCGGCTAGAGAAACCGCGAACCTAAAGGTTATAGGCCGCGTTAAGCGCGGCCTATCGCGCATCGGTTTCGAGTGGGGCGGCTTCCACCAGGGTGTCGAAGTAGGCCACTCCCCCGCCCCAGTCGGTGAGAGTGTCATTGGTGAGGGCGTTGACATTGGCATCTTTGCCCCACCAACCCCACGGGATGGCGACGACCCCCGACCGCAGGCGGGTGCTCAGCCGTGCGGGCAACGCCAGCTCGCCGCGGTCGTTCCATATCCGCACGATGTCGCCCTCGGCGATTCCGCGTGCGGCAGCATCAGCCGCATCGATCTCGAAGAAGGGGCCGCCCTCGCGCTCCCCGTGGTGCTTGGAGTAGGACGAGTTCAAGAACCGGGTGTGATTCTTAGGGGTCAGCAGAACAAGCGGATATCGCTCGTGCAATTTGCTACCGGGGCCCTCGGTCGCCGGCTGGTAGTCGGGGAGTGGACCGTGGCCGGCGTCGGCCAGAGCTTGTGAGAAGAGGAGCGCCTTCCCATCGGCAGTCTCAAAGCTGCCCGCCTCGTACGGCAAGAGCTCGGTTGGAAGATCCAGGCGCATGAAGCCCTGTTTGCGCAGAAGGTCGACGTCGACCGATGGCAGCGCCGACCGGATCAGCGCTTCGTCGTCGAGGTCGAACTCAGGGTCGCTCATCCCCATAGCCCTGGCTAGGCGTCGCCACAATTCGGTGTTGGGGACCGACTCGCCCCGAGGAGGGATCGCCGGTTCGTTCCATCCCAGGTAGAGATGACCCCACGACGGGATCATGTCCAATTGCTCGATCTCGGTGGAGGCCGGGAACACGACGTCTGCAAAGAGCGCGGTGTCGGTGATGAACTGCTCGCTCACCACCGTGAAGAGGTCTTCGCGCTCGAGCCCCCGCCGGATCTCGGCGGCGTTGGGCACGGAGACCACCGGGTTGCCGTTCCAAACGAAGAGAGCATGGATCCCAAGCTTGTCATCGTTCAGAGCGCGGCCGAGGTGGTTCATGCTCACCTGACGGGTGTCGGACGGCACCGAGAACACAGCGTCGTCGATCGCAGCTTCGGACCAGACCCCAACGGAACGAGAGAGCCCGCCGCCGCGCTCGCGCCAGGCTCCCGTCAAGACCGGAAGACACCCGAGGGTCCGGAAGAACATGGCGCCGTGCTCGTGGTGCTCAGCACCGATGAGAGTCCGGATGAAAGCGGGTCTGGTGCTTCCGTAGACGCTGGCGAAGGCTTCGATCTCATCAGGCGCAAGCCCGCAAACCTGGCCCGCCCGCACCGGGTCCCACTCCGCCACGCGGCCGCTCAACTCTTTGAAACCGGTTGCGTACCGATCGACATAGTCGTGGTCAATGAGGTCGTCCCGGATGAGAACGTGCATCACCGCCAGCATCAACGCAACGTCGGTGCCGGGAAGAGGCTGGATGAACCAGTCGGCCGAGTCGGCCGTCATCGTGCGGATCGGATCGATGACGACGACCTGCGCTCCGTTGGCGCGGGCCTCTTCGATGAACGGCCACAAGTGACGGTTGGTGAGGCGCGTGTTGGTAGCCCACAGAATCACGAGTTTCGAAAAACGCACATCCATCGGATCGGCGCTCTTTCTTCCGCCATAGGTGGCGGCCAGGCCGGCTCCGGCGGTCGCACCGCACAGCGAGCCTGTTTGCCGGGACGCTCCGAGACGGGCAAAGAACCGCTGGTCCAGCGATGTCATCTGGATCATGCCCTGAGTGCCGGCGTCCACCCATGGCAAGATTGCTTCCCCGCCGTGTTGGTGGATCACCGCCTGGACCCGCTCGGCGACAAAGGCCAAGGCCTCATCCCAGGTCGCCTGCCGGAACTCCCCGGTTCCCTTTGCTCCGGTTCGGATAAGGGGACGGAGCACCCGGTCGGGGTGATAGACCCGGTCGAGGAAACGGTTTACCTTGGGGCAGAGTTCGCCCTTGGAGTAAGGATGATCGGGGTTGCCTCGCAGTTTGACCGCCCGGTCCTCACCATCGGGACCTTCGGCGACCGTCACGATCCACCCGCAGGTGTCCGGACAATCGTGGTGACAGGTGCCGAGAACGATGCGAGTGCCACCTGAAGCTGCCATTGGTAGTCAGGGGCGCAGTGCCCGCATTGCGGGTCTGTTTCCCCATTCTCCTTTCAATCCGTGCGTGCCGTTTTCTCGCATACGGCTTACCGACGGTCTTCTGGACATGGTTACGCCTCCTCCGACCAACGATGCCCACCACACCAATCACGAAGAGTCATCCCCGCAACCGAACCGGCGTGACAGCACCGAGACGAAGACGGCTTGGCCCTAGCCCATAGCCGACCCTGAGGTTGTGGCACGTTGACGGCGACCCTACGCCCGCCGGGGTGGTTGGGCCGGGTAGTCCCGGCCATGCCCTTGCGCTTACCCTCTCGGTCGGCGCGACCGAAGTCGGGGCCCTTCCCTCCTGCTGGGTTCCTCCCAGCGATCCCAGGTACTACGACCCC
>DATLEZ010000101.1:0-52800 GCA_035525055.1 Acidimicrobiia bacterium | reverse complement strand
TGAGGCGACTCCAGTTGTAGCGATTCCAAATGGATAGCCGAGGAGTAGTCAACGATAAGCGGGCCACGCCCACCAAGAACCAGGTGGGTCACTGAGCTGTTGGCCGGCGTCTCCCAGCTCCCGGCGGCCGACCACCCGGTGCCTGCCAGGTCGGCCAGGTAGGAGCGAATTGCGGCTCCGTGGGTGACGACGGCGGTCAACAGGCCCCGCCCCGGGTTGATGGAGTCGATTGCCGCCCGGAACCGCGCTGTCAGCTGGGCCCAGGACTCACCAGTTACCCCGCGGGGGAGGTCCTGGCCATCAACGAAGATCCGATCGAACAAAACGGAATGGCTCGAGCGGACCTCCTCGACGGTGAGACCCTCCCACTCCCCGAAACCGAGCTCGACCAAGCCTTCAAGCACTTCTGGCTCCGGGCTCAACACCCGGGCAGTCTCGAGGGCCCGTCCGAGTGGAGAACTCACGACCCGGTCGGGATGGCCGTACCACGCAGCCAATGCCTGGACCTGCCGCCGACCGACGTCGTCAAGACCCCAATCGGACTGGCCCTGCCATCGGCGTTCGACATTGGCCCTGGTTTGACCGTGCCTCACCAGGACCATGCCGGCCCGGTTCCGGGCGAGCGCCTCGGCCAACCCTGCCGGGCGGGCACCCAGATGGCCAGTGTCGTTGAACGAGACGAGCCGGTTGCTGCCGAACCTGCGTATGAGCCGGGTTATGCCGGTGTTCTCGGTGAGACCCCCCAGGCGCCGACCGGATGCGTCCCGGCCAAACGAACGCTGGGTCACAGCATCAAGGACGCCCCCGTGGGTGACCAGCACGGCTCTCTCCCCCGGCTGGAGCCTTTCGAAGACGCGGGCGATGATCGACTCGATCCGTATCGTGATCTGCTGGGGAGTCTCGCCCGTTCCTCCGAGGGGCACACCTTCGCCACGGGTGAAGGCTTCGAGGTCGGGACGGTGGCTATCTAGGAGCTCGGAAGTCGTCAAGCCATCCCAGCGGCCCAGGTCGATCTCGACCAGGTCGTCCTCGATGATCGGATCCCCGAAAACCGCCGCCGTCTTTCTGGCCCGCTGCAGCGGTGAGCTGAGGACCAGATCGAAGTGCTCACGTTCGAGCCTTGCCGCCAGGGCCGAGAGCTGGCCTTCCCCGACCGCGTCGAGATCGCTTTCGGTCCTCCCCTGCCAGATCCCGCCAGCATTGGCATCGGTGCGGGCATGTCGGACGAGCCAGACCTCGGCACCCTCTGACATTGGGCTGTTTCAGCCCACGAAGGCTGAGGCAAAGATGAGCGACACGATGGTCATCACCTTGATGACTATGTTCATCGCCGGGCCCGACGTGTCCTTGAAGGGGTCCCCGACCGTGTCACCGATTACGGCTGCCTTGTGGGCCTCCGACCCCTTGCCACCGAAAGCCCCGGCTTCGATGAACTTCTTGGCGTTGTCCCAGGCACCACCTGCGTTGGCCATGAAGATGGCGAGTAGGAAGCCGGTGACCAGGGCTCCGGCCAGGAAGCCGCCGAGAGCTTCGACATCCACGAAACCAATCGCGATCGGCGTGGCAATCGTCAGCAATCCAGGCAGGATCATCTCCCGGAGGGCCCCGGTGGTTGCAATGTCGACGCACTTGGCATATTCCGCTTTCACTCCCGGCCGCCCCTCTCTCAGGCCGGGAATCTCGCGGAACTGTCGCCGCACTTCCTCGATCATCTTGTTGGCCGTCCGCCCCACAGCATTCATTGTGAATGCAGAAAAGAGGAAGGGAAAGGCGCCACCGATGAACAGACCGGCGGTGGTAGCGGGATTGATGAGGTTGATGGAGTCGAGAGATACTGCCGCAGCAAATGCGGAGAACAACGCCAGGGCGGTCACAGCCGCAGACCCGATCGCAAAACCCTTGGCAACCGCTGCGGTGGTATTGCCAAGCGAGTCGAGAGCGTCGGTGGCCTGACGAACCTCTTGGGGAAGATGCGCCATCTCGGCAATACCACCCGCGTTGTCGGCGATGGGACCGTAGGCGTCGACGGAGATCGTGATCCCGAGTGTGGCGAGCACCCCGATAGCTGCGATCGAGACGCCATAGACGCCACCGCCTTCACCCATCGCCCAATTGCCGGCAGTGAAAGCGCCGACGATCCCAGCGGCTACCAACACCACCGAATAGGCCGATGAGCGCATCCCTTCGGCTAGCCCAGAAATCAAGACGGTGGCGGCCCCGGTCTGGGAGTTACGGGCGACCTCCTTGACCACCTTGAAATGATCCGATGTGAACCATTCCGAAATCTGGCCGATGGCGAGACCGACGACGAGACCGACGACTACCGCGAGGAATAGTCCCGACGGGTGGGCGACTCCGGGGAGGCCACCGAACATCCACCACGAGAGGGGCAGGACCCCGATGGTGGTGATGGCCGCGGCCCCGAGGGTGGCGAGGCGGAGGGCGTTGCCGAGGTTGTCGCCCCAAAGACGCGACAACCTGGGGCCGACCAGAAACGACGCCCCTACCGATGCCGCCATGCCCAGCGCGGCAACGGCTAGCGGGAACATGATCAGTTGCGGCAAGAAGACGCTGCCGGCGAACGCCAGAGAGGCGTAAGCGATCGGCGCAACAAGGGAGCCAACGTACGACTCGAAGAGATCTGCCCCCATCCCGGCGACGTCGCCGACGTTGTCACCGACGTTGTCGGCAATGACTGCCGGATTCCGGGGGTCGTCCTCAGGGATTCCGGCCTCTACCTTGCCCACGAGATCGGCTCCGACATCGGCCGCCTTGGTGTAGATCCCTCCCCCAACCCGGGCAAAAAGTGCCACCGAGGAACCACCCAGCCCGATAGCGGTGATGATCTGGGGCCAGTCTGGCCGATTCAGCCAGACGTTTGTAACGAGATACCCGACTACGAGACCTAAGAGTCCCAAACCCGCCACGGTGAAGCCCATCACGGCCCCTCCCCGAAACGCCAGCGGGAGGGCGTGAGCGGCCCCGCCTATACGGGCCGCTTCGGCTGTCCGACTGTTGGCAGCTGTAGCGATTCTCAGCCCAACAAAGCCTGCCGTCGCCGACAGCACGGCACCAAAGACGAAGGCCGGGGCGCCGAGAGCTCCCCACGGAAGCAGGAACCCAATCAAGACGGCCAGGACGGCGACGAATGCCCCCACCCAGGTGTATTCGCGCCGGAGGAAGGCCATCGAACCCTCGCGTATGGCGGCCGATATCTCGACCATGCGCTCGTTTCCCGGGAGCGCCGCCAGCACGTAGCGTGCATAGAACACCGCCAGGCCCAGCGCAACTAGACCGGCCGCCAGCGCGAAGTAAATAACGTTGTCTGTGGCCAAGAAGTCCTCGGGAAGGGTCGGGGGAGTATAAGAAGCCTCGATCGGCCGCACGCCAGGCGCGGTCCAAACCGCTTCCCGGGTTTCGGTGTCAGCTTTGCAGGGCGGGTCGACGGCTTTAGGGTCCCGGCCCGATGCAGATCCGCCGCTCAGCGCAGGGTTCGACGACGCTGACGGTGGTCGTGGCCTTTTCCGTGCTGGCTGCCTGCTCATCCCCGGCGACCCCGCCTACCACCCCCGCGACAACCCCACCATGCCCGACCCCCGCATACATCGGAAGGCTTGGCACCAGACCCGCAAGCACGACGACTGCAGCCGACTTCCATCTCGATGGTGCCAGCCCCGCCTGGGAGCAGGCAGTAGCCGACGTCTACGGGTCGGCCTGCGGAGGAACCCCGAGCAACATCGCTGCCGGATTGGCAGGACGGGGCGAGGCAACGGAGTGCCCCGTCGGGGGAAGGGCAACTATGACGTCGGTGGGTGACATCGAACTGGCCGCGGCCGAGATCGGGCCGGATGCGATCTACGGCGTCGACGACGGCGATGGCTTCCGGATAGTGGCGGCGAGGTTGTCATCCATCTCCCTGTCGGGTACCGAACTCGTCTGGTACGGGGTCGTGCCCAAAGTCGTGGTCGCGGTGGGGTCCGACGCGAGGACGGGAGAGGACCCCGAAGCCTCGAGGGCCGACAGCATCCATCTGGTGGCACTCGACGGCCTCGGCCAAGGGGGAGTCCTCGGTATTCCTCGCGACTCATGGGTTCGAATTTCCGGGGGAGGCCTGAGCAAGATCAATGCGTCGCTCTCGACTGGCGGCCCGGACGTGATGCTGCGAACCGTGGCGGATGTAACCGGACTGAACCTTAACGGTTATGTGCTGACCGGCTTTACGGGATTCCAGGAAATGCTCGGCAGCGTTCTCGGGGGCGTGGACATCGAGTTGCCGCTTCCGGTGGCCGACTCGTCGGCTGGCGCCTATCTCGATGCCGGATCGCAATATCTGAATGGCCCTGATGCACTGGCCTTGGCCAGGGCCCGAAAGACGCTTCCCGGAGGCGACCTCACCCGTCAATTCAACGGTGGACTCTTGCTGCTGGCGGCGCTGTCCAGCGCACAGGCGTACGGACCACTGCACCTCCCGACTCTCATCAGCGAGAGCGCCCAATGGATGAGCACCGACCTTGCGCCCGGCGACCTCCTGGCCTTCGCGGCATTGGCCCTCGACACCCCGATCGCCGGCATCGGCAATCATGTGGCACCGGGCCGGGTAGGCACAGCCGGCAGTGCCTCGGTCGTCTACCTCACCGACTCGGCACCGTCGTTCTTCGCCGACCTCGCCGACGGGAGTCTCGCCCCCTGATCCATCGGCAGGACTATCGACGACTGCCGACGAAGTCGACGAAGTCGGCTTGGGGCATGGTGTTGGCCACATCGCCGGCAGCGGCCCATCCGCGCTGCGAGTGGGAGACGCCGTAGGCCATCCGTTTGAGATCGGATGTGTGGTGGGAGTCGGTCGAGATCACCAACTTGACGCCGGCGGCCACCGCCCTCCTGATCACATCCGCCGATGCGTCGAGCCGGTCGAGAGCGCCGTTGACCTCCAGCGCCACGCCACTTATCGCCAAGCCTTCGAGGACGGCGTCAAGGTTTAGGTCTATGCCGGGCCGCCGGCCTATGTATCGACCGGTGAGATGACCAATCGCGTTGACGGCCGGGTCGGCCATCGCCTTCAACAGTCGCTGAGTCTGCCGGTCAGCCGGGAGGTCGAAGTGGGAATGCACCGAAGCGACGCACCACTCGTACTCGAGACGAAAGTCAGGGTCGTAGTCGAGATTGCCGTCCGCTCCGATGTTCAGCTCGCAGCCGTAGAGCAGACGCATTGCCGGATACGTCTCCTGGACACTCTCGATCCTCCGCTGATGAGCCCGCATCTCCTCCCGCGACGAACCATTGATCGCCAGGTCCTCACCGTGCTCGGTGATGGCGAGGTACTCGTAACCCCGGGTAGCTGCCGCAGCGACCATCTCCTCCAGGGTTGAGCGGCCATCTCCTGATCGATCGGAGTGGAAATGGAGATCTCCTTTGATGCGATCGAGCGTCACGAGATCCGGCAATCGACCGGCGGCCGCGGCCTCGATCTCACCTGAGTTCTCGCGCAGGGGTGGGGGGATGAACGGCAGGTCAAGTGCCGAATAGACCGACTCCTCTGTCTTCGAAGCGATCAGATCATCACCGTCGAAGAGACCGTATTCGTTGAGAAGCCATCCCCGATCGATGGCTCGCTGCCGCAGGGCGACGTTGTGCGACTTCGAACCTGTGAAATACACGAGCGCGGCACCGTATTGATCCGAGGTGACAACCCTCACGTCCACCTGCATCCCGGCGTGGGTGAGCACAGAGGTCTTGGTTGGTCCCGACCCGACTACCTCTTTGGCCATCGGGTGGCTGACGACGGCCTTCATCACCTCGTCGGCAGCCGCAGCCGAAACCACTAGATCGACGTCGCCGATCGTCTCGGCAAAGCGGCGCAGGCTCCCGCACCAGGTCACTGCCGCGACGCCCGGCACCGTCTCCAGTTCTGCTGCCAAACCTTCCGCCAATGGCAGAGCATCGGCTATCGGCGTCCGGCGGTCCTTGCCGTGCATCCCCAAGCGCTCGATGGATTTGGCGATCTTCTCTTCCGTGGTCTTGCCGAGGCCGGGGAGGTCGCGAAGGGCCTCTCTCTCGATGGCCAACTTCAGATCGTCGAGATTCTGAATGTTCAATTCGGCGCGAAGGGTCTTGAGGGTCTTGGGACCGAGGCCAGGGATCTTGAGCAGTTCGACCAGAGGCGCGGGGTACTTGATCCGGAGTTCGTCGAGCTTGACGACGGTCCCGGTGTCGATGTACTCGCGGATCCGCGTCGCAATCGATCCACCCACGCCTTTGATCGCCACCAGCTCCTTTTGGTCGAGGCTGGCGACGTTGCCCGGGTAGCCCTCGATGCCATGGATGGCGTTTTCGTAGGCCCGAACCTTGAACGACTGCGGCGACCCCTCATCGAGGGACGTCAGACGGGCTAGCTCGGCCAGCATTCCCAGGATCCGGGCATTGGAAATCACGATTGGAACATAGACGCAACAACCAGGCCCGCAGCCGGATACGACCGTCCTCTCGGTAGGCTCGTAATTGACAAATGACCACCCGCCAAACCCCTGATACCAAACGGCCTCCGGAGTGGAAGGTCGAAGGAGCCCCTCCCAAGGGTGGAGAGAGCGATCAGCCCAAGGGCCTGATGAGCCGCCCCCCGAATCGGCGGGTCTTGATCCTCGCTCTCATCCTCTTCGCCGCAAATTGGTATCTCATGTCCGTTGTTTTCAGCGAGCCCCGCGTTGACTTCACCTACACCCAGTTCCTCGATGCCGTTGAGAGCGGTCGGGTCGAGACGGTCTTTTCCCAAGGTGACACGATTCAGGGGCGATTCATCGAACCGCAACCCGTCCCCGATGATCCCAACGTCACCTCGGAGCTGTTCTCGACGGTCCGGCCCTCCTGGGCCGACGACGACCTCGTCAACATTCTGCGGGAGAACGAGGTGGAGATCTCGGCCCTCGATCCCGAGCAGACGCCCTTCTGGCAGCAGCTCCTGTTCGGCTTCGGGCCAACGTTGCTGCTGCTCTGGATCTTCGTGTCGATGTGGCGCCGGGCCGGGTCAGCCCTCGGTGGCATCGGCGGCCTCGGCAAGAGCAAGGCCAAGCGGTTCGAGGCGTCCGACCAGCGAACCACTTTCGAGGACGTAGCCGGGATCGAGGACGCCAAAGGCGAGTTGACCGAGATCGTCGACTTCCTCAAGAGCCCTGAGAAGTACACCCGCCTGGGCGGCACCATCCCCAAAGGGGTACTTCTCTCAGGCCCGCCGGGAACCGGCAAGACCCTGCTGGCCCGGGCCGTGGCAGGTGAAGCCAACGTCCCCTTCTTCTCGATCTCTGCGTCCGAATTCATCGAGATGGTGGTCGGTGTCGGAGCCAGCCGGGTGAGAGACCTCTTCAACGAAGCCAAGAAGGTTGCGCCGGCGATCGTGTTCATCGACGAACTCGACGCCATCGGCCGGGCTCGTGGATCAGGGATGGCGATGGGAGGACACGACGAGCGCGAGCAGACCCTGAATCAAATCCTCACCGAGATGGACGGGTTCACAGGATCCGAGGGCGTAATCGTTGTCGCCGCCACTAACCGCCCCGAGATCCTCGACCCGGCCTTGATGCGCCCGGGCCGTTTCGATCGCCAGGTGGTGGTGAGCCCACCCGATCAGCGGGGTCGGCTCGCGATCCTCGGGGTTCACACTCGCAAGGTTCCTCTAGGCCCGGACGTCGACCTGGGTGGGATCGCTTCCGCAACCCCGGGCATGGTGGGAGCCGATCTCCGGAACCTTGTCAACGAAGCCGCCCTCATGGCGGCGAGACGCAGCCACGAGTCCGTGATGATGGGCGACTTCAGCGATGCCATGGAAAAGATCGTCCTCGGCACCGAACGCCAGATCATGATGAGCCAGGACGAGAAGGAGCGGACCGCGTTCCACGAATCGGGACACGCTCTCCTCGGGATGCTCCAACCTGGAGCCGACCCGGTTCGCAAGATTTCGATCATCCCTCGCGGCCGGGCCCTGGGAGTGACGTTCCAATCCCCGGATGCCGACCGGTATGCCTACGACCGCGACTACCTGCGGGGCCGCATCATCGGGGCGCTCGGTGGTCGGGCCGCCGAGGAAGTTGTCTTCGGAAGCATGACGACCGGCGCCGAGAACGACCTCGTTCAGGTGACCCGGATCGCCCGGTCGATGGTCGGCCGCTGGGGTATGTCCGAGGCCATCGGACCTGTCACCGTTATCGACGAGCATCGCGATCCCTTCACCCGTTCGGAGGTGTCGGAGAGCACCCAGGAATTGATCGACAAAGAAGTGCGTCGCATCGTCGACGAGTGCTACGAGATGGCGATCATCACCCTGAAGGAACATCGCCCTCAGCTAGACGCCCTGGCCCAGGCCCTTCTCCAGAAGGAAACCCTTGAGGAGGTCGAGGCCTACGCCATCGCCGGCATCGAACGCCCGGCAATGCCGGAGATTAAGTAGGCGGAAGGCGGAAGGTGGAAGACGCCAGACGCCAGACGCCAGACGCCAGCGTGGGTTCTGGCTAGCTTCTCTCGGTCTCGCTCAGCCTTTTCTCTAGGTGGCGGCGCTCGACGTCGTTGATTGGAAACGTCAGCGACCGCCGGAAGTTTTCGATCGCTTCAGCGGACCTTCCCGCCCTCGCCAGGAGTTCGGCTCGAGCTGCATGAAAGGGTTGATAGCCGGCTAGCGATCCGGCCAGCGGCTCCATCAGGGCCAACCCGGCCGGCTCGCCCTCCGCCATTGCCACGGCGGCGGCATGGTTCAGAGCCACCACAGGCGAGGGTTTCAGGTGGTAGAGCCGGCCATACAACTCGACAATCGCGACCCAGTCGGTGGCCGCGTGGGAAGGTGAGGTCGAATGCAGGGCGGCGATCCTTGCCTGGATGACGTAGGGACTCTCACTCTGGCCGTCGTGAACCTGTTGCAGCAGCCGCAGGCCCCGATCGATTGCCTCACGATTCCATTTGGTCCGATCTTGATCGGCGAGCAGCACCAGATCCCCCGAGGGGTCGATACGTCCCGGTCGCCGTGCCTCGGTGAGCCAGCAGAGGGCGGCCAGCCCGAGCACGTCGGGCTCTTCGGGTAGGAGGCCGACCAGCATCTCCGCCAGATGGATGCTCTCCTGGCAAAGATCGACGCGAACCAGCTCGCTTCCGGACATCGACGAGTAGCCCTCGTTGAATATCAGGTAAACGACAGCGAGGACCGACTCCATCCGGATTGGAAGTTGTTCGGATGACGGAACCTGATAGGGGATGCCGGCCAGCCGGATCTTGTTCTTGGCGCGCGTGATCCGCTGGAACATCGTCGGTTCAGACGTCAGGAACGCTCTGGCTATCTCGGCGGTCGTCAACCCGCCCAGAGTTCGAAGGGTCAGTGCAACTTGCCCTTCGGGCGACAGGGCTGGATGGCAACAGGTGAATATCAACCGCAGTCGCTCGTCAGGGACAGTCGAATCAAGACGTTCCATCGGCAGCGCAGCCTCCCCGGCCTCCCCGGCGGCCAGCAGCGCCATCCTCTCCGCCAGCCGCCGGCGACGGCGCAGGTGGTCGATGCCCTTGCGACGGGCCACGGTCAGGAGCCAGGCAGCGGGATTCACCGGGGTGCCGCTCCGGGGCCAATTCTCGACCGCACTCGCCACCGCTTCGGCCAGCGCTTCTTCGGCGACATCGAAATCTCCGAAAGTCTTGATCAGAGACGAAAGCACAAGGCCGTGCTCGCGGCGGAAGATGTCCTCAAGAGCCTGGGCCGGGTTCAATTCACTGTTAGGTCCACACCGGTCTTACCTCGATGATCGAGCTCCCCACCGACGGGATGGCGCTGGCATCGGCCAGGGCCTGGTCAAGGTTGTCGGCCTCGATGATGTAGAAGCCACCGAGCTGCTCCTTGGTGTCCGCGTACGGGCCGTCGGTCATGACGATCTTCCCGTCGATCGCCCGGACTGTTGTGGCGGTGGCGGATGGCTGCAGCCGATCGCCGGCGAGGAAACGGCCCTCGGCTCGCCACTTCCGGGCGAGGCCGCTATGAGCGGCCACGATCGCGTTGATTTCCTCCTCCGGCATGGCAGCTTCTTCACCCTCGTCGTCGTAGATCATCAGCATGTACTGCAGAGCGTCTCCTTGATCGGGTGACCATACGACGCCCGGGCGGGGCGTGATTCGACACGTTCTTGTATTTCCGCAAAGAATGTCGAATCGGCCACCATCGGTTCGTTGTGTGGCGAAACCGACAAGGAGGAACATGACGTTTCTGATGCTTACCTACGTGAGCGAAGCGGGCGCCGCCGCCTACGAGGAGATCGGGGCCGACCAACAGGAAGTGGACCGGGTCGAGCACGTTAAGTGGTTCGAACAGAACGGCCCCGCCCCGACTGGGCGGCTATGAGCTTGCCTGGCCGCGGCGAAGCGGCCGCATAGCCGCCGACCAGCAACTGGTCATGCTCGACGGTCCATTCGCCGATACCAAAGAGGCTCTGGGTGGGGTCATCGTGCTCGAGGCCGACTCATTGGAGGCTGCCGGCGATATGGCCCGCACATGGCCGTCTCTGCGGTCGTACCCCGGGGCCAAGGTCGAAGTCGTTCCGGTGGGAGAGTGAGATGAGCGGAAGAGAGGTGGCCAGCGAACTGGCCACCATGACCGCCAACCTCGAACAGAAGACGGGCCGCAGCATGACTGCATGGATCGAGGTCGTCCTCGCCTCCGGCAAGGCCAAGCACGGCGAGATGATCTCCTACCTAAAGGAACAACACGGCTTCAGCCACGGGTACGCCAACCTCGTCGTCCACGCGGCTCGCGAAAAGGCGGCCGGTGGCCCGATTGCCGACGATGATCTCGTCGCTGCCCAGTACGTCGGCAAGGAAGGCCTTCGGCCGATCTACGAGTCCTTGATAAAGGCCGTCATCAAGTTCGGCAACGATGTCGAATTGGCACCCAAGAAAGCGGGCGTCAGCCTCCGACGCTCCAAGCAGTTCGCTCTCATCGAACCGACCACCAAGACCCGAATCGACATCGGCATCAACGTCAAGGGCATGGCCCCGACCGACCGCTTGAAGGCGGCCGGCGGAATGTGCACGCACAAGGTCGGGGTGACCGGCCTCGACCAGGTCGACGCCGAGTTGATCGGATGGCTGCGGGAGGCCTACGAGCGGGCCTAACCCGAAGAGAGAACCTGTTTTGGCGCGGAGTTCTGCTCCCCTGCTGTCGATTATCCGCGCCAGAACGGGGTCTCCGAGGTTCTTCTATGGTGGCCGGCGTGGACCCGGGCACCTTCCTCGAAACCTGGGCGGACGATCCCGACCGGGACGGGGAACTCGTTCACCTTCGGCGTCACCCGAGCAGAGACGCCGTTTATCGCGTCATCACGGTCCCTCCGGTTCTGGCAACACGCCTGACCCAGCGCGGGATCGGTCAGCTCTACCGACACCAGGTGGAGGCCATTGAGCTCATCCGGGCCGGCCATCATCTGGTGCTGGCGGCGGGCACCGCCGCCGGAAAGTCCCTCTGCTTCCAGATCCCGATCATCGAAACGGCATTGGAGGATCCCAAGCGAACCTCCCTGCTCATCTATCCGACCAAGGCTCTCGCCCAGGACCAGGCCGGATCAATGAACCGCTTCAACCTGCCTGAGGTGACGGCATCGATCTACGACGGTGACACGCCCAACGACGAACGGGCCAGCATCCGGCGCCGGGCCAATGTGATCCTCACGAACCCCGACATGCTTCACATCGCCATCCTCCCTTTTCACGATCGCTGGGCGGACTTCTTCCATCGCCTGGCCTACGTCGTAGTAGACGAGATCCACACTCTGAGGGGAATCTTCGGAACCCACGTCGCCATGATCCTCCGCCGGCTCCGACGATTGGCAGCTCACTACGGGGCCTCGCCGACGTTCATCCTGTCTTCGGCCACCATCGGCAACGCCGGCGACCTCGCCCGTTTGCTCACCGGTCTAGACCTCGAAGTGGTCGATCGGGACGACTCGCCCGGCGGCGAACGGACGACCGCTCTGTGGAATCCGGCATTGATCGACGAGGATTCGGGCCGCCGGAGGTCGGCCCTGTCCGGTGCCAGCGAAATCGCGGCCGGTCTGATCGCGGAAGGATTCCGAACCATCGTGTTCACCCGCGGTCGCAAGTCGACCGAGTTGGTCTACAGGGCGATCAGCGATCGATTGCCTGACGATCTGAAGGAGTCGGTGGCGCCCTACCGCGCCGGTTACACGCCGAGCCAGCGCCGACAGGTCGAGCGGAAACTCTTCGGAGGAGAACTGGCGGGCGTCGTAACGACCAACGCACTCGAGCTTGGGATCGACGTGGGCGGACTCGACGCCGCCGTCATCGTCACCTTCCCCGGGACCCTGGCCGCGTTCCGCCAGCAGACCGGTCGGGCGGGCCGGGCTCGACAGGAGTCGCTGGCGACGCTGGTGGCCGGTGAGGATGCCCTCGATCAGTACTTGATCACCCATCCCGACGAGTTGTTCTCTCGCCCTTCCGAAGCGGTTGTCATCAATCCGTACAATCCGCAGATAGCCGAGGCTCATGCCGCGTGCGCTGCCTATGAATTGCCTTTGCAACTCGAGGATCGCGACATTCTCGGCGTCTCCGTCGAGGAAGCGGCCAACCGACTGGTCCAGGCCGGTCACCTTCGCCTCAAGGAAGGGCGACTGTTCTGGAGTCGCCGACAGCGACCCGCTCCTTCGATCGACATCCGGTCGAGCGGAGGCGCCACCTACACAATTACAGATGGCAGCACACTGATAGGAACGCTCGACGAAGCCAGGGTGTACCGCGATGCCCACGTCGGAGCCATCTACTTGCACCAGGGGGACGGCTACCTGGTGAGGTCGCTCGACATTGGCCTCAAGCAGGTGTCGGTGAGCCCGGCCCATGTCGACTACTACACGCAAACCCGTCAGGAGACAGATCTTCAAATCGTCGACGACGTCGCAGCCGCCCAATTGGGCGAAGCGCGGCTCCACCTGGGGATGGTGGAGGTCGCCAATCAGGTGATCGGATATCAGCGGCGCAAGCTGGGCAGTCGCGACCTCATCGACACCGTCGATCTTGATCTCCCGGCCTCGATCATGACCACCGCCGCGGTCTGGCTCACGCTTCCCGAGAGGATGCTCGACCGCCTGCAACTGGGGCCCGACCTGCTGGGAGCGCTCCACGCCGCCGAGCATGCCGGGATCGCGATGCTTCCCTTGATGGCCGTCTGCGATCGGTGGGACATAGGTGGCTTGTCGACCAACTGGCATCCCTCGACCGGCACCGCGACCATCTTCATCTACGAGGCGTATCCGGGAGGAGCCGGCATCTCACCGGTGGCATTCGATCGGGGGCCGCGGCATTGGCTGGCCACAATGGAAGCCATCGAACGCTGCCCCTGCACGATGGGATGCCCCTCATGCGTGCAATCGCCCAAGTGCGGAAACCTCAACGAACCTCTATCCAAGACCGGAGCCGTGAGCCTGCTGCGGGCAATCCTCCGCTGATGGCTGCTTCCACGCCGGCCCTCGCAGCGCTGCACCGAGCCGGAGTCGAGTTCAAAACCCACAGGTACGAGTTGGTTGAAAGCGATCTCAGCTACGGCGAAGCAGTGGCCGCCGCCCTGGGAGTCGATCCCGGCCGGCTGTTCAAGACCCTCGTAGCCGAATGCGATGCCAAACCGGTCGTGGCCATCGTCCCGGTTCGATCGCAATTGTCACTCAAGGCTTTGGCCAGGGCCGCCACCGGAAAGAAAGCACAGATGGCCGACCCGGTCGATGCCGAAAAGTGGACCGGCTACGTCGTCGGTGGCATAAGCCCCTTTGCCCAGAAGCGGCGCCTGCCGGCGTTCCTCGACGACTCCGCTGTCGGATTCGAGACGATCTACGTCTCCGCCGGTTTGCGGGGCCTCCAGGTGGAGTTGGACCCCACCGACCTCATCACACTGCTCGATTGCCGCCTGGCCGCGTTGGCCGACTAGGGCGAATCACGTCGCCTATGGCACGAACTCGGCCGCGCTCGAGGCGTGGACCCATCGCATGCCCAGAAGTGGCAGGTCGACCGACACCGCCACCGTCACCTCCACCTGGCGAGGCTCGAACGTGGCGACCAGGGAACACACGCACGACACCAGCCTCGCCCCGTTGGCTTCGGCCAGGGTCGAAGCCTCGTCCACCGGTGATCGATCGCCGGCTACGGGTGGAAAGGTCATCGGGGCCGCCGCCAAAGCGGCGGCATCGGCCGCGGTTATTGCTTGTGAGCGGGCGGTGACGATCTGGGTGGCCGCCAGGACCACCACAGCCACAAGTGTGACGAGGGCCATCGCCGCGATGGCCAACACGGAGCCAGCTCCGCGCTCGCTCACCTTTCGACTCTCATCACCGCCCGACCGGATAGGTCGACGGACAACCATCGAAGCAGCGGTGTCACCAGTTGATGCCGCAACGACACCTGCACTATCGCCTGTCGCCCGGGAACCGTCGGCCGCGTCACGTCGACGATGATGCGGTCGGAAAGGTTGGGACCAACCGCCTGCTGGGTCGCCCGGACCGCAGCCGCCGGATCAACGACGGTGGCGGCCACCCGGGCACCTTCCCGGGCGGCCGCCACCAGTTCGAGCTGGACTCGGGCAACGACGACGACCTCCAGCATCGCCAGCAGAACCAGGATCAACGTGGGAATGGTCACGGCCAGTTCCAGCGCCACGCCCCCGGCCTGGGTCAGAATTGACCGGCGATCCACGACACCACCCGACCGAGGATGGTGCTGATGATCGATGTGCCGCCGCTTCCCGAGATCCAACGAAACAGGACCACCGCCAGCGCCGTCGCCGCCAGAATCACGAGGAAGTACTCGACCGTCCCCTGTCCCCGTTGATCCCTGTGCAGGGTTGATCCCTGCAAGCGAGACAGGATTCGCGACCAGATTGCCGGCATAGCCAGCTCCTTTCCTTTGCGACCGGCGGCCGGCCGGTTCGGGGGGAAGTGCGATCACGGCAGGCTCCGGGCGAGGTCCACGAGGGAGTTGAGGACGATCGGGCCTACAAACAGGACGACAAAACCGGGCAGGATCAGCAGACCGAGCGGGACCATCAGAGCGACCGGGAGACGACGCACTTGTTCGAGCGCCTTGCCCCGGCGGGCAGCGCGGCCGTCCGCCAGGAATGCAGAGACAGCTTCATGCATGGGAGCCCCGCTGGCCTGAGCCAGTGCGATCCGGCCGAACAAGGGCCTCATGAGAGGCCCGTTGCCAGTGGCCATCGCCGACGCCATGCCCTCCCGCCGGGCGGTTCGGAGCGTGGCGATGAGCTCACCGGCCACCAGGTGGCCGACTTCGCCAACGGCGAGACCCAGGGCCGCCGTCAAAGGAAGGCCTCCGGCCAGGCCGACCTGAACCACCCTTGCCACGACCAGTGGATCGAACTCGGCGCGGGTTTGTTCGCGCCGACGCGAGCTGACCTTCCGGTACCGCCCCGCTAACACCGGCATCGCCAGCGCGGTCGCCGTCCACGGAAACCGCAACACGAGCGCAACAACACACCCTGCCACCAAAGGATCGACAGGCCCGGTCCAGCGCGTTGCAGACCAGATCATCTCCTGGCTCTCCTCATGAGAATCGCCACCGCCCCCAGGCCGAGGCCCAGCAAGCCAACACCGACTATCAGCAAGCCCACCCCAACAGAACCCTGACGGACCAGCTCCATCGCCTGCCCGGAGCTGACTTGGTAACCAAGGACCGCGATCGGAAAGCCGGCTACGACGGCGATCGAAAGGCGAGCCTGCACGGTCAATTCCCGGCGCTCGCGTACGAGCGCGGCCTCATCCGCTGCATCGACGGCAAGAGATTCGAATACCGGGACCGCCGACCCTCCGGTCATGGCCGCTACCCGCAGAGCCGTCGCGATCCCCGCCATTCCGGGGCAGGTCGACATCTCGTCTGCGACCTGTTCCATCGGCCTTCCGGCCGCGGCCACGCGGACGATCCGGGCAAGGCCGAGCCGCGGATCGAGTCGTGCGCTGTCGACCAACGCCACCCGCAGCGATCGTCCTGCTCTGAGCTCGGCCGCCACCGATCGGAGGAAGGCAGCGATCAACTCCGGCTGCGACGTGCGATCCGACGCCCTTCGGCTTCTGATCACCGCCAACGCCACCGCCGGAAGCGCGACAACCGGCTGCGTGTGGATGACCACCACGGCGATGCCTTCGATCGCCGGCACAAAGCCCAGGCTGACGGCGGCCAGCATCAACCCGGTCAGCACGGCACTTCCTCGACACCTTCAGGCGAAACCGAGGCGATTGAGGTCACCCGGCGAAACCGTCCTCTTCTCTCCAGTTGCACCACAACCTGCAAAGCAGCGCGCAGTTGGCGACGCACCGCAACCTCTCCGACCCGTTCCTCACCGGACAATGCCAGGGTCTCGAGGCGCCAGAGAGCTTCATCCGGGCTATTGGCATGAACGGTCGACATCGAGCCGGCATGTCCTGTGTTGAGGGCACTGATCAAGTCCAGAGCCTCGGCTCCGCGTACCTCGCCAACGACGATCCGGTCGGGGCGCAAACGCAAAGCAGATCGGAGCAGGGCGCGAAGGCTTATCGCACCCCGGCCTTCGGAGTTGGCCGGCCTCCCCTCCAACCGAATGACATGACCGGGGAGGCGAAGTTCCGCCGCGTCCTCGATCGTGACCGTGCGCTCACCCTCGGGCACCGCACCCGCCAGGAGATTCAAGAGCGTCGTCTTGCCCGTCCCGGTGCCCCCGCTGACCAGGATGTTCTGCCGCGAGACAACCATTTCGATCAGAACCGATCCCTGGGAAGCGGTGATCGACCCGCGGACAATCAAGTCGTCGAGCGAGACAATCGAGGGAACGAAGCGCCGGATCGCCACCACCGGGTGGTCGACGGCGGCCGGCGGTATGACGGCATGAAGCCGGCTCCCGTCAGGCAGCCGAGCATCGATGGTCGGAGAGGCTCGATCGAGCCGGAGGCCAAGCGGAGCTATGACCCGCTCAACCGCCGCCACGACCGCAGAGTCGTCGGCGAAGCCCACATCGGTCCGTACCAGTTCTCCACCCCGCTCGACATAGACACAGTCCGGCGCATTGACGAGCACATCGGAAACTGTCGGATCCCGAAGAAGCGTCTCCAACGGCCCCAGACCCACAAGGCCGTCGATAACCTGCTCAAACAGCACTTGACCGGCCATGGGGGCTTCCGCCGCTGCCAGCCGCCGGACCGCGGCGCGCAAGTGTTCGCGGTCGAGGGGAACGTCGGAGTCGATGAGGGCTCCGGCCAGGCGGTCGGTCAGGGCCACGGAAGTTCCCACACCTGCGACCAGGCTCTCACCCACCTGCCCCGGGGTTCGGACCGGAGTGTCAGCATCGCCCTCAACGCCGATCGGTTCAGTGCCGGAAGCACCGGACCGGGACCGGGAGCAAGTTCCCGGCGCGACGACATGCTTTGCCAGACCGCGGCCCTACCTCCCAATGGACGAAGGATTCCCGGAAGAAGTGACAGGACCGGGACCACTGGCCACGGCCACGGTCCGCTCCCCGGCAAGCGCAGAACCAGGGCCGGCCACCGGAGGGCGAGCGCCTCGATCATCGGGATGGCCGACTCCCAACCGATCCCGCCATTTCGGAGCAGCGCAACGCCGGCGCCACCAGCACCGGGCGGGCGGGGAACGAGCTCAGCCCGGGTCGGTCCCTCGCCGACGAGGTCCGCCAGGGACCTCGTCCCGGGATATCCAGGCCCATTCGGGTCGAGGTCGATGACTAGGGCCGGGCGAGCCGCGGCCGCGGCCAGGCCGACCGGCGCAACCACCGACAGCACGTGATCGGATTCGGTGTGAAGGCCGATGACGGTCGCCCTGCTGGATCTCATATCGGCAACCTATGGATTCAGCAGGGCCCGTCCAACCCCTTGTCAAACACGAAGAGCTATGTCATAAGTGAGAGCTTCCGTACACTTGGATCCCGTGAGTTGGCACCAATGAGGTTGTGCAGTGAGAGATCCACGAATCCAGGGCCAACAGTTCCATGGCTGACCTGACGGCCGCCAACGAGCAACCGTTGGTCGGGGCAGCTTTCTTCGATCTCGACAAGACGATCATCGCCAAGTCCTCGACACTTGCCTTCTCACGACCACTGTTCAAGGCCGGACTCCTGAACCGGACGTCTCTCTTGAAAGCTGGGATCGCCCAGGCGTACTACCAGATGTTCGGCGCGGACCACGACCAACTCGAACGGATCCGACAGGAACTGGCAGACCTCACTAAAGGTTGGGACAAGGAGGAGATCGAGCGATTGGTGGCTGAGACCGTGGACGAAGTTGTGGCCCCGCTCGTGTACGCAGAGGCACTCGTCATCATCGACCAGCACCAGCGGGCCGGACGCCGGGTAGTCGTGATCTCGTCATCACCGGTAGAGATCGTCAGACCGCTGTGCGAATACCTCGGCATCGAAGATGTCATCGGAACCAGGCCGGAGATCGACTCAGAGGGGAAGTACACCGGCAACATCGAGTTCTACGCATACGGTCCCGGGAAAGCACAGGCCATCCGCGAGCTTGCGGCCCGAGACGGAGTCTCGCTTCCCAATTCGTTCGCCTATTCCGACTCGGCGACCGACCTCCCGATGATGGAAACGGTCGGTCATCCTGTTGCCGTCAACCCCGATCGTGAGCTCAGGGAGATCGCCCTGGCCCGCGACTGGCAGATCCTCGAATTCGAACGACCGGTCACACTCAGGGCACGTATCAACTTGCCCAAGTCTGCCCCATTGATCTCCGGAGCCGCCGTTGCGACCGGGGTGGCGACCGCCTTGACGGTCTGGGCCCTCAAGACGAGGCGTAGCCGGAGCTGAGCCGTCAGGTCGCAGAGGGCGGACGAGGGTGAATGCCGATCGTGCCGCCGCTGGCCGCAATCAACCCGGCCGGATTCACCCACAGCTCGGTAGGCGGTTCGGTCACGGCGGCAACGAGGGCGGAAGCCCGCAGCACCTCGGGCGAGCGAAACGAGACAAGGGTGGATCGATCGATCCCCTGACCGATGAAATGCTGGGACCGAGAAGCGTCCTCCTTGGTCAGCTTGATGGCCTCGGCGGCGACCTGGAACTGGACGAGCCCATCTTCGGAACCCATCGCAGCCAACATGTCGTCGATGGTGGCGACAGTGGCGGCGTCGGGAGGTGAGTCTTCGACGAAGACCACCAGTTCCACCCCATCGTTCAACTGGTCGAGGCGAAGCAGCAGAGTTGGCGAGTGCACCAGGATGGTAGACCCCAGTCGCCGCCCCCCCAGAACACCAAACACGACGACCCGGTCATCTCCCTCGATCAGCCCGAGCTGGCGCGAGGGAAATGGGCGAAGCAGATGGGGGCTCGACATCGTGACCGGAGCTTATGAGCCTCCATTGGTTTGGCAGCAGCTCAGTAGAGGAACATCGGTTTGCCGAGCACATGCCGCACTTTGGGCCGATAGGCGTCGGAGTCGTACAACTCATCGACATCGACCCGCTTCACGCCTTCTCTCGTTACTGAGATCGGAACGTCGGTGTAGGTGCCGCCGCGCAAGGCCACCATCCGACCGGTGCCACCCTCGAGGGCAAGGTCGGCAGCCATGACGGCATAGTTGGTCGCCACCATTAGGTCCAGCGAGTCGGGCGCCCCGGACCGCATCAGGTATCCGACTTGCTGATAGATGATGTCCTCGCCCGTGACCTCCTTCAAGAGCTCACCGGTCACGGCCCCGATCCCGCCTAGTTTTTGGTGGCCATAGGCGTCGGCTTTGCCCGCCACCAGGATCTCTCCTTCATGGAGGCGTGCTCCCTCCGAAATCGTCATCATCGAATAGTTGGAGGGGTTGCGTTTCTTGTCGTCGACGAGCATCGGGCCGAGCTTGTCGATTTCGAAGGGCACCTCGGAGATGATGACCCGGTCGACGCCCGCCAGGTATCCGGTGATGAGGGAGGTCTCGCCGCTGTAGCGGCCAAAGAGCTCCACCACCGCGATGCGCTCATGGGAGCCGGTGGAGGTGCGGAGATTGTGGATGAACTGGACACCGCGGGTGACAGCGGTTGAAAACCCGATGCAGTAGTCGGTGCCATGAACGTCGTTGTCCATGGTCTTGGGGACGGCGATCACGGGAACGCCCTCGTCGTGCATCCGCAACCCGTACGACAAGGTGTCGTCGCCGCCAATCGGAATCAAGACATCGATCTTCTGGCTTTCCAGCACCTTCAGCACATGTCGCGTGACATCGTGCGGCTCGTCGCCGGGATAGCCGGCCGCCAGGAAGTCCGGAAGGCCGCTGCTGCTCATCTTGGCGGGATTGGTCCGGGATGTGTGCAGGAAGGTCCCACCGGTGCGGTCGACGGTTCTGACGGTATTGGCGTCCAGGTGTACGAGATTGGCAGCAAAGGTGGATTCATCGGCAGGATTCACTCCCGCCAGACCGCCCCATCCCCGTCGAATTCCGACCACCTGATGGCCCTCATCGGCCACGCGGTTGACGACAGCTTTGACGCAGGCGTTGAGACCGGGGACATCGCCTCCTCCGGTCAGAATGCCAATCCGCATTTCATCCCTCCGGCCAGTTGGACCCTGGCATCTGCTCGTTGATAGTGGTGTCGTCCGTCGGCCGGGGGACTCTCCCCCACTGGGCGGACCAAGAGGCTCGAAGCTGGTCGCCCGAGCCTCCAAGCTGCTTACGGTATCTCAACTCGGTGACCTGAACCCCACCGATCTCTTCGATCTTGAGGGCACCGTCCGCTCTCCAACCCTGGGTCTCGTAGAACGAGCGACCACGCTTGTTGCTCTCGAGGACCCACAGGATCGCTTGCCCGAACCCTCCGTCCGCCAGCATGCGCTCGGCGGCCGCCAGCAACTCGGATCCGAGGCCGCCGCGCCATCGCCGCGGGTCTACATAGATCGCATACACCTCGCCCTCTGTCACGGAGCAAGGGCCGATGAAGGCAAACCCCTCCGGGGTTTCCATCTCCGAGTCGGCGACGATGAGAACCGCTCCACCACTCTCGAGTGCGTTGAGGCGCCGGGACCACCACTCATGTCGAGACTCGACCGAAAGGGCGCGCAGGAATTCGGGTGGAAGCAGACCGTCGTATGCCTCTCGCCAGGACGTCACGTGGATCTCGGCGAGCCGCCTTGAGTCTTCCGCGCGTGCTGACCGGACTACTGCCATGGGGGCCACAGTTTGGCCCCGAAGAGCGAACAACGCATCTGGCTTCGAATCTGGCGGGCAACACGCCAGCTTGACAGATGGGCCGACTGAACGAACCATGCCGCCGTCGATGAGCAAGCCCCTTGGAGCCAACTACTCGCGACTGTGGATCGCGAGCGTTATCTCCAATCTCGGAGACGGGATCTCGGGGGTGGCCTATCCGTGGCTGGCCAGTGCCATCACCCGCAACCCGCTCCACATCGCGCTGGTGGGTGTGGCGACCCGGTTGCCGTGGCTCGTGTTCAGCTTGCCGGCCGGAGTGATCACCGACCGGATCGATCGGCGCCGCCTAGTCGTCGTAATGGACGCCCTTCGTGCCGTCGTGACGATCGCTGTAGCGGTCGTAGTTCTGATCTTTCAATCCGAACTGTCCAGCCCTGAGTCAATCGCCTCCGGTGAGGCCCTTCCCCCCGCCGGGGCCGGAGTTCTCCTTGCCGTCCTCTACGTCTCCGCCGTCCTTTTCGGCATGGCCGAGGTGCTGCGAGACAACGCTGCTCAAACCCTGATGCCATCCGTGGTCAGCAAGGACAACCTCGAGAAGGCCAACGGGCGGTTGTGGGGTGCCGAGATGGTCACCAACTCTTTCATCGGGCCTCCCCTGGGGGGCTTTCTCCTGGCGGTGGCGTTCTCGGTGCCTTTCTTCGTGGACGCCGGGACATTTGCAGTGTCGGCTGCCATGGTCGCACTGCTGGCAGGAAGCTTCCGACCCCAGGTCAGAGACTCCTCCGCGCCGAGACCGTCCTTTCTCACCGACCTCAAAGAGGGTTTCCGCTGGCTGTGGAACCACCGCCTGTTGCGGACTCTGGCAATCGTCCTGGGTTTGCTCAACGCAGCGGGGAGCGCGACCACCGCCACCATTGTGTTGTTTGCTCAGGAAGTTCTGGACCTTGACGCCACCGGTTTCGGGCTGCTGGCCTCGGCTGGCGCGGTGGGCGGAATCCTCGGCAGCTTCGGAGCGTCGGCTGTCAGCAAGGCTTTGGGGCCGGGACCGTCATTGGCCGGAACCTTCGTGGTCGGGATCGGCACGTCGATCGCAATCGGCCTTACCTCCTCGGCCACGCTGGTATGGGCGATGTTCGCGATAGGAACCTTTTCGGCGATCGTCTGGAACGTGATCACAGTTTCGCTCCGGCAGGCCATCATTCCCGACCACCTGCTCGGCAGGGTCAACAGCGTGTATCGATTCTTTGGCTGGGGCATGATGCCGATTGGAATCTTCCTGGGCGGGCTGTTGGTGCAGATCGTGAGCGGGTTGGCCGATCGCGACATCGGCCTCCGGGCGCCGTTTTTTGCCGGGGCGATAGTCCAACTGGCGCTGATGGCCTACGCCGTGCCCCGTCTCACGACCGCCAAGATCGAAACGGCCCGGGCCGCAGACGGCAACTAGGCCAAGACCGCGTCTACCGAGAATTCATCGCCCTCAGCGAGTTGCAGTGGAGACTCCACGACGCCGGCGTTGCGAATATCACCTTCCACAACCGCGATCAGCGCCAGCTTTTCCTTGTCCGCTGTGATCGACACGGTCGCAACCGGAGCGCGCATCGAGACCTGGGCCTTGGTCTTGGCCCTGCGAATCAGGCTGAGGACTTCGCCAGCCGTCTCCAGCAGGCCGTCGGGCGTCGGGGCACCAGCTGCCGCTTTCACGAAAGCCGCCTTCGGCCATTCCGAGCGGTGGATGCTGCCCGCCTTCCACCACGACCACACCTCTTCGGTGACAAAGGGGAGGAACGGGGCGAACAGCTTCAACAGCGCCTCGAGGGCTATTCGCAGCGTGACCAGCGCCGAGTCGCGATCGGGGTCGCCCGCATTTCCGTAGGCGCGGTTCTTGATGAGTTCCAGGTAGTCGTCACAGAACGGCCAGAAAAAGCTCTCGGTCCGCTCGATCGCCCTGGCGTAGTCAAACTGCTCGAAGGTCGCAGTCGCATCTTCCACGAGAGCGGCCAGCCCCGCCAGGAGGGCGCGGTCGAGCGGAGCGCTCGGCATCGTGTGCGGGTTCGTATCTCTCGGATCTGGTCCCAGATTCAGGGCGAACCGGCTGGCGTTGAGCAGCTTGGTGGCAAGCCGCCGTCCGATCTTCATCTGACCTTCGTCGAACGTCATATCGAGGCCGGGCCTGCCCTGGGCCGCCCAATACCGCATTGCGTCGGACCCGTGTTTGGCAATCAGCATCGTCGGATCGCCCTGCTGGTTCTCGGCGGACTTCGACAGCTTCTTCCGATCAGGGTCGACGATGAATCCGGATATCGCCACGTTTGACCACGGGGTGGTGTCGAGCTCGTAGTGAGATCTGACAATTGAGGAGAACAGCCAGGTGCGGATGATGTCGTGGGACTGGGGACGAAGGTCCATGGGGAACGTCCTGGCAAAGAGATCGGCGTCTTCGTCCCGGCCGGTGACGAGCATGGGAGTCATCGATGAAGTTGCCCACGTGTCCATGACGTCGGGGTCGGCTGCGAAGCCTCCGAGCTGGTTGCGCTGCGACTCGGTGAAGCCAGGGGCAGGCAGAGTGGTGGGATCGACCGGGAGGCTGGAGAGGTCGGCAGCGATGGGCGATAGGTAGTCCACTGTTCCCCCGTCATCGATCGGATACCAGATCGGGAACGGGACCCCGAAGAACCTCTGCCTGGTGATGTTCCAATCCCCGATGAGACCGTTAACCCAGTTCTCATAACGAACATGCATGAAGTCCGGCCACCAGGACAGCTCCTCTCCCCTCTTGAGAAGCACCTCTTTCTCCGGGTAGCGGATGAACCATTGGTTGGACGTCACGATCTCGAGGGGACGGGTTCCGTTCTCCCAAAACTTGACGGCGTGAGTGATCGGTCGAGGTTCTCCCTCCAGATCGCCGCTCTCTTGGAGCAACTCGACGATGCGGGTGTGAGCTTGCTTGGCGGTCTTGCCGGCCAGCTCGTCATAGGCCGCTTGCGCCCTGGCCGGGTCTTTCGATTGGAACGGCTGCTCACCCCACGTAACCGGTCGCAGGCGGCCGTCACGTTGCAGCAGCACCCGGAGGTCGAGATCGAGCTCCCGCCACCAGGTGACATCGGTCGTGTCCCCGAAGGTGCACACCATTGCCAGGCCGGTTCCTTTTTCGGGTTCGCCCAGCTCGTGGGCGACGATCGGTACGGAGACACCAAAGATCGGAGTGGTGGCGATTTGACCGAACGATGCCTGGTAGCGCTCGTCGTCGGGATGGGCAACCATCGCTACGCAAGCCGCCAGCAGCTCCGGACGGGTCGTGTCGATCGGGAGCGGCTCGCCCAGCGGTCCGCGGAATGTGATCCGGTAGTACGCACCGGGCACGTCACGATCTTGAAGTTCAGCCTGGGCAACCGATGTTTTCATGTCGACGTCCCACAAAGTCGGCGACTCCGCCCGATAGGCGATGCCGCGCTCCAGGAGGCGGAGGAAGCCAAGCTGGGACACACGGGTCGCCCGAGGGCCGATCGTCGTGTAGGTATGCGACCAGTCAACCGAGAGACCGATCGTCGACCACAGTTCGTGATAGCTCTCTTCCAGCAGCGGCACGACCAGTTGGCACAACTCGATGAAGTTGGGACGCGAGACCGGAATCGGCTTGGCCTTGGCTTGCCCAGCTGGGACCGGTCCGTCGAGGGGAATCGGCGGCTTGAAATCAGGGTCGTAGGGAAGGGAAGGATCGACGATGGTCCCGGTCATCAGTTGAACCCGCCGCTCGACGTTGAGCCCGTTGTCATCCCAGCCCATGGGATAGAAAACTTCCTTGCCCGTCATCCGCCGGTAGCGGGCGATGAGGTCGGTGTGGGTGTAACTGAAGACGTGACCGGAATGAAGGCGACCGCTCACCGTCGGCGGCGGAGTGTCTATCGAGAAGACTGCATCTCGCGGCTTGCTGCGATCGAATCGATAGACGCCGTCGCGTTCCCAGCGTTCTCGCCATTTCTGCTCGAGGCCGTCAAGGGATGGCTTCTCGGGCATAGGCCCGTCGGTAATGGAGGGTGTTTCGGGAGCCGGCTCTATCACGAGACGGCAAAGATAACGTTCGAAAATTGCCAACTTCCCCGGTTGTCGGCCTGCTCGAGTGAAGAATCAGCGAAGGAACCAGCCGGCTGCCCGGCTGATTCGCGCCGCCTCGCCACCGCCTCGGAGTTCTCGCTTCGGAGGTGTCGCCTCGCAGGTGTCGCCTCGAATCTGCCTGGTGGCAAACCCCCTACGCGCCAATTTGGTCAAACACGACCGCTTGCAACCAAATTCGGTCATTGGTTCCCGGTACTCGCCAGCCAGTGACCGAATTACCGAGGGGGCGGGAGCCAGTGACCGAATTACCGAGGGGGCGGGAGCCATCGACCAAATTTGGTGAGACCGACTCACACGCCAGTTTGGGAGGGCAATGGCTAGGACTGGGGTCCTTTGCTCCGGGCCGTCTCGACCCCCTCAAGGGCAGAACGCAACTCCGAGAGCCAGTCCGCCTCATGCTGGCCCACCAGCCGAACACACCAGGCCACTGCCTCTGCCCGGCTCCGGGCGACGCCAGCCTCGATCAGGGTGTCGAGCACCCGCCGCTCCGGAAGGCGCAACCTGGTCATCGCCGGCGCGGCCAGCGTCGTGAAGAACTCCTTGTCGTCGCCGATGCGGGCCGCCCAGCTGACCTTGCGTCCGAACTGGCGCTGGGCCTCCTTGGCAATCCTCATCCGATTGGACCGGGTGTCCTCGCGGAAACCTTCGATTCGTGCCTGACGAGCCGTTGACTGTTCGTCGGCGCCGGCCTCGGCACCGAGGGCCGGGTCGGCCAGGGGCACCGTCACCAAAATCTCGTCCCGGTCACCTTCGATCTCGACCGGTCCTGTGCTCCAGCCATCAGGCAGGCGCCCTGTGAACCACGCCGAGAGTTCCTTGTCTTGTGTTGATTTGCTCATGATTACGAGATTACAGAATTACGAGATTACGCGCAAGGAGGTGGTCTACACCGCGGCCCGGCGGCGAAAGAGCCAGGAGGCGGTGATGTAGGAGACCGCAAAGATCCCGAGGCACCAGGCGGTGGCCCACCAGGCCTGATTTCCGATCGGTGTTCCCATCCACAACCCTCGCAACGTCTCAATGAACGGTGTTGCGGGTTGATTCCGTGCGATGCCTTGAAGGAAAGAAGGCAGCGTGTCGGTGGGGACGAAAGCGCTGCTGATGTACGGAAGGAACAGCAGCATGAACGTAAAACCGTTCGCCGCGTCAGGCGTCTTCACGAGCACTCCTACGGCAGCCGATGCCCAGGAGATCGCACCAACAAACATCAGAACCACTGCTCCGCTGGCCAACCACTCGAGCACCGTTGCGTTGGGGCGCCAACCGACCAGGAAGGCGACGATGACCACAAGCGTGGTGGCCACCAGGTTCCGAGCGACGCTGGCCGTGACGTGGCCGATGAGGACCCCGAGCTCGACATCGGCATGGTCCTGAATCGCTTGACGATTCCGTTGGTGAGATCGGTGACGACTGTCATCGCAGTGCTCGCCGAGCCGAAGCCGGCACACAGGAGAATGATCCCCGGGACGACGTAGTCGACGTATCGAGAGCCGGTCTCCAGCGCACCGCCGAACACCGTCACGAACAACAGCATGATGACGATCGGGAGAATGACTGATGTCAGCAGAGCTTCGACATTGCGGATCGAGTGGCGGATGCTGCGCCCGACCATGACCCGAGCGTCGACCAACGGCAGGGTGGCTCTCATCGAGCACCTGCATTCGCCCGGTCCGAACTTGTCACCGAGAAAAACACGTCATCGAGGCTCGGGCGGTGCAAGGCCAGCTTCTGCGCTGGAACCCCCTCACGTTCCAGTGTGGTCAGCAAAACCCGGATGGCCTCGGCGCTCCCATCGGTTGCTATCTCCAGGTGCTCGTCGCTGGCTGCCACGCCCAATAGCGCCGCCGCCCGGCCACGTGACGTCTCATCGATGAACTCAAGCCGAACTAGCTCGCCGGACAAGCTCGATTTGAGCATGTCGGCGGTCCCTTCGGCCACGATTTGCCCGTTGTTGAGCATTGCAATCCGGTCTGCCAATCGGTCGGCCTCCTCCAGGTATTGTGTCGTCAAGAAGACTGTCGTTCCTGACGCGACGAGGTCACGGATGCTGGCCCATACTTGCTCGCGGCTGGCTGGATCGAGACCTGTGGTTGGTTCGTCGAGGAAAATCAACGGTGGTCGATGGATGAGACTGATTGCCAGGTCCACCCGACGACGCATACCTCCCGAGCATTCCTTGACCCGACGCTCACGGATCTCAGCGAGGTCGAATTCGGCGACGAGCTCCCCCGCCCGGGCCCGCGCCTCCCTCATGCCAAGCCGACGTAGCCTCGCCATCATGATCAGGTTCTCCTCAACTGTGAGGACCTCGTCGAGCGCGACGCTCTGGCCGGTGACGCTGATCGACCTTCGAACGCCCTCGGCATCGCCCTCCAGATCATGGCCCGCGACCGTGGCTTTCCCGGCGTCGGGCCGCAGCAACGTCGAGAGGATGTTGATCACGGTCGTTTTCCCTGCCCCGTTAGGCCCCAGCAAAGCGAACACCGTGCCTGCCTCGACTTGGAGGTCGACTCCATCGAGAACAACATGGTCGCCAAACGCTTTCCGAATCCCTTCGGCGATTACTGTGTAATGCCCACACGGAAGCGTATACGGGATACACAGTTGTGTCAATAGACTGTCGGAGAATTTGAGAGAACATTGAAAGAACATATCGAACCACCTCTCCCACCTGGCCTCGACCTTTTGTGGGGTCGGCGCGAACGCGGAAAGAAGGGTCCTAAACCGGGGCTAACGCTCAACGCCATAGTCGCGGCGGCAATGAAGGTGGCCGACGCCGAGGGTCTCAGAGCCGTCTCCATGGCGCGGGTGGCAAGCGAGCTCGGGTTCACAACGATGTCGCTCTATCGCTATGTGAACAGCAAGGACGAACTGCTTCAACTTCTTTGGAACGCCAGTGCCGCTGGCGCACCTGAGATCTCCGGCACCGATTGGCGTTCGAGAGTTGAGTCGTGGGCAACGGCCCAGCGAAACCTCCTGTCCCAACGGAGGTGGGTCCTCGACATGCCCATGTCCGGTCCCCCGGCCGGGCCGAATTCGCTGGCATGGTTGGAACAGGGCATGCAGGCATTCGATGGGACCGGTTTGAGCGACGATGAAAAACTCGGAGTTCTCGGAATGGTCAGCCTGTACACGCTCGGAGAGGCCCGTATGGCGGCCGACGGCGAATCGGCCAGCGCCGCAGGCGCCCCTCCGCTCGACTTCGGCTCGCTCCTGAGGACGTTGGTGGATGAGGCGGAGTATCCATCACTCCATCGGGCCGCCTGGTCCGGTGAAATCGACTCGGATCTCAGTCACGACGATGAGACTGCGGATCCAACTTTCGGGTTTGGCCTCGGACTGATCCTCGACGGAGTTCAGGCGATGATCGATCGCAAAGCGGCCTCAACATTGAAACGTCACCCATCGAAGAGTCGCTGAACTCGATGGACCCCCGTCCGAATCGCCCAATCAAATGCCTTCGCGAGGAGTGTCGTCCTCAGAGGGCTTTGCAACCTCGGTCGTCATTGGGGACACAGTCGCTCGTGCTTCAACCTCTTCACTAGGAGTATCGGTCTCCTCGGCGGCTCGGGCGCGGCGGCGGCGATCGGGGAGGGCCCACAGGGCGACCAGGGTCAAGGCGGCGGCAGCCAGGCCGAGACCTGCCCAACCCCACTGCCGGGTCGTATCGGAGAACTCTTCGTCCTCGGTGGGTGGCAAAGTGAGGACCCCAACGAGGGCGGGATCAACTCCGAGGTCGGTGAGGCGAAATGGTTGCGACTGTGACGCCAGAGATCCTTCGAGGGCTTCGAATACGACCAGGTAGTCGGTCTTGCGAACCTCGGTCCTGATGCCGAAGACGCCGATCCCTCTCGACGACAAAGGGATCGTCTCCTGGGTGCCGCCCGGCTCGATCAGGTGGGCAACCAACGCCGCGTCTTCGTCGGCTTCGACGCCCAAATCGAGTTGGATTGTGTCGGATGACAGAGAGGTGGCCGAGGCGACCGCACGACCAAACACTCCGCCGAGTTCGACTCCCTCTTCGGCCGGGATCGCAAGCGCCGGGGCGGCAGAAAACAGAACCGCGGCCAACGCCAATGCCAGCACTCCTCGTCGCATCCCGGGAAGAAGGCTACCCCCTTCTTCGGTAGAATTCTCATGGTGATCAAAGTCGTCCAGGGGGATCTGACAGCCCAACCCGTCGCGGCGATCGTCAACGCTGCCAATGAGCACCTCCGACATGGGGGCGGTGTGGCAGCGGCGATCGCGCACGCCGGCGGCCCGATCATCCAAAAGGAATCGGACGAGTGGGTCGCCGAGCACGGCCCCATCGGCCCGGGACGGGCCGCCATCACCAGTGCGGGACAACTCCCGGCTAAATACGTGATCCACGTGGTTGGTCCGCGCTACCGGGAGGGACAGGACAATGAGGGTCTGCTGCACGAAGCAGTGACGGCGGCCCTGAACGCCGCCGCCGTGAGCGGGTGCCGGACAGTTGCTCTCCCTGCGATTTCCGCAGGCACATTTGGATACCCTCGAGCGGAGGCCTGCCAGGTCATCGTGGCGGCATCTCGCACGTGGCTCGATCGTCGCCCCGGCTTGATCTCCGAAATCAGGCTGGTCGCAGTCGACCAGGACGTCGCCGACCATTTTCGGCGAGCCCTCGACGTAGATCAGGACGGAGGCAGTGGCCGATGAAGAGCGTGCGGCCAATTCTGGCGCTGGCGCCAATTCTGGCGCTGGCGCCAATTCTGGTGCTGGTGCTGGCAGCCTGTGGTGGAAGCGGCTCGGCAACGACGACCACCCCTGTCGCGACGACGACATCGACGACCGTCGCGGTCACGACGGCTCCCGAGATCGGACAGTTCGCGTTCGTGCGGGCCATCGACGAGTCGGAGATCCGATTCGACCCTGCGACGATGCTGACCGGAGAAGAGGCGGTCGAGGCAGCCCGGGCCGACGGAGTGTTGGCCGAGGGCGAGGACCTTCCCGCCGACTTCTATATCAGCAACCCGGACCTCGAAGAGACCGTTGCCACCCTTGATCCAGACGGGACCTACATCTTGATCGGTTTCGACCGCTACAGCGGAATTATCGATCGCCAGCTTTCGCGGGACGAACTGGTTGCTGTTCTCAATGGAGCCAACGCCGAAGCGTTCTACGGGATCATTCCCGGCGACGTTCCGATTAACCTCACACTCGTCGGCGGTACCGTGGTTTCGGCTCGCCAGCAGTATTTGCCATAGCCGGAGCGCCGGTAACCTTGGCGGCAGTGTCACCTCAAACTCTCTTCGAGAAGGTCTGGAACCAGCATCTGGTTCGCTCGGTGGAAGGCGAACCAGACCTGCTTTACGCGGATCTTCATTTGGTCCACGAGGTCACATCTCCCCAGGCATTCGATTCGCTCCGGTTGCACGGGCGACCGGTGCGCCGGCCCGAACTCACCCTCGCCACGATCGATCACGGCGTGCCAACGGCCAACCGCCATCTGGGGATCACCGATCCGATGTCGAAAATTCAGATCGACGCCCTGGTTCGAAACTGCCAGGAGTTCGGCATCACCCTGTTCGGGCTCGACGATCCCCGATCGGGCATCGTCCACATCATCGGCCCCGAGCAAGGAATCACCCAGCCCGGGATGCTCATCGTGTGCGGCGACTCGCACACCTCGACCCACGGGGCGTTTGGAGCGCTCGCCTTCGGAATCGGCACCTCCGAGGTGGAGCACGTCCTGGCCACTCAGACGCTTCCTCAGGATCGACCCAAGTCGATGGCGATCAATGTTGAAGGCGAACTTCCCTCCGGGGTAACTGCCAAGGACATCATCCTCGGGATCATCGCCCGGATCGGCACCGGCGGGGCGACCGGGCACGTGATCGAATACCGGGGAAGCACGATTCGCTCTCTCTCGATGGCCGGCCGCATGACGATCTGCAACATGTCGATCGAAGGCGGCGCGAGAGCGGGGATGATCGCGCCAGATGACACAACCTTCGCATACATGGAGGGTCGACCCTTCGCACCAGAAGGCTCACTCTGGGAAGAGGCGCTGGAGGCGTGGCGCCGCTTGCCGACCGATGAGGGAGCAGCGTTTGACTACGACCTCCTTGTGGACGCGGCCGATCTCGAGCCCCACGTTTCCTGGGGCACCAACCCCGGACAGACGATTCCAGTCAGCGCCTCTATTCCCTCACCCGAACAGGCCGACGATCCAACCGAAAGAGACTCGATAACGCGGGCCCTCAAGTACATGGATCTCGAGGCAGGGGTCCCAATCACCGACGTGAGGATCGATCGCGTGTTCCTCGGCTCGTGCACCAATGGTCGCATCGAAGACCTCCGGGCGGCGGCCAGGATCGTCGAAGGCCACAAGATTGCCCCGACAGTGTCGGCAATGGTCGTGCCAGGCTCGGGCCTGGTGAAGCTCCAGGCCGAGTCCGAGGGCCTCGATCTCATCTTCAAGGAAGCCGGCTTCGAGTGGCGCGACGCCGGGTGCTCGATGTGCCTCGGGATGAACCCCGATCTGCTCGGGGCCGGAGAGCGCTGCGCCTCCACCTCGAATCGGAATTTCGAAGGACGTCAGGGCCCCGGCGGACGCACCCACCTGGTCTCTCCCGAGATGGCAGCCGCTGCTGCCATCGCCGGCCACTTTGTCGACGTTCGAACCTGGTCGCCCCAATGAGTGTCAAGGTTGTCACTGAGCGGCCCCAGGCTCCGGCCGGCTACGGATACTCGACCGAGCCCAAAGGGATGCTGAGTTGGGAAACGGTCCGCGACGCTTTCGCCGCGGCCAAGCTCTACTGGATTGGCACCATCCGCCCCGACGGCGCTTCCCATCTTCATCCGATATGGGGTGGATGGGTCGGCCATCAGCTCTATTTCGAGGGCGGCGAGACGACTCGCTGGGCGAAGAACCTGGCAAGGGATCGCCGTGTCAGCTTCGGAGTCGAATCGAATGGATTGCACATCAACGGGCGCGGTGTGGTCGAGAGAGGACCGGCCGGTGACGACTTCCTCGCGTTGGTCGCCAACTACGGAGGCAAGTACGACTACAAGCCGCAGACCGACAGCTTCTACAAGGTGACACCGGATGTCGTCATCGCCATCAACATGTCCTCCCTCGAGGACTTCGCAAGCTCTCCGACCCGATTCCGGTTCGAGAAATGAAACCGATCAACACGATCACCGGTTCCCTGGTCCCGCTCCCGCGCGCCAACGTCGACACCGACCAGATCATGCCGAAGATGTACTTGAAGAGGGTCGAACGAACTGGCTACGGCGAGTTCCTCTTCGCCGAGTGGAAGGCCGCCGACCCCGGTTTCGTCCTCAATCGACCGGAGTATCGGGGAGCGAAGATCCTTGTAACAGGTCCCAACTTCGGGTCGGGATCGTCACGAGAGCACGCGCCCTGGGGCCTGCAGGACTGGGGGTTCGACGCCATCGTTGCTCCCTCTTTCGCCGACATCTTCCGGGTGAACTGCACCAAGATCGGTCTGCTCCCCGTCGAACTACACGACAAGGAAGTGGCATGGCTGATGGAGTTGGCTGAAGCTGACCCGTCGGCCCAAGTAGTGATCGATCTTCCCGCCCAAACCGTATCGGCCCACGACGGGCTTCCCGAACCGAGTTTCGAGGCCAGGTTTCCGATGGATAGCTACACCAAGTGGCGCCTGGAGAATGGTCTCGACGATATCGGTTTGACCTTGCGGCAAACCGATCTGATCGACGAGTTCGAACGGTCTCGTCCAGGCTTTGCGCCCAACCTGCGTTGACACTGGACCAGCAAACTCAAGGCAATAACCGGGGGCCAAGTCAATCTATTTGGGTGGCCTCTAGCCTTTAGGTTTCCGGTTTCCGATCGTTATGCGATCGCCACTGCCTTGGGAAGGGTCAAGCGAAAGACGGTGCGGTTCTCCTCACGTCGGTATGTGAGGTTGCCGCCCATCATCACGGCCAACTGGCGCGAGAAGGCCAACCCGAGCCCGGTTGAATCAGGGCGATCGTCCGTGCCGGCGTACGGGGAGAACAACTCTTCCAATTGGCCCACCGGAACCCCGGAGCCGTTATCGCTCACCTCGACGAATGCATGGCCCCCGTCGGTACCGCAGACCAAAACGATCTCCTTGCCACCGTAGCGGCGAGCATTAACGACCAGATTTCGCAACACCTGGCGAACTCGCTGAGGGTCGGCCCACGCCCGGGCCGCTCCACTAAAGGGTAGGGGCTCGATCCTGAGCTGGGTCATTACCGAAACAACGACATCCGACAGGTCGACCGGCTGGGGATCGATGGTGAGCTTGCCCTGCTCGGCCTTGGCGGCGGTGAGCAGGTCTTCGACGATGGCCGTCATGTCGGCCGCCTGCTCGGCGACGAGACCGACCAATTCATGGCGGGTCTCATCGGGGATGCTGGCCCAGTTGGCATCGAGCTCCTGGGCAATTCCGACGACCGCCGTCAGCGGGGTCCGAACTTCGTGGGAAACCGCGGCCACGATCGAACCCTGAGTCGCCACCAGGTTGGCCAGGCGGCGATAAGCATCGCTCGTGAACCCGGCCAGAACGACGACAGCGACGATGGCCACTTGACCGGCCAACCCCTCGATGCCCCCAACTGCTTCCCAGCCGAGCGTGTGGTCGGTCGACAGAAACAGAACCGCCTGGACGGGAATGAACAGGGCCGCCGTGGGTAGGGCCACCTTGCTGCCATAGAGCCAGGCCCCCGTCAAAAGGGGGATGACGGCGATCGCCATGTAGGTGTCTTGCAACCCTGAGCTATGCCCCGGTGCCCAAGTTGCAATGTAGGCGATCCATAGGCCAACGACCCAGGTGGCCCTGGGTATGACAAAACGCTTGGTGCGCGCCGAATCCATCAGTGGAGATGATCGGCCCGACCGATGTTTCTCTTGAGAGAGCGAGAAATAAAGGCCCCAAGTCCGCCCTCTGGGCAAGAGCAGTCGGCCCTCTCGGCAACCAAGAAGGTCAGGGAGCGACCAGGTCCGGGCGGTCCGTTATCAGGCCATCGACACCCAACTCAGTGAGGGCGGCCACCTCATCGGGGCCGTTGACCGTCCAGACGTGAACCAGGCGGCCAGCCGAGTGGGCCAGCGCCACCAGAGCCGACGAGACGATCGGCACGCCATACCAGGTAGCAGGGACCTGCAAAGCACAGGTGGTCGGGTGAAAGACCCCTGCGCCAGGCTTGTTGAGCCGGGGGACTGCCGCCGCCATGACCGCCCGGAGGGTCTCACCGGGAGGAGTGGATGTAGCCACTTTCCCGTCGGTGAGCTGACGGAAGCGTTCGATCCGTTCGTTGGAAAAGCTTCCGACGATCACTCGATCGGCGAGGTCGAATTCTGCGATCGCCCTCGCCAACGGCTCCTCGGTCCCGTCCGCCTTGAGGTCGACCACCCACCCGGCCTCGGGAAACATCGTTGCTATCGCGGCGAACGTCGGTACGGCTATTCCCTGTCCCCTGAATGGGAATCCGTCATCGAGCCTGTGGCGATAACCCGCATCGAGGCGTCGAATCTCGTCGAAGGTTGACCTGGCTACTAGCCCGTGACCATTGGTTGTGCGGCTGAGAACCGGGTCGTGATAGCAAAGCAGGACGCCATCGGCGGTCACCCTCACGTCGGTTTCGAATCGTCGGTACCCAAGGCCGGCGGCTCCTTGAAACGCCACTGCCGTGTTTTCGGGCCAGAGAAGCCTCGAGCCACGATGGGCGATTCCGATCGCCCGGTCGCCGGGAACGAAGATGTCGGGAACCTGCACTAAGAGTGGGACCCCCATAAATCACCTGCTGGCGGGGTTGGGCGGAAGGGCACCCGGCCTATGTAAGGCGCGATCCGCTCGGGGTGCCCTTCTGCTCGAGGTCACATGACCCGGATCAGGCGGAGACCCGTTCCTTGAGTCCTTTGGCGGGTGAGAAATGGGCGTACTTGCGGGCCGGGATAGAGATCTCGGCACCGGTGGCGGGGTTGCGGCCCTTGCGGGCGGCTCGACTCTTGGTTGCGAAGGTTCCGAAACCCGAAATGGTGACTTTGTTTCCGGCGTCGAGTTCAACGGCGATGATTCCCTCGCCAGACTCGGTGGAAAAGATTGCGTCGACCACATCCTGGGCCGCCGACTGGGTTAGACCCGTCTTCTTGGCCAGCTTCTGGGCCATCTCCGTCTTGTTCAACTTGCCCTCCTTCAGGACATTGGGCTTGGGTACCCGGGCGGTGCTAACGCCGTTTGCGTCTTCGTACCTTAGGCCGGACTCCGGCCTGCATGGAAGCTCCCGACGACCGAATCGCCTTGTTTTACAACGGTTCTGACCAGATTGGCGTCGGGTCGATAGGCGAGATGCCTGTAGCTCTCGGCCTCGAGGACAAGAAGATCGGCTACGGCTCCCGGGAGGATTCGTCCCTTGTCATCCTCTTCCAGCGCTAATGCACTCCCGCGGGTGGCCGACCACACCGCCTCCTCGAGGCGAAGACCCATCTCGAGACAGGCGACCGCCACCACCAACTGCATTGACTCGACATAAGACGTACCGGGGTTGCAGTCTGTGGCGAGGGCGACGATCACGCCGCGATCCCACAGGAGCGCGCCCGGAGCCTGCGGTGCCTGCATAGACCAGGAGGCCGTTGGACAAAGCACTGCCACCACGCCGGTGGCCGCCAGCGCAGCGGCCTGGTTGGCATCGACATATTCCAGATGGTCGGCTGAGATCGCCCCGATCGCTGCGGCCAGCTCGACACCTCCGGTGTCGCCCAGCTGGTTGGCATGCATCCTCGGCTTCAGGCCATACCGGCGTCCAGCCTCTAGAACACGCCGGGCCTCCTCGACCGTGAAGGCACCCCGGTCGCAGAACACATCGCAATAGCTCGCCAACCGTGAGGCGGTCGGAAGCATGTCGTGCTCGATTTGGTGGAGATAGCCGCTGCGGTCGGCCACGAACTCGGCCGGCACCTGATGGGCCCCCAGAAACGTCGTGACAACATCAATGGGAAGTATCTCCCCGACCTTGCGCGCTACCTCGAGACAGCGGATCTCCGTCTCGACATCGAGTCCATAGCCCGACTTGATCTCGACTGTTGTGGTCCCGTGCTCGAGCATCGTCCCGGCCCTGCCGACCGCCGAGGCGAGGAGCTCGTCGAACGATGCCCGCCGGGTCGCCCCAACGGTGGCGGCGATTCCGCCTCCGGCCTGTTGGATGTCCAAGTATGACGCGCCGGCCAGGCGGGAGGCGAACTCCGAGGACCGCTCGCCTGCGAAAACCAGGTGGGTATGAGGATCGATGAATCCGGGCGTGACGGCACGGCCTTCGCACTCGTACCCCGGGAGGTCCCTATATCGGGAAGGGAGATCTGACTCGAGTCCGACCCACGCAATCTTGCCGTGGCGTACCGCCACCGCCGCTTGCACCACGAGGCCGAGCTGTCCGGACCGACGAGGGTCGTTGGTCACCAGCTCGCCAATCCCGGTGAGCAGCAAGTCCCCGGTGGTGGGGCTCGACGACGGAAGGGCCACATCGCGGGCCAGTTCCACGCATTCGTCGCAGATGCCGACCCGATGAGGGCCGGCGACTATCCGAGGAACCTGATCCTCGCGCCGGCCACAAAAGGAGCATCGCAACAGCCGAGCCACAGGGCGAGGCTAAACCGCCGGCTCTCCAGGCATGGTTAAGTTCCCGCAATGACGTTGCCTTCGGACCCGGACGCGGCCCCAAACGCCGACGAGCCAGAAACGCCCCAGCCGGAGGCTCATGAGAAGACCCAGCCGGAGGCTGAGGAGAAAACCCAGCCGGAGGCGCAGGAGAAGGCCACAGAGGAGGGGGCTGCCGGCGTCGAACATGCTCCACCCGCTCCGAGAAAGCGTTCCGTCTACTGGCGTCCGCCGTCTTCATCCACCGGGGCGGGTCGCTTCGTAACGGTTGCTTTGTCCGGAACTATCGGCGTTCTGGCGGTCTTGATCGCAACGTCGGTGAGCATTCTGATCAATGGCGATCGCTGGACTTCTGGCAGCGGGTCCGACCTGGTCCCCTTCGTCCTCGGCTGGCTGGCCGGCGTTGGATTCGCGGTTGTGGGCATCGGCATCCTGACAGGGATTGCCTGGATGATCTGGCAATACCGGGCCCACGCCAATCGCTCGGCAATGGCAGATGATGCCCTCAAGCCGACCACCGTCTGGTGGTGGTTGGTGCCGGTGGCAAGTCTCTTCATGCCCTACGCCGCCATTCGGGACCTAGCCAAGGGTGACGGCGACCGCCCCCGGCTGCGCGTGTGGTGGTGGACGGCGTATTTGTTGTTCGGAGTCGTATCCGGCCTGGCGACGATTCTTCCGCTCTACCTCGCACAGGGAGACTGGCAGGAGTGGGTTTCGATTCTCAGTTATCTGCTCGGAATCGTCGCAGCCGTTCTGGCGATACGTGTGGTGAAGCTGATCGATGGGGGCCTCGAGTCCCGGCGCCAGCAGCAAGGCTGGCCGGTCGGATGGAAACCGGTCTCTGGAGGGGCGCAGTTCCTGATAGTGATCGGGGGCGCAGCCGCGGCCTCAGTTGGGGCCCTTTTCATGGCCATTATCTTCCCTCAATTGCTCGATGAGGCGGCACGGGCCGAAGCTGGGACAACACCCGCCAACGACTTTTCTATTGGGACATGCTTCAACGACAGCGAGGCTGGCTACCCGCACGTCGACTGCGATGCTCCCCATGAGGCAGAGGTGTACGCGAAGCTCGTCTATCCCGACCAGGCCGCCTATCCCGGGCAAGAGGGTTTCGAGTCCTGGGCAGAGCCGCTCTGCTACGGCCGGTTTGAGCGCTACACCGGCATCCGTTACGAGGATTCCAGCCTCGACTTCGGTTATCTCTACCCGGGCAGCCAGGGTTGGGCGGCAGGCGACCACGAGGTCATTTGCTACCTATTCGACCCGGCCGGGAAAGACCTCACAACGCCCGTAGACACAGGCTCCGGCACGGCCTGACCGACCCCCGCGGCCTTTAGAAATCTAGAAATTCGGTCGATACCCACCTCTGATGTCACTCGCTACGGATGCCGAGCCGCTGTGGTCCGTCAAGTCTCGCGTATCCGACTTTCTCCACTGGCTGCCGAAGGGCACCAGGTTAAACGAGACAAGTTGGATGGCCCGTCACCGGCTGTTGATCGCAATTTCCTGGCTTCAAGTTCCTTCCTTGCGGTAGTCGGCTTTAGCACCGGTGTGCCGCGAGGCCACCTGATCGCCGAGATCGGGCCGGTGCTCGTGTTCTTGGTCCTCGTATTGTCCAGCCCACGACGCGTAACTAAAGCAGTGCTGGTGAGCCTGGCCCTGGTCACTTGCTCGGCGGTGCTGGTTCACTTCACCAACGGTCTTATCGAATCGCACTTTCACTTCTTCGTGGTCTAACCCCTCATCAGCCTCTATCGAGACTGGCGCCCCATGGCCGTGGCTCTCTTTTATGTACTCGTACACCACAGCATCGCCGGCGTCATCGCCCCCGAGTCGGTTTTCAACCATCCCGCCGCCATCGCCAATCCGTTTCTCTGGGCAGGTATTCACGCTTCCTACGTGATGATGCTTATGGCCGTCATCCTGGCTTACTGGCGCTTTTCGGAGAACCTCGAAGGGGCGCTGGCCCGCGAGGAGGGGACTTCGAATCTATGCGGAGGAGGAAAAGCTTCGCGTCGAACCAGGACGGCTCGAATCATTGGTCCGCTCGAAGGACGAGTTCGTGGCTTCGGTCAGTCATGAGCTACGAACGCCCCTGTCGGCGGTGCTCGGGTTCACCCAGATCCTGCGTGATGAGAGCCAGAACTTAACCGCCGCGGAACGTCTGGAGCTCACTAACACCATCGCCAACGATGGCCCATGACATAGCCGGAATCGTTGAAGACCTGCTCGTGGCCGCCCGTGCCGAGATCGGTGTCTTGCATGTGACCAAGGTCCCGATAGACCTTCGGGCGAATGTCGCCCAGGTTGTTGAGGTGATGTCGCCGGATTCGCAGGAGCTGATCCACATCGGCCTGCAGGCATCCGGCCTCCGAGCGGTCGGCGACCCGGTTCGGGTCCGCCAGATCATCCGCAACCTGTTGTCGAATGCGATTCGATATGGAGGCGACACGATCATGGTTGATGTCGTCGCACTGGAAGCCACGGTGTTGCTGGCGGTCAGCGACAACGGCCCAGGGATACCTCCCTCCGAACATGACCGGATCTTCGAGGCTTACGAGATCGCCCATGACCCAGGATCGCAGCCCTCGTCGGTGGGGCTGGGACTGGCGGTAGCACGACGGCTGGCTCGTTTGATGGGCGGGGACCTGACTTACGAGAGAACCGGCAATATCAGTGTCTTCGAGATGCAGCTACCGGGGGCCGAACTCCCGTCTAAGCGGGATGCGGACCCCTCGCTCGTCGGCGACCTCTTGGGCCCTCTGGTAACCGGCATCGACGTGACGTAGGACGCCCATGGCGGGGTCATTGGTGAGCACTCGCTCGACCCGATAGGCCCCCTCGGCGGTGCCATCCGCCACTACCTGGGCACCGGCATGGATCGATTTGCCCATCCCCACTCCGCCGCCATGGTGGACCGCTACCCAGGCGGCGCCCGAGGATGTGTTCACCAACGCATTGAGGATCGGCCAGTCGGCCACCGCATCGGAACCGTCTGCCATGGCTTCGGTCTCGCGGTATGGCGAGGCGACCGAACCCGAATCGAGATGATCGCGGCCGATGACGATCGGTGCCTTGACCTTTCCATTCGCGACCAATTCGTTGAAGGCGAGACCAGCCTGGTGCCTCTCCCCGTATCCGAGCCAGCAAATGCGGGCCGGCAGACCTTGGAAGGGAATCCGGGTCCGCGCCATCTCCAACCAGCGGTGCAGCGGCTCGTTGTCGGGGAACAGATCGCCGACGGCCCGATCGGTGGCGACGATGTCGGCCCGGTCTCCTGACAGCGCCACCCATCGAAAAGGCCCGAGACCCTCGCAGAACAACGGGCGAATGTAGGCAGGAACGAAACCGGGATAGTCGAACGCGTTCCCGTATCCACCCTTGACGGCTTCGCCGCGAAGGTTGTTGCCGTAGTCGAATACTTCGGCTCCGGCCTTCCTCATTTCGACCATCGAACTGCAATGCTCGGCCATTGCCCGCCGAGACTCGGCGATGTACCTCGTCGGATCGGCCTTCCTGAGCTCGGCTGCCGCTTCCAACGTGAAGCCGTTGGGAACGTAGCCGTTGAGAGGATCATGGGCCGAAGTCTGATCCGTGACGATGTCGACGGGGAATCCTCGTCTCAGGATCTCAGGAAACATGTCGGCGGCATTCCCCACGACTCCAATGGAAACCGCCCGCTTTTCGCGCCGGGCCCGGTCGGCGCGCTCGAGGGCGTCGTCGAGGTTGTCGGCCGCTTCATCCAGGTAGCCGATTTCGAGGCGACGCTGCAGGTGGACCGGGTCGATTTCAACAACGAGGGCCGTGCCCTTGTTCATGGTGACGGCGAGGGGCTGGGCTCCCCCCATTCCCCCCAAGCCGGCGGTCAGGGTAAGGGTTCCGGCCAGTGATCCTCCAAATCGGAGGTCGGCCAGAGCAACGAATGTCTGAAAGGTCCCTTGCAGGATCCCCTGGGTGCCTATGTAGATCCATGACCCCGCGGTCATCTGGCCGTACATCATGAGGCCGGCCGCCTCCAACTCCCAGAAGTGCTCCCATGTGGCCCACTCCGGAACAAGCAACGAGTTGGCGATCAGCACCCTCGGAGCGAGCGGATGAGTGCGAAGAATGCCCACAGGTTTTCCTGATTGGACGAGCAACGTCTCGTCGTTCTCAAGGTTCTCGAGACTCGCGACGATGGCATGGAACGATTCCCAGTTGCGCGCCGCTCGACCCGTTCCGCCATAAACGACCAGGTCGTCAGGATTCTCGGCAACCTCGGGATCGAGGTTGTTCTGCAGGCACCGAAGTGCTGCTTCTTGAAGCCAGCCTTTGGTGTGAAGCTCGGTTCCCCGATGGGCTCGAATCGCCATCGGGTGGCACCCTAGCCCTCTATCGAGGTCGCAGACCCGGTGGGTAGTGGATCAGGTTGAGCTTGGTCTATGGATGTTCAGGGCAGCCAAGATCAGCGAAGATGGGATCCGCCCGTTCTCCAGGCCCCTCGTAATTTGGCGGCTCGCTCCCGCTGAATACGTAATTCGGTCTGAGAGTCCCGGAAACCGGGAGTCTCGGGCCAGTTTTCTTCTGATCCGGGAGCGGTGCGCCAACCAAATTTGTCGACGAGGCCAGCTGAATCCGGTTCCCTTCGCTGATGGATTGGACCACCTCAAGCCTTGGAAGGTTGAACCCGTGCCTTCGCTCAAACTGACCCACTACCACCCGGTGCGCTACCCCCCAGGTAATCGATCAGTGGGCGCCGGACGTGGTGGGTTCAATGGCGCGGTCAGGACCGGGAGGACCCCGGGGCACTTAGCGGCTGAAGATCAGCCGCGGTTTTTTGTCCTCGACCGCCTCGGCAACGGCTCTGATCAGATCGGTGAGGGCGCCGACCTGGGCAGGGGTCATGCCGCCGTTGCGTACCTCCTCGATCAGAGTGTCGAGGCTTCTGACCACCTTGGTCGACGGTTCGACCACAATCGGCATTGCTTCCTCCGCCGCACGTATCCACCCGAAGGGTTCCGCCGGCCTCTCCCCCAGAGTGTCACCGTTCTCGAATCCGGTTCCTTCGAGATCGAGCAGGCCGTGTGAGGGGCGGGCGCGCTCGATCGTCTCATAGGCGGCGGCGGGCTCGGCGAAGATCGGTGAGAGATCAAAGTTCGAGCGCTCTTGCTGCACCTCGTCGTGGCCGATCTCGGTCAAATTTGGCAAGGACGGGTGCTCGACGGATGGTTCTGCAACGACATCGGGCTCGGGCTCCAGATCGGGCACTTTCTCTTCAGGCTCCGACCAAACTTGGTCGAAGGTTTCAGGTTCTGGCGAATCCTCTTCAACCACGGCCGGCTCCTCGGAGTTGCCTTCGCGATTTGGGAACTCGGGTCCCCTCCAGTTGTTCGCCTCGGGGGAAGGAGTCTCGCCCACGTTGCTTCTCACGGCGGCCTGGATCAGGTCGCGTAGCTTCCGGGTCGGCTGCGGAACTTCGCTGAGGTCGGCCTGGTCGTCTCCGTGTTGGACATCGGGCGATGGAATCGGGGTCGACTCGAACAAGTCGTGAGCATCGGGCTGGGGGGGGCGCTCCGCCCCGGCCAGACCCTTGCGCAGCTTCCCGCGCAGGCTCGTCGCCGACGCCAACACCGTCTTCTTGGCTAGAGCCGGAAGGGCCTCGTAGGAAAAAGCCAAAGCATCATCGGCGGCAAAAACGGCCCGGTCCTCGCCAAGGTGAAGTTGGAACCGGTCACCCTCTACTCGCTCCGCTTTGACCTGGGCGGTTGACCACGAACCCAGAATGTCACCACCGCTGACGAGTTCGAGGCGGCCGTGGCTCAGGTTGAGGTCAGTCTTCAGCCAGTTTCGTGGATCTGCTTCGATCTGAAGCCGTCCGCTGAACTTCATCCGTGACCTCCAATTGGCGGGGGCTGGTGCCCTTCCGCTTCGACCCATTGTTTGTCCGACACTCCGGGTGCGAACCGCAAGCACCCCTCGGATAGCGCCTGCCCTTCAAATATCGGTGGCCCGGACGCCCTTCTACAGGGTTTTCGGCCTTGTCAGACGGTCTGGCCGGCACTCCCGTCAAGGCCTCCACTCTCGATGAATGCGGCCATCTCCTCGATCTCCCTGCCGACCGAGCGATCGGTCTCCAATGGCGGTATGAACGCCCGGATTGCCTCCCAAATGCGGCCCGCCACGGGACCGGGCCGGTTGGGCCTTCGATACTCGAGGCCCTGGGCGGCACAGATCAGCTCGATGGCCAGCACCCGGGCGGTGTTGTCGAGGACTTGGGAGAGCTTCCTCCCCGCTCCCCATCCCATCGAGACGTGATCCTCCTGGGATCCCGAAGTCGGTATCGATTCAACGGACGCCGGGTGGGCGAGGACCCGGTTCTCGGCTACCAGGGCCGCGGCCGTGTACTGGGCAATCATGTAGCCCGAGTTCACTCCAGGTCGGGCCGCCAGGAAGGCCGGGAGGCCGACCGAATGCTGTGGATCGAGGATCCGATCGGTCCGGCGCTCGGAAATCGATCCAAGTTCGGTGACACCGATCGCCATGAAATCGAGCGCGAATGCCAACGGTTGACCATGGAAGTTGCCACCAGAAACCACCTCACCGGTCTCGGCGAAGACAATGGGGTTGTCGACCACCGAACCCAACTCTCGAACGACCACACTCTTGACATGCCCGAGAGTGTCTAGGACCGCCCCGTGCACCTGGGGTGCACACCGGAGGCAATACGCGTCCTGAACGGCATGATGGAAATCGTCGGCGTGACTGGCGCCGATCTCCGAGCCCTCGATCACGCGTGCGATCCGTTCGGCTGATTCGATCTGACCGGGGTGAGGGCGAAGAGCGTGAATGTCTGGTCGAAATGGCCGGGCCGAACCCAACAGGGCCTCCACCGAGAGCCCGCATGCGATGTCGGCAGCGCGGGCCAGCCGCCTTGCGCGGTCAAGGCCCAGAACGGCCATCGACAGCATTCCCTCGGTCCCGTTGAGAAGGGATAGACCTTCCTTGGGCCGGAGCACGAGCGGCGATAGGTTCCGCTGCTTGAGAGCTTCGGCCGCTGGAACTGCTCTGCCGTCGATCTTCAGGGTGCCCTCGCCGATGATCGGCAGGGCCAAGTGGGCGAACGGTGCCAGGTCGCCCGAGGCGCCGACCGAGCCTTGCGACGGCACCACAGGCAAGAGGTCCAGGTCGAGCAACTCGATCAGCCGTGCGACGATCTCGGTCCGCACGCCGCTGTATCCCTGAGCCAGAGTCCGGGCCCGGAGCGCCAGCATCGCCCTGACCAATTCATCCGGCAGCGGCGGTCCAACCCCGGCGGCATGGCTCCGGAGAAGGTTGATCTGCAACTCCGCTGCTTCGTCAGGATTGACCCGGGTTGTAGAGAGTGCCCCGAAGCCGGTGGTGATCCCGTAAACGATGTCGTCCCCTGCCACGACCTCTTCGACAACCCTCCGGGCCGGGGCCATTCGTTCTGCCACCGTCGGCGCCAAGATCGGACGGGAGCGGCGGTAGGCCAGGGCCACGACGTCCTCCGGAGAGAGTGGTCCCCCATCAATCGTTACGTGTCCCTGTGCTTGGTAGGTCATCGACCCGCCAGTCCAGCACAGAAGGACAGGACCGCGTGGACCAGGTTGACTTCGGAGGCGGCTTTGACGAAACCGGCCGCAGCGACATCGGGCCTCCGCCCACAGGCCCTGGCTGCTCTAAACAACCTTCTCAGATCAAGACCTCCGGGAGTCGTACGGTCATGGTCGAAGGCAGGGTCAAGCACGGCCAAGTCGAACAACACCGCCAGGTCCCGCCCCTGTCTCGAAGCCAGATCCAGGGCAGAAGCCATCACGTCGTCGATGCCCCAGTCATCGATCATTTGCATCGAAAACGACGTGTCGGAAGCGCTGGACCTGTCCGAGAAGCCGTGAAGGCCGACGATCGCCGCCGGCTTGCCATGCGAAGCGGCCGGTAGACCGGGCCCGACTTCGATGATCGAAAACCGTCCAAGTTCCTCGAAAACGGTGTCGGGTTGGGATCCGATCACCACCCTGAGCCCAACGCTCCCCTCGTCCTCGTCGGACGAAATCACCGCCTTGAGCCGGCGTACATCGACAGCGGAGTCAAGGTCGAATCCAACGACCTGGTTCAGCATCGGGGCGATCTCCGCAAGAGTGAGATCCGGGCTGGACATCAGAATGTCGGGTTGCGGAACCAGTTCGAGAGTCTGCAACCAAATCCCGGCCACGCATCGAGCCTATCAGTAGGCAGGCCGCCGACCTTCTAGCCTCGCTTCAAACGCAGATCCCGGAGGAATCATGACCGTCAGCTATCGGATGGACGGGAAGGTGGCCGTCGTCACGCTTGCCCGACCCGATAAGTTCAACTCGGTTTCGGCCGACCTGAGTCGGGGGTTGGTTGCGGCAATTGCCCGGGCGGGTGACGAGGCGAGGGCAATGGTTCTCACCGGCGAAGGAAAGGCATTCTGTGCAGGTGCCGACCTGGCCGACCTCATGGCCGACTACGAGACCGGTGGACCCGATCTGGACTCCGTGATCAACGATCGGTTCAACCCGATGGTGCGGGCCCTGGTCGATGCGCCGGTTCCAACCATCGCTGCTGTCAACGGCGTGGCGGCCGGAGCCGGTCTCGGTTTGGCCCTTGCCTGCGACTTGAGAGTCATGTCATCCCAGGCATTCTTTCTTTCCGCCTTCATCGGATTAGCCCTGATCCCGGATACCGGGTCGACCTGGATGCTGGTCCATCACCTCGGCCTGGCCCGCGCCATCGAGTTCACCGCCACCAACCGCCGTATGGCCCCAAACGAGGTCGCCAACCTCGGACTCGCCCGAATCAGCGAACCGGATCAGTTGCTGGCTGACGCGATGATGCTCGCCGACGAGCTCGCCGCAGGTCCGACCTCCGCCTATGCAGCCAACCGCAAGATCCTTCTCGAGGCCTCGGCCTCGAACCTCTCGTCGGCTCTCGAGCTCGAACGCGTCACTCAGGGCGAACTCGGCCGGACCGCCTTACACCTCGAGGGAATGCGGTCCTTCCTCGAGAAGCGCAAGCCCGATTTCTCGGGCTGATACGCGACACGGAAGTTCGAGGTCGGCGCCTTCTCAACCGGCCGCTTTGCGGGCCGCCCATCTAGACCGGAATCGGCGAATGACGCCGAACAGCATGACGGTCAGCCACACCGCCCCAACCGTAAGGAACACGACCACGACGAGGGTGATAGCCGGGTTGGCGATGGCAAGAGCGATCAGTCCGGCGACCAGACCGTCCTCTGCCACCGACAAGAAGATGTTCGAGAACGGCTCGGGCGAAGTGTTTACCGCCGCCCTTGTTGTTGCCTTGGCCGAGTGCGCTGACAAAGCCAGCGACCCTGAGAGGATCGCACCAACGGCAGCGGTGACAGATGACGAATCGCCGGCGATCACATATCCGAGCGCGGCGGCTCCGAGAGGCCGAACGATCGTGTGGACCGCGTCCCAAATGTTGTCCAGGTACGGGACCTTGTCGGCCAGGAATTCGACCGCATAGAGGATCCCGGCAACGATCATTACATCGGTTCGCTGCAATACCGCCGGTACCTCCAGCCAATCGAGGCGGCCGCCGAGGCCGAGCAGGAAAGTGACCAGGTAGAGGTTGAGCCCGGCGGCCCAGCCGGATCCGGCGAGCAGGCCGATCGTGTCGATCATTGCGAATGCAACCTAGGCACGTACGACGTAGATGGTGATCGAGATCGCTCCGCCTTCACCACCCCCGAGGCCCACCCCCACCGCGGTGTTGAGCCAGGCGAGGTCCTCATTGCCCGTCTGAAACGTGATCAGTTCCTGAGGCAAGGCTTCGGTTGGGCTTTTGGCGATCGAGACTCCTGATCCCTGATAGGCCACTGTCTCTCGCTTCTCTCCGATGGTGGCGCGGATGTCGAGGTCCATGTGACCGTCTGATCGCACGGTGACGTAGTCCACCCCCTTGACGGGCCGCTCGCCTTCCCAGTGCGCACTGGTGGCGGTTCCCTCGAATGGAAAGTCGATCCTTGCCCCTTGCGGCATCTTGCCCAACATCCTCGGGGTCATGGTCGCTTTGATCTGACAGAATTCTTCAAGGTTCGGCATGCCGCCAACCTACTGCCCACCAGAGCTCTGTGCGCTTCGTGGATCGGCACTCGCCGCCGCAATTGCCCGGCCGCTAGAGCAGCGAATCAAGGGCTTGGAGGAAGCGCTCGTTCTCCTCGACCGAGCCGATCGTCACTCGGATCCATCCGCCTCCGAACTGGCGGACGATCACACCCAGGTGGAGAAACGCCTGGAAGGTGTCGTCGTCGATCCCTCTTGGGTGGAGATAGACGAAGTTGGCCTGCGACGGGACGTATTCGACCTCACGCGTTTGCAGGGCCTTCTCGATCCGGCTCCGTTCCCCGGCATTGAACTCGGCTCTCTCCGCTACCCGGTTGGGATACTGAACAGCGGTGAGCGCTGCCACCTGGGCGAGGCCGCTCACCGTGAACGGCGCCTGGGCGCGCCGGAGGTCGGCCAGCGTCGACGGCTCTCCGATCGCGTAACCAACCCGAAGCGACGCGAGGCTGTAAATCTTCGAGAAGGTCCGGAGCACGATGACATTGGGGCGCTCGAGGGCCAGGCCCAACGCGGAGCGGTAGTCGAGGGCGGTGACGTACTCGAAGTAGGCCTCGTCGACAACCACCAGGGTGCGCTGCGGGATCGAGTCGATGAATCCGGCCACGTCTGTGGCAGAGCGATGGGTCCCGGTCGGGTTGTTGGGGTTGCACAGAAACACCACGGTCGTGTCGCCCCGTATCGCGCTCGCCATCGCGTCGAGGTCAAGGTGGTAATCGTCCGTGAGAGGTACTTCGATGGTTGTGCTGCCCGCCAGCACCGAGCCCATGCGATAGATGATGAACGACGGCCACGGATACACGGCACTGGTTCCCTCGCCTCCAACCGCCAGGGACGTGACCCGAAGCAATTCGGACGTCCCGCCGCCGAACATCAGGTGATCAGGGTCGATCTGGAGTCGACCCGCCACCGCTTCGGCCAACTGGAACCAGTCGTTGTCTGGGTATCGGTTGCTGCCGGCGGCGGCAGCTGCGATGGCCTCGATCACCTCGGGGAAAGGAGGAATCGGGCTCTCATTGGAGGCGAGTTTGATGACCGTGGCAGGATCGAGACCGATGCTGCGCGCCACCTCCTCGATGGGCCGACCAGCCTCGTACGGCGGGATCTTGGCCACTCCGGGCCTCATAACAGGCACCAACCGAGGCTACCTGGCCAGGGGAAAGAAAAAGAAGTCAGGCGTCCGGCTCAACTTCTGGCTCTCAGCGAACCGATACATGAGAGTGACCCGCCTCCCCCGGCGGGCCATCAGGCCGGAGGGGACCTTTCCCGCCAGCTAATCAGCCGCTCCTCTCTTCCGGCGACCCGCCCCCCTCCACGGGCGGGTTCCGTCGTTGTGGGGCAGAGACTCCAGATGCCAGGAAGGAACCCTGGTTTTGGCGCGGAAGATCGACACCAGCGGAGCAGAACTCCGCGCCAAAAACCGGCTATCCGGCTCCGAGAGCGACGAAAGCGGCGGCTAGGCCCACTTCGGTCGGGTTGCCTGCGGAAAAATCGGCAGACGCCTCGGCCAGCGCGGCGGCGGGAGGGGACCCCCGCATCAGTTGTCGATGAAGTGCCACCATCAAGGGCTTGGTGGCATCGTCGGGGACAGGGGTCACCGGCGCCACCACACCGCTGACCCCGGCTTTGAGGAAACCACTCGACAGACCCAGCAGTTCATCCCCGGAGATGACTTGGGACAGCGCCGTGTCGCACGAGGGCATCACAATCAGGTTGGGTGGGCGACGTAGAGACTGGAAGTCATACACAGTCATGGGACCGTCGTCCATCGCCAACGAAGAGAACAGCGGATTGTCGTGGCGCAGCCGGCCATGGGCAGCAAGATGCATCAGGTCGGCTCCGTCCATAGCCGCGAGCACAGCACCAACCGTCGCTTGGCGCCCGACCAACTTGTTCGATTGCGGATACCGCCGAGCGAGCAGGGAGATCTCCGATGCAGCACCTGGAAGACCAGGACCTGCGACCAACAGAGTCTTGGACGGATTACGGGCCCTAACCCGGGACATCGCGCTCTGCCAGCTTTGGGCTGAGGGCGCAATCGTCACTGCCTTGTTCGACAGACTGGTCAACGCGCGCCAAGGAAGCCCATGAAGAACTCCCGAGGGAACGATCACCACCTCATCGCGGTCAAGGTCAGATGGACCGAGGAGCATCAGGTCCAACGCCTTTGCTGAGTGGCGCATGGTGGCAAGTGCGGCGGCTTCGCCCTGGTCCGAAGCTCTGCCCCGAACGAGCCTGTGAAGGGCGAAGCGGAGCGAATGCGCTTCACCGATCATGGGCGCCACGGACCCGAGGTCGAGGATCTCGATCTTGGCGCCCCGGAGTTTGAGCACCGAGAGCCTGTCACCAAGCTGGAAGAAGGAGAGAAGAACTCGATCCTTGAGATCGTGCGTCAGCTGTTTGAGATCGATCCGGCCGAGAGATCCCTCCGCGCCAACGACCGTTCGGGCTCGATCACGGATCCGCGCTTCGAGGCGCGCTCGTTGTGCTTCCAGCGTCGCGACTTGACCGCCAGCGAGGGCTGTCTGCCGAAGTTCGGCAACGACATCCCGCAGCGAAGCCAACAGGTCGGACAAGCCGGCATCACTCGGTGGACGTGCACTCGGAAAGGACAACGCGACTGACCTCAATGACTCGGTCCACTGCAGGACATCGTGGGCCCGCCCCGATTCCATGGCCCCGACCAGACCGGTTCTTGCCAGTTCCAGCGCCAGATAGGTGACACCTGCCCGCAGGTCGTCAGCAGCCAGTGTCGCTCGATACCGATCGATGAGCCGCATGCCGGCCGAGAGGGCCGAGCGGCTCCCCGACGGATTTCCTTCGGCCTTCCGCAGCAGGGCGGTGGCGTGCCACCCTGCCAGCTGGACACTGACAAGGCCGGTTCTAGAGAAAGATGCAAGTTGACGCAGCTGGCCGCGGGCCAATTTCGGATCGTCCCTCGCTAGCGCCAGTTTCGCCGCGATCAATCGGGCGACGACAGACTCGCTCCGCCAGCCCTGGTCGGAGAGTTTGCCGGCGACGTCGATCGCTCGCGCCACCAGGGTTGCTGTTGGTTTGCGACCAGAGGTCGCCTGGCTCGCCGAATCGGATTGGAGTTCCACAAAGCGACCAAACTCTGCCCAGGAGTGTCGTCCCTGCCTCAGGAACGCACGTTGGGCTGTCCGGGCGAGATGGCGAGCATCTGTTGGATTCCCGGCACCCAACTCAGCCCTGGCCTTGAGCAACAGGGCCTCTGCAGTGTCGGTGGCGTTGCCACCACCTTCGGTCAACTCCACCGCTCTGGTTGACTGTGCAATCGCCTCGTCAAACAACCCGACTGCCATCATGAGCTCTGCCCTATCGATGGCTAGCACGGCGAGCAAGCGATCAGCCGACAACTCCTGATACGCCTCCTCGGCCGCCAGGTAGCAGCCAAGCGCCGCCGGCACGTCCTGGCGCCGGGCATGAACAAAGCCGAGATTGTGCGACGCTCCTCCGAGCAGGAGGCCCTGGCCGAGCTCCGCCGCCATCCGCTGGGCGATCCCAAGGTCGATTTCGGCGGCAGCCAGGTCCCCCCGATACACGTGCAGCGCCGATCGGTTGATCCGAAGCCGGGTTTCGCGCAAACCGTCGTCGTACCTCTTGAAGACTCGCAGCGCCCGGCGGTAGCCCACAAGGGCCTGGTCCAATTGACCGAGGCGTTGCAGAACGAGGGCACGCTGCATCTCAAGCAACCCTCCGTCGAGACCCCTGAGATGACCCTTGGCACGATCGAGTTCTGCCAGCGCATCTCTGGTACGACCGAGCTCGAGGAGCACCAACGCCAAGCTCATCCGAGCCTGGGCAGCTCTGATCGGGAACCGGGAACCTGCTGCCGAAATGGCTTTCGCCAGATGCTGGCGGGCCTCTTCGAGGCGGTTGAGTTCCTTGGCCGCTATCCCCGACGCTCGCTCCAGCACAGAGATTGCTTCGGGATCAGGGACCTCCGCAAGGAGGGCGGAGGCGCGACTCAACGTGGTCTTCGGATCGGCGTGCGCAATCTCCAGGATGGCCTGGGCCTTTTGCAGGGGACCTTCGCCCGCTGTCTCGAGCATATTCAAATGCTAGAAACCAGGTATCAATCGAGGCGCCGACTGTTCGAATAGCCAAGGGGGGTACCACCATGACCGACGACAGCCGAATCCCGTGCGTTCCTTTCGAACGCTTCCAAACGGCCGAATCCGGGGCCCGCGCATTCGCATTCCGACCAGGCGAAGTACTCGTTGTAGCCGAAGCTGCCGAGGAGGCGGCTCGTTTACTAGGCGATGTGAAGGTTGATCTACGCCTCAAGACCGTCGCGCGGCTGGTCGGGGTCGATGATCCATTGAATGCGGTTTCCTTGCTCGCCGGCAAGGGCATCAAGGGAGCCGTCAACCATGTCTTCATGGGTGATGTCCTCGCCTTCGGAAGCCCTGCCACATTTGGCAACCCGGCCACGTTCGGCAATCCCGCCACGTTCGGGAACCCGGCCACGTTCGGCAATCCCGCCACGTTCGGCAACCCGGCCACGTTCGGCAACCCCGCCTTCAGTTCGGCCTCGCCGGCGGGTGAGCCCGCCGAGTGGTTGCCAAGTGCATGCCATGACAAATCGGCTCCAGTCGTAGTGATCCTCGATACCGGAATCGCCGACGATCCCGGCCATCCCTGGTTGGGCGGAGTCTTGTTCGACAAGAAGAATGATCCCCAGGATGTCTTTCCCAGCGACGTCGACGCTCCCGATGAGGACCAGGACGGCTATCTCGAAAGGATTGCCGGGCACGGCACATTTATCGCTGGAATCGTCCGCAGCATCTGCCCGAGCAGCACCATCTTGGCCCAGAAAGTCCTCTTCGGGTTCGGAGACGGTGACGACTACACAATCGCACTCGGAATCGAAGACGCCCTGGTACGGATCCAGAAGGTCCCGGGAGCCGAACGGATCGATCTGCTCAACCTCTCATTGAGCGGTTACAGCGCCGCCGATGAACCTCCCTTGGCAGTGGAGTCAACGATTGCCAACCTGCAAGCGGGAGGCACCGTGGTTGTGGCCTCAGCGGGCAACAGCGCGTCGTGTCGAAAGACATGGCCGGCGTCGCTTCCAGGGGTGATCAGTGTGGCTGCCCTCGATTGTTCGCGTCCGGCCTGGTTTTCCAACTTCGGACCGTGGGTTCGCGCCTGTGCTCCCGGAGTGGACGTTGTGTCGACCTTTTTTGCATTCGCTGAGCCTGAGCGAGAACCCGGGATTCCTGGCCTCAATTTCGAGGGATGGGCCTCTTGGAGCGGCACTTCGTTTGCGGCGCCGCGGGTTGCGGCCGCGATCGCCAAGGAAATGGTCTTCAGCGGGATCAGCGCCCAACAAGCGGCCCATGCCCTGATCGATGCGCCCGGTCTCTTCCGAATTCCGGAACTCGGAACGGTGGTCAACGTCGTCTAGGCCCGGCCCGGTCCTTGCGACCGGAACTGTGGCAAACTTCGAATCTGTGACCTCGTACCCCACCGCGCAGGTCCTGGCCCCTGACGGTTCTCTGACCGGAGCCGAACCCGGGATAGACACTGCCGTCGCCGGTGAGATGTACCGGCTGATGGTCCTGAGCCGCGAGTTCGATCGCCGCATGCTCGCTCTGCAAAGACAGGGAAGGATCGGCACCTACCCGATGCTCGAGGGTCAGGAGGCAGTCCAGATCGGTTCGGCCCTGGCTCTGGCCGAGAACGACTTCGTGTTCCCGTCCTACCGCGAGCACGGTGTGCAGCTGGCCCGGGGAGTCCCGATGGAAACAGTCATGTCCTATTGGCGGGGCCTGCCCAACGACGGGTGGG
>DATLEZ010000100.1:0-3647 GCA_035525055.1 Acidimicrobiia bacterium | reverse complement strand
CGTGAAACGCCAAATGAGGTATCTCGCCATCTTCGCCATCCTGGGCCTCGTACTTGCGGCCTGTGGCGATGCTGAAGGTGACGCGACCACAACCACCGCCGAGGCGCCCACTACCAGCGAGGCGATGGCGACCACGACCAGTGAGGCGATGGCTACGACCACATCGGCTGCACCTGACACCACCGAGCCAATGGAATTCACCGCGGTCGAGACCTGTTTCGTCACCGACGACGCCGGTGTCGACGATAGGAGCTTCAATGCATCTGGTTGGCAGGGAGTCCAAGATGCGGTGGCAAGTGGAGCCGCAGCGCCAGACCCGATCCTTTTGGAATCGACCAGTGAGGCCGATTACCAGCCGCACGTCGAGACCTGCCTAGATCAGGGAGCCGAGCACATCGTGACATCTGGCTTCAAGTTGGGCAGCACCACGGAGACCTTTGCCGCGGCCAACCCCGAGGTGCAGTTCACGATCATCGACTTCCCGTCGGTCGGGCCCAACGTCGCCGGAACCGAGTTCCAAACCGACGAAGCGGCTTTCGCTGCCGGGTACCTCGCTGCGGGGGTGACCGAGACGGGCATCGTGGCGGTTTACGGTGGCCAAAACCTTCCGACAGTCGCCATCTTCCTGGACGGTTTCGCCCGGGGCGTCGCCCACTACAACGAGGTCAAGGGCACCGATGTCCGGGTTCTCGGTTGGGATATAGAGGAGCAAGACGGGACCTTCACCGGTGTGTTCGACCCGGCCGACCCGATCGTTCGGGCCACCTGTGAGAGCCAGCTCGACGAGGGCGCCGACATCATCCTGCCGGTGGGTGGGGCGATCAACCTCCCCTGTGGCACGGCTATCCAAGACCGGGGTATCGACGGAGCATTGGTCGGAGTCGACGCGGATGCATTCGAAGCTATGCCCGCTGAGTACCAGGATCTGTGGCTCGTCACGATCGAAAAGGGACTCGCATCCGGCGTGACCACGTCGATCGAAGCTCATGCGTCCGGAGAGCCGATTGGCGGGAGTAGCTACGTAGGAAACCTCGCCAATGACGGAGTCGGGTTGTCCGACTATCACGCGTGGGCTGATCGTGTCCCCGACGAGCTCGACGCCGAAGTGCAACAAGTGCTCGCCGACATCGAGAGCGGAGAAATCACTTGGGAGAAGTTCGTTGTAGGTGGTGGATGATCTGACCTGACGATCTAGCAAACATGGAGCCCCCGCTGCTGAAGCGGGGGCTTCACGTTATCTATAGTGACGCTCCTTGGCGGTCTAGCTAGAAGGAGCCACCGGGTGGCGTTGGAGTTACGCGGTATCACAAAGCGGTTCCCCACGGTCGTTGCGAATGACAACGTCAGTCTGTCGGTAGCCCCCGGCGAGATCGTCGCCCTCCTCGGCGAGAACGGCGCCGGCAAGACCACTCTGATGAACATCTTGTTCGGCCTCTACTCGCCGGATGAAGGAGAGGTGGTCATCGACGGCGAGCCCCTCGAATTGAGCAATCCGAGTGCCTCGATAGCGGCTGGCGTCGGGATGGTGCACCAACACTTCATGCTCGTTCCGGTGTTTACGGTCGCCGAAAACGTGATTCTGGGTCTCGAGCCGGTGAAGGGGCTGGGTTTGATCGACACGACCATGGCTCGACGATTGGTCATGGACATCTCCGACCGTTATCGCCTCGCCGTGGATCCAGATGCGTTGATCGAAGACCTACCTGTGGGCGTCCAGCAGCGGGTCGAGATCGTGAAGGTGCTGGCCCGGGATGCGCGTTACATCGTCTTCGACGAGCCGACTGCCGTGCTCACTCCTCAGGAGGTCGCGGAATTCTTCGAGATCGTCCGCGGTCTCAAGGATGACGGGAAAGGGGTGATCTTCATCAGTCACAAGCTGAATGAGGCGTTGGAAATCGCCGACAGGATCGTGGTTCTACGTGACGGAAAAGCCGTAGGAGAAGTCGATCCGGCAAATGCGAGCAAGGATCAGCTCGCCGAGTTGATGGTCGGCCGCCCGGTCTTGCTCACAGTCGAAAAGTCGGATGCGGAGCCGGGCGACGTCGTGCTGTCCGTCGAAAACCTGGTGGTGTTGGACGATCGTGCTCATCGCACCGTCAACGGCGCCTCGTTCGTGGTTCGTTCGGGGGAGATCGTCGGAATCGCTGGGGTTCAGGGCAACGGGCAGACCGAGTTGGTGGAGAGCATCGTGGGCATGCGCCCGTCCCTGGCAGGCCGGGTCTTAATCGCAGGTCAGGATGTCACCGAGCACAGTCCGCGTCAGATCCATGAGTCTGGAATCGCCCATGTCCCTGAGGATCGTCAAGAGAGTGGCCTCGTTCTCGACTTCACGGTCGCCGAGAACATGGTGCTGGACTCCTATTACGACGAGCCATACTCACGCGGCCTCCGAATGGATTGGGCCACCGCGACCGAAGCCGCCCAGCGACTCGTCGACGAATACGACGTCAAGACGACCAGGGTTGACGTCCCGGTCTCGACATTGTCGGGCGGCAACCAACAGAAGGTGATTGTCGCCCGCGAATTCGACAGGGATGTGAAGCTGGTGATCGGCTCCCAGCCAACCAGAGGTGTGGATGTCGGTTCCATCGAGTACATCCATGCCAGGATCGTGGAGCAACGTGACATGGGTGCCGCGGTACTTGTCATCTCCTCCGAGCTCGATGAAGTCATGGCTCTGGCCGATCGGATCCTGGTGATCTATCAGGGTCGGATAGTGGGTGAGTTCGATCCGAAGTCTGTTTCCAGCACCGACGTCGGTCTGGCGATGTTGGGTTCTGGGGAGGGCTGATGGGCGATCAGGAGCACGACGGAAGGCCCGATCCAGAGGGGCACCCTGCGGGCAGGGATGTGGCCCGCCGCGTCTCCGGAATAGACGAGAAGCTCGGGCGTGCGATTCTCACACCATTGCTTGCCCTCGTCCTGGCGCTCGCGGTTGGGGCGGTCATCATCATGGTCACCGATGTCGACGCTTGGCGTCTCATGGGTGAGGATCTGGGCGCCGCCCTCAGTGAAATGTTGGAGGGTGTTTGGATTGCCTACCGGGAGTTGTTCCGCGGGGCCTTCGGCTCGGTGCGCGCCATCTCGGAGACCCTGTTCACAGCCTCACCGTTGATATTGGCTGGCCTGGCGGTGGCCGTTGGATTCCGCACCGGATTGTTCAACATTGGCGCCAGGGGCCAGATGTTCGCCGGCGGGCTGTTCGCTCTCTGGGTCGGGCTCCACGTCGAGCTCCCTGCCCTCATCCACATACCAGTTGCGTTGATCGCCGCTGTCATCGGCGGGGGACTCTGGGGAGGGCTGGCAGGATTTCTCAAGGCGAGATTTGGCGCCCATGAGGTGATAACGACGATCATGCTCAACTTCGTCGCCGCCTTTTTCGTTCTCTACATACTGAAGACGTCTCTGTTCCAGGAGGCGGGCTCCAACCTCCCGCAGTCGGCCCCGGTCCTCGATTCGGCCCGGCTCCCGCCCATCTTTGCCCAGCAATATCGAGTGAACATCAGTCTGATCATCGCGGTCCTGGCGGTGTGGTTCATCCATTGGCTCCTTTTCAGGTCGACGATCGGCTTCGAATTCCGTGCCGCGGGCCTGTCGTCAAGCGCGAGCGCTTATGCAGGGATGAACGTGTCGTTCCTCTACACGGC
>DATLEZ010000099.1:0-3980 GCA_035525055.1 Acidimicrobiia bacterium | reverse complement strand
GCCGACGAAACGAAGTCGGTCGCCGCCGCGCAGAACGGTGTTGGGCCGAGCCGGTGCCACGATCGAGTCGCCTCGATCGACTGATGCAAGAAAGACGCCGGTGAGATGCCGAAGGCCGCCTTGCTCGACGGTGACACCGTCGAGGGGCCCTCGAGCCCTGACTGCCATGTCGATGGAGAAGGCTCGCTCCGACTCTGCCAACGCGGCAGCGGGAGACCGAGTCCGTCTGAGGACTCTCGGCGCCAGGGCCACCAGGGTCACGACACCGAGCACGGCGATCGGGAGGCCAACCAGGCCGAGCTCGAAGAAGCCGAACGGCTCGAGACCGTAGTCCACCATCTGGCCGGCGACGACCAGGTTGGTCGATGTCCCGATGATGGTCGCCATTCCGCCGAAGATCGCCCCGTATGACAAGGGGAGCAGGAACCGGGCCGCATCCGAACCGCGTTTCCGAGCCCAGGAGGAGACTTCAGGGATCATCATGGCCACCAAAGGGATGTTGTTCATGAAGGCGGAAGCGAGTGTCGTGGGCACCAACATCCGGAGCATCGGTCGCCGAATGTGTCCGGTATCGCCCATGACCCACTGTGTGAAGGGCCGAATCGCCCCGGTTTTCGAAATCGCCCGGGCGACCACGAATAGTGCGCCAACCGTGAACGGGGCCGGGTTGGAGAATCCGGATAGGGCTTCAGCCACCTCGACCACGTCGAGAAGGAGGAGGATGACCACGCCGGAGAACGCCAGGACCGATGGTGAGGCCAATCCAGCGATCAGACCAGCCAGGATCAAAAGCACGGTCACGGCAGTGATCCAGGCGTCAGGTGTCATGGGAGAACTACGCCAAGGAACGCGATCTCTTTTAATCTCTCGGTGTGTCCAGCACGTCCACCCATCTTCAAGCCCTCGAATCCGAGTCGATTCACATCATCCGCGAGGCAGTGGCAGAGTCGGAGCGACCTGTCCTTCTGTTCTCCGGCGGCAAAGACTCGGCGGTGGTGCTCCGTCTTGCCGTGAAGGCATTCTGGCCCGCGCGGCTCCAGTTTCCGGTGATGCACGTGGACACCGGACACAACTTCCCGGAAGTCATTGAATTCAGAGACCGCACGATAGAAGCCCTGGAGGCGCAGCTGATAGTTGCCTCCGTGCAGGAGGCCATCGATCAGGGGAGAGTCGTAGAGGAGACCGGTTCAAGGGCATCACGGAATCGACTCCAGACCGAATCGCTGCTCCATGCCATCGACAAGCACCGTTTCGACATGGTCTTTGGGGGGGCACGGCGTGATGAGGAGAAGGCACGCGCCAAGGAGCGAGTGTTCAGTTTCAGGGACGAGTTCGGACAATGGGACCCCAAGAACCAGCGACCTGAGTTGTGGAGTCTCTTCAACCCGCTCATCAAGATTGGGGAGCACATCCGGGCCTTTCCCATCTCGAACTGGACTGAGATGGATATCTGGCAGTACGTCGAGGATGAGCAGATCGAGTTGCCCTCCGTCTACTTCTCCCACAAGCGCAAGGTGTTCGAGCGCGACGGGATGCTCATGGCCGAGTCCCCCCATTTGAAGGCTTTGGACGATGAGGCGGTGTTCGAGTCGATCGTGCGCTTCCGCACCGTGGGGGACATGACCTGCACGGCCGCCGTCGAGTCGGTCGCCGCCACAGTTCGTGAGATCATCGACGAGGTGGCAGCGACGAGGATCACCGAGCGCGGTGCCAGCCGGGCAGACGACCGGACTGCAGAGGCGGCCATGGAAGACCGCAAGAAAGAGGGATACTTCTAGTGGCCACTGATATGGAGCTGGTTCGCATTGCCACCAGCGGGTCGGTAGACGACGGCAAGAGCACGCTCATAGGCCGGTTGCTGTTCGACAGCAAACAGATCTTCCAGGATCAATTGGATGCGGTGGAAGACGCCAGTCGACGCCGGGGGACCGATTACGTCGACCTCGCCTTGCTAACCGACGGTCTCCGGGCGGAACGAGAGCAGGGAATCACCATCGATGTCGCCTACCGCTATTTCGCCACACCGAAGCGGAAGTTCGTCCTCGCCGATACCCCGGGTCACATCCAGTACACCCGCAACATGGTCACCGGGTCGTCGACGGCGAACATCGTCCTGATCCTGGTCGACGCCCGCAACGGCGTGCTGGAGCAGACCAGGCGGCACTCTTTCCTGGCGTCACTGCTCGGTGTGCCCCACCTGGTCTTGTGCGTCAACAAGATGGATCTGGTCGACTGGTCGGAGGAGCGTTACGACGAGATCGTCGACGAGTTCCGCGCCTTCGCCCGGAGACTCGACATTCACGACCTGAGGTTCGTCCCGGTGTCGGCCCTGAAAGGCGACAACATCGTCGACCCGTCCCAGAACATGCCCTGGTATCACGGTCCTACGGTGCTCGATCTGCTCGAGGACATCCACATTGGATCGGACGAGAACCTGATCGACGTGCGGTTCCCGGTGCAGTACGTGATCCGACCTCACCGGCACGACTTCCAGGATTTCCGGGGCTATGCGGGCAAGGTGGCGGGCGGGCTCATGAAGCCCGGAGATGAGGTGGTTGTGCTGCCCAGTGGGTTCAGTTCGCGCATCAAGACCATCTCCACCCACGACGGTGACCTCGACGAAGCGGCTCCGCCGCTGTCGGTGGTGATAAAGCTCGAGGACGACATCGACGTGTCCCGAGGGGACATGATCTGTCGTCCCCACAACCAACCTCACGCCTCCCAGGACATCGACGCCATGGTGGCGTGGATGTCGGAGGGGCCTCCGCTGCGGGAGGGTGCCAAGTACTCGATCAAGCACACGACGAGGTGGGGCAAGGCGATGGTCAAAGAGCTCCAGTACCGGCTGGATGTGAACAGCCTTCACCGTGACGATTCGGCCACCGAGCTGAGTCTCAACGAGATTGGACGGATCCGGCTCCGCACCACCACCCCGTTCTTCTTCGACGAATACCGGCGGAATCGGGAGACCGGATCGTTCATCCTGGTTGAGGAGGGCACCAACAACACCGTCGGTGGAGGGATGATCACCGGCGAAGCCGCATGACGGAGAACGTGGTCTGGCACGAAGGGGCAGTGAAACGATCGGACAGGTTGGCAGCGACGGGTGGCCCGGGCGTGACGGTGTGGCTCACCGGTCTGTCGGGAAGCGGGAAGTCGACCATCGCCTATGCAGTGGAAGAGCAACTGGTCGCCGATGGCCGGGCCGCCTACGTGTTAGACGGTGACAATCTCCGTCACGGGATCAACGCCGATCTCGGGTTCAGCAAGGAAGACCGCTCTGAGAACATTCGTCGGGTGGGTGAGATCGCCCGGTTGATGGCCGACGCCGGAGTGGTGGTGTTGGTGCCGGTCATCTCCCCCTATCGGGCCGATCGGGACGAGGCGCGCAGGAAGCACGAGGCAATCGGCCTGCGTTTCATCGAGGTGTTCGTCGACACTCCTTTGGAGGTCTGCGAGGAGCGAGATCCAAAGGGCCTATATGCCCGTGCCCGTGCAGGTGAGATCACCGGGATGACCGGCATCGACGATCCCTATGAGGCGCCGGTTTCACCGGAGCTCCTTCTAGATGGATCGGATGTGAGCGTGAAGGACGCTGCTGAGATGGTGTTGCAAGAGATCATCCGATGACCCAGACCACCACGCCCACCTACTACACCCGCCGACTGGCTTACTACCTGAAGGAGCTTTGGCGGCGTCGAGAGTTTGTCTGGTTTCTCGCCATGGGGAATTTCAAGGCGCGGAACGCTTCAACAGCTCTGGGGTTGTTCTGGTGGGTGCTCAATCCGCTGCTGCTCAGCCTCGTCTACTGGCTCGTGTTCGGATTCATCTTCCCCGGGGCCAGAGACATCATCTATCTGATGGCGGGAATGTTCGTGTTCCACTTCACCGCTCAATCTCTGACGGGCGGAGCGAACGCAGTCCTCCAGAACTCCAAGCTACTGACCAACCTGAAGTTCCCAAGGCTCATCCTCCCCCTC
>DATLEZ010000098.1:0-6333 GCA_035525055.1 Acidimicrobiia bacterium | reverse complement strand
GGAAGGGGTGCGCTTCTACACCAAGCAAAAGGTTGTGATCACCCGCTGGCCCGACCCCATCTTCCGCGGCGTCGACCTCGGCTTCCCCCAACACGGAAAGTAAGAAAAAACCGCGAACCTAAAAGTTTTTAGGCCGCGGTTTCCGCGGCCTAACGCGTATCGGTTTCAAGGATCTAGACCGCGGGTTCGAGGCGGCGCATGCTTTGAGGATGCTTGACGCAACCGAACTTCGTGTCATGGAACTCGCCAGCCGCCAATCAGGGTATGTAACCCGACGTCAGGCGATCGCCTGCGGAATGAGTGCGGACGCCGTTGATCGACGGGTGAACTCGAAACGGTGGAGTCGAATCAAACCGGGGTTGTACCTGGTATCGGGCTATTCACCGAGTACCCGCGGGCTGCTGGTCGCAGCGACGGCGACTCTTGGCGCTGTCGTCTCTCATGAGTCCGCAGCTGAAATGCACAACCTTCCAGAAACAACCAGGGGTCTCGCGGTTGTCACCGTGCGCGTGCGAACGACCTATCGGTTTCCCGATGTGATCGTTCACCAATTGACCGACCTGACCGATGACCAGGTTGTCGAAGTCGAAGCAATGCCTGTTACTTCGCCGATCCGAACCGGCGTCGACCTTGCTGCCCATTTGGGACCCGCCCAGATCGGCCGAATCATCGATCACATCGTCTTGAAAGGGCTAGGTTCTCTCGATGAGGTCTGCGACCTGGTACTGAGGCTCGCCAGACATGGAAAGCCGGGGATGAAGTGCATGCACCGGGTCCTCGAAGCCCGGGCCGGCGGTAGCTTCCTGGGCGAGAGCCAACTCGAAGTGATGGCGCTGCGACTCTTCCGAGAGTGGGACTTGCCCGAGCCAGTCTCGCAGTTGCCGTTGCCGTGGCGTTCACCGGTCAACGGCCGCGTCGACTTCGCGTATCCAGAGGTTCGACTCATCATTGAGCTTGACGGGCGCGCTTGGCATTCAACCTTGGACGCTTTCGAGTCGGATCGGATGCGAGACAACCATGCCCAGCTTGCCGGCTGGCGCGTCCTGCGGATCACCTACCGGATGCTCAAGGACAATCCTCAGATGGTGCGCGACCTGGTTCGGCGAGCGCTTTCGTCAGCGGCCTGAAACAGGTCGGACCCCGCCAATCTCAAGGTTATAGGCCGCGGTTTCCGCGGCCTATAACCTTAGGTTCGCGGTTTTTCAGCGGAAGGCGGGGATGATGTCCCGGCCGTAGGAGGCGAGGGTTTCGTCCATCTGGTCGTGCATCAGGTAGACGGCGAATTGGTCGACGCCGAGTGACTCGAGTTCCCGGATCCGAGCAATATGGTCGGAGGCGGTGCCGAGCAGGCAGAACCTTTCGATTACCTCGTCGGGGACGAAGTCCGTCGACGGGTTCCCTGTCTTGCCGTGGTGGTCGTAGTCGTACCCTTTCCGAGCGCGGATGTAGTCGGTCAGCGCCTCCGAGACCGCCGCGCTCTCGGATCCATACCGTTCGACCAGGTCGGCGACATGGTTGCCAACCATCCCCCCGAACCAGCGGACCTGGTCGCGCTGGTGAGCCAGGTCATCACCCACATAGGCCGGCGCCGCCACACAGATAGTCAGCGACTCAGGGTCGCGACCGGCATCGGCCGCTGCCGCACGCACCGCTCCGACGGTCCACTCGACAATCTGGGGATCGGCCAATTGCAGGATGAAGCCGTCGTAGTTGGTGCCGGTGGAGGCCAGGGCCTTGGGGCCATAAGCGGCCATCCACACCGGCAGATCCCAACCCTCCCCCACCCACGGAATCTGCAGGGTCTTCCCGTTGTACTGGACCTCTTTCCCTGCCACGAGATCCTTGATGACCCGGGTGGCGGCGGCGGTCGTGTCGAGGGTGGTCGGGGTCTTTCCTATATATCGGAGTGCGGAGTCGCCCCGCCCCATCCCGCACACGGTCCGCGGTCCGTACATCTCGTTCAGAGTTGCGAACAGAGAGGCCAGCACCGTCCAGTCCCGGGTGCCGGGATTGGTCACCATCGGGCCGACCGTCATCCGTGATGTGGCAGCCAGCATCTGGCTGAAGATGACGAACGGCTCCTGCCACAGAACATGGGAATCGAAAGTCCAGGCGTAAGAGAATCCGAAGTCCTCCGCGCTCCTGGTCAGGTCCACCACGCGGGAAGAGGGTGGATTGGTCTGCAGCACAACTCCGAAGTCCATGAGGCGAATCAACCTAGTACTTGCCGTTTCCTTTCTCATGTCAACTTCGGTACGAAACAGCCGACCAACTCGGTGTGAAAGGTCTGCGGGAACATGTCGACAGGCTGCACCCAGGCAAGCGCGTAACCGCGCTCGCCCAGAAGGTGAGCGTCTCTGGCGAACGAAGCGGGATCGCAGGAGACATAGGCGATCGCCCGCGGCCTCCCACCCGCCACCACCGCCACGCCGGCCTTGCCCAAACCCACCCTCGGCGGATCGACGACCGCCAGATCGAATTTCTTGGGAAGCATCGGCCCCGAAGCCTCGAACGGCTTCTTCAAAGCCCGGCTGCCGGTGTTGTGGGCAAAGTCCTCTGCCGCAATTCGGTCCGACTCCACGCCGATAACGCGCTTGCAGCGTTGGCCGACCGTGGCCGCGAACAACCCTCCTCCCGCGTAGCCATCGAGCAGAACCTCGTCTTCCTCCGGTTGCAGCACTTCCCGGACCAGGCGGACCAGTACCTCGGCCCCGGCGGTGTTGTTCTGGAAGAAGGCGCGTCCGGTGATGCGGAAGACAGCTCCGCCGACGACCTCCTCAAGGACACCGGTCTCGTCATCGAACATCACCGCGGTTTGGCCCGTGGCGACTCCGGCCCGGATCGTGACCCGGCTCGCCTCTGGACGCGTCGCCAGTTCGTGGAACACCTTCTCGAGAGGCAGCACCATGAGATGGCATCTGTTGATCTCGACGAGTTCGTGGCTGGCCGCTCGCGACAGCGCCGGCCTTCCGTTGACCAGCTTGAAGTCCATCCGGTTGCGGTAGCGATACGAAGGCCCAGGAGCGATCGTTCCCCGAACCTCCACCTCGGGCATCCGGCCGAGGTGGGCCAATTGATCCGAGACAATCGACCGTTTCCATTCGAGTTGCGCCTCGTACGCAGCGGACTGCCACTGGCATCCACCACACGATCCGAAATGGATACACGGCGCCTCGATTCGGGCAGGAGATGCTTCCTCGATCTTGAGCGCCCGACCGAGGAGGTGACGCTTACCCCCACCCGTGACCTCGATGAGCACCGACTCGCCCGGGTAGGCGCCCTCTACGAATACGACCTGTCCATCGTGGCGTCCAACGGCCCTGCCACCGTGTGCCATTCTCTCGACGGCTACACGGACTGTCACCCTTCGGTCTCGTCGAGGTCGGGCATCTCCCCGATCGACAAGGCGACCAGCAGCAATCCCTGCATGCCCGCCAGATAGTCGAGGGCCGACCGGTCGTCCTCGGGAAGCTCGTCGTAGTCGGCTTCGACTTCGACGCCCAGGCGGGCTCCAAGGGCCAGCCGGGACTCGTTGAGGACCCGCAAGAAAGCCTCGGCCTCGGCGATCGAAGCCACCGTGCCCGCGGTTGCCGCCTCGAGAATCAGAGCGAAGGCAGAACGATCGGCCGCCCGCGACTGGTCAAGCTCGCCGCCCATCAACCGCCACCACTCCTCGGAGGATTCGGGATCGTCCAAATACACGGGAACCTGGAGGCGGGAGGCGGCGGGGTCCTCGCCGGGGTCACCGAGCAGAGCGAGAAACTCCGGCAATTGCCGCAGGAGGTCGAGATCGTCCGGCTCCAGCGTCACCAGGATCCCGTCGGGAGTTGGAAGAAACGGGATCACTGTTCGACCGTGGCCCAGAGGCCGTACTGGTGCAGCCGGTAACAGTCCATCTCGGCCTGTTCGCGGGGACCCTGGGAAACAGACGCCCGTCCCTCGTTATGGACCGCCAGCATCAACTTGGTGGCCTCTGCGAGCGAGTGCCCGAATAGCTTGCGCAGCACAAACACCACGTAGTCCATCAAGTTGACCGGGTCGTTCCACACGATGACCTGCCACGGCAAGTCGGTCTTGAGGTCGGAATCGACCACCGGGGCATCGAGCGGCTTGGTGGTCACAGCAGCTTCCGCCTGGCCTCATTCAGATATGACTCGAGATCGACCCGGGCGACTCTCCACTCCCGACCGAACTTGACTCCCGGCACCTCTCCGGCCCGCAACATCGAGGTCACCACGTGAACCGAGACACCCATATACGAGGCCACCTCGGCAACGGAAAGCCACTGCTTGTCGATCGGGACGGTGATGTGATCCATCGACGCTTGATGCTATCCCCCGCCAGAAGATGCCCTTCCCCGCTAGACGAAACGCGTGGAAGGTCAGCGAATGACGGACCGATATGTCCCCAAAAACCGCAGATCCGAGAGGGTCGCGGGCATGGGCTCAAAGACCCTGGCTACGCCTTCAGAACCGGGCGGATGAGTCAGGTCGACGAACATGCGATATCGCCACGCCTCCTCGGTGGGGCGTGACTCGATCCGGGTCAGGTTGGCGCCCCTAAGCCCCAATTCGGTCAGAGCCAGAGCGAGCGCCCCCGGGGTATGGGCGGTCGTGAACGCAACCGTCGTCTTGTCGGCGTCGTCGGCGATCGGTTGCTGGCCCGGCACCAAGACAACGAACCGGGTCGTGTTGTGCGGACGATCGACCACATCTCTGAGCAGGACCGTGAGGCCGTACGAGTCGGCCACCCGCTCCGGTGCCAGAGCAGCCTCGGTGGGATCGTCCTGTTCTGCGATCTGACGAACGGCCCCGGCGGTGTCGTGCACGGGCACCGGTTCCCAGCCCCAATGAGTGAGAATCGCCTCTGCCTGGGCCAGGGCCTCGGGATGCGACCGGACCCGTTTGATCCCCTCCAGAGCCGAACCGTGCAGTCCTAGCAGGGAATGGCGGACCTCCACCAGATGTTCGGCGATGATGTGGACCTGACCGGGCAGGAGCCGGTCGAGGACCGGCAGGACGCTGCCAGTCGTTGAGTTCTCGATGGGAACAACGAGCCTCTCGATCTTATCGTCGCGTAGCGACTCGAAAGCGGCTACGAAAGACGGGAACCCGATCCGCTCGGCGTCGGGGAACAACTCCGTGACCGCCTGGTCCGAGTAGGACAGCGCTTCGCCTTGATAACCGATCCGCATCAGGATTCAGTTAACCAGGGCCGGACACCACTTCCAGATCAGGCGTCTGCTCTATCCACCCGGGCCGACCACATGCTCGAGAGCTGCCCTCACGCCGGGGGCTCTGTTCCCACGGTCAGCGCGCAAGCCTCAGCAGCGGGCCCCAGCTCGGGGTCATCCGATGGAATCGAGTCCAGGGGGAACGGTGGTGTGGTGCCGTCGAAGTCGGGGGAAGGGTCGGGGAAGCCTTCGACTCCCTGGGACCGCACGCAGGCGGAGAAGGCCAGTAGCTGTGCTCGGACTGCCTCGGCCAGCTCCGGAACCGCGGCGAGGTCGAGAGCACCGTTGGCCACAATCACCGCGGCACACGACGCGAGAGCTTCTCTCCACTCCTCCGAACTCTGGTCGATCGAGTCAGCCAGCCCCGAGAGATCGGGACGGCCGGCGTCGTCGAGGGGAAGGTCTGGCACGCCGAAGCCATGATCAGTGAGACATGATTCGAATGCGACGACGGCTTCTTCGGCTGTCAAAGGCACCGTTGTCGTCGTGGGGGCGCTCGTTGTGACAGACGGTGGTTCAGGGCTCAAGTTGCAGGCGACCGTCGCCAGGACCAGCGCGACCAGGACCGGTCTGGTGGATTTCGATTGCATCCGCAAGGAAGGCTACGACGGCCAATGCTCTAGAGAGACGTCGGGCCTCGAACTACCCCCGTCGACGGCGCGTTCTCGTACCGAATCCGGCCGAGACGGTGACGGACTCCTCCGGCACGGTTTCGGATCTCAGGGTGAACAAGGTCGGACGCCGAGCCGAGAACACTGACATGCCTTCACCGGCCTTCTCGGCATGGGGCCGCAGGTCGATCTGGACCGCACCACAAATAACGCAGTTGCGACGTCCCAGGCCCGCGACGGCGCCCGCGATTTCTTGGTAGTTGTGCCGATCTTTCCGACAGGGATGAACTGTTGCCATTGTTGTGCCTCCGACCTCTAAGTAGCCCAACGACCACTTTAAGTGGTCCTCAGTCGACCATAACCCCATATCGGAAGGAAAGGGCCGAAAGTCCTAGCCACTGGGAGTGGCCGGTTGGGACGCCGTCAGGCGTCCGGTTGCACCAGCATCTGAGCCAAATCCCTGACCTTTACGTCCTCCCCCCGGCCCAA
>DATLEZ010000097.1:0-31972 GCA_035525055.1 Acidimicrobiia bacterium | reverse complement strand
CGCCGCAACACCAACCGGCACAGTTACCACCGCCACGCCCAACTCTGCCTCGCCACCACCATCATCATCACCATCAAACTGATCAACTGGCGAGACCGATGGGACCCGACATCACCACCTATCCGCTAGCCCCCTAAGGTTTGCGCCATGGCAGAGCTTGACGTAGACGCGTTGATTGGCAGGTATCGAGAACGGGCCGCGGCGGTCCGAGAACGCAGCCTTCCACCAGTGGCAGGGGAAGAACGGAAGCGACTGATCGAAGCCGCCGAGACAGATTTCTTGGACTTCTCACTAATCGCAGCTGCTTCATGGGCAGTTGAAGGCGGCGACCTCGTTCTGCGGATCCCCCTTTCACGGTGACATCCGGCACCAAGCCCGGGCGCCTGACGCTGGTCTCCGGCAAGGGAGGCGTCGGCAAATCTGCCATCGCCACCGGGCTTGCTCTCTATGCCCATCGCCAGGGCCTGCGGGTGCTGGCGATCGACGTGACTGGGGCCGGCGGGTTAGCCGCCCACCTTGGCGGAGGCCGCCTCGAGTTCAAACCAAGAGAGGTTCGCCCGGGGCTCTCTGCCCTGACTATCGACCGCACCAAGGCCCTCGCTGAGTACGTCAAGGTCCAGATCGGGGTTCCTCAATTCGCCACGATGGGACCGCTGGCTCGCGCCTTTGACGCCCTCGCCTCTACGGCCCCCGGAGTTCGTGAAGTGATCACCCTCGGCAAGGTCCTGTGGGAGGTGCAACACGGCGGATACGACCTGGTGGTGGCCGACTGCCCGCCGACCGGAGCGATCACCGGGCTTCTCCGGGCCCCGCGGACGATTGCCGAGCTGGTCCCTTCGGGCCGGGTCCGACATCAGGCCGAGTGGATGAGCCAGCTCCTGGCGCGGAAGACCACCGAACTGGTTCTGGTGACACTGGCCGAAGAACTCCCCACCGTCGAAACCCAAGAGACGATGGCGCTTCTTGGCTCCGAGAACCTGGTCGAGCCTCCCACGATCGTCACTAACCGGGTCCTCTCCCGGCTCGAGACGGATGCCAAGGGAAGCGGGGTCGCGGCTGAGGCGGCCATCCTCCACCGCTCGCTCTATCGAAACCAGCAGGACTGGATGAAGCGCCTTCCCCCAGCCCGCAAGCTCCCCTACCTATTCGGCCTCTTGACCCCGGGCGAAGTGGCTGCCCGAATGGCTGACGCCTGGGAACACTCCAGCGCGGGGTCGAAGCAGTGACCACCCGAGCCGCCACACGAACCAAGGCAATCGTAATTACCGGAGCCGGAGGCGTCGGCAAGACGACCATTGCCGCCGGCCTGGCTGTAAAGGCCGCCTCAGAGGGAAAGCGCACTTTGGTCCTGACCGTCGACCCTGCCAAGCGACTCGCAGGAGCGCTCGGACTCGAACTGGGCGGCGAGCCCCGCCAGCACCCCGACCAACCCCTTCTCTGGGGGGCCATGCTCGACGCGGCGGCGTCATGGCAGACCCTCGCCCGGCGACACGCCGATCCCGCCGTGGCCGACCGTCTCGTCAACAATGAATTCTTCCAGGCAGCCACCGTCCACTTCCCGGCATCGCAGTCCTACGCCGCGGCCGAAGAAGCCGCCAACTATCTCGACGCCAGGGTCTGGGATCTAGTCGTCATCGACACTCCGCCCGCCGCCGGTGGCATCGACTTCTTCACCTCACCTGCTCAGATGGCGGACCTGGTGGGCGGACGTCTCCTGAGGCTGCTCACGGGTGGACGAATTCCCGGGCGGAACTTCTTCTTCAATCGCGGAGCCCGACCAATGCTTCGCTTCGCCGATCAACTCCTGGGCTCGGATCTATTGGAACGGGTTGCACAGTTCCTCATGGATCTGCGGACCACCTACGACGGCGTGGCCAGCCGATCGCGCGAGATCGACTCACATCTGCGAAAGGCGGCGACGGTGGTGGTTACGACCGCCGATCCCGCCCCATTGACTGAAGCGACCCGGTTCTTTCTCGAGCTCCCAGAGGTGGCCGCCCCTCCGGTGGCGGTGGTCTTCAACAGATCGCTGCCCGACCGCTGGGCCAACACCTCTCCACCACCGGCTACCAACCTTGCACTGGCCGAGAATTTGACCCACTGGGCGTCCGAGTCGCAGCGTCAGCACGATGCCCGGGTCGAGTTCGCAGCCAGATACAAAGCACCTTTGGTGACGGTTCCGTGGCTGGCTGATGCTCCCAACGACCTCGAGAGCCTCCTCGACCTGCTCCAACAGACTGAAGGGTTGCCGGCCCTTTGGTGAGGTAACTTGAACACATGCCAGCAGCTTTCTTCGACCTCGACCGCACGCTGATCGCGGGTGCGTCGATCTTCCCGTTCGGGGTCGAGGCATGGAGGGCCGGTTTGATCAGCAATCCTGAAATCGGTCGCTTCGCTGCCGGTGCCGTTGGCTTCAAGCTCTTCGGCGACAAGGGCGACAAGACCGAGGGCACCAGGGCCGCGCTTCTCGGTCGGGTGGAGGGCGTCTCGGTCGAAGTGCTGGACGAGGTAGCGAGACGAGTGCTTCCACGGCTGATTGCACGGGTTCGCCCCGAGTCTCGGAAACTGATCAGGATGCATCACGAAGCTGGTCGCGACACCTGGATCGTGTCGGCTTCTCCCCAGGAGATCGTGCAGCCGCTGGCCGACACTCTTGGGATGACCGGAGCCATCGCCTCGAGGCCGAAGGTGGTCGAGGGCCACTATACCGATCAACTCGACGGGCCCTTCGTCTATGGAGCCGGCAAAGTCGAGGCGATCCTCAAGCTGGCAGCCGATCGCGGTTACGACCTCGGAGCCTGCTACGCATACAGCGATTCAATATCCGACCTTCCGATGCTCGAGTCTGTCGGGCACCCGGTAGCGGTCAACCCCGACGGCGAACTCGAGGACGTGGCGCATGATCGGGGATGGCCGGTGGTCGTCTTCGCCCGCAAGACCAAACAGGCCATCGCCGTGGGTGCTAGTTCGACCGCGGCGGTGTCGGTCGCGGTCGGGACCTACCTGCTCGGCCGCCGCCACGGCAGGATCGTCGAGCACGCCCGCCGGGTCTAAATCCCAACCACTGCTTTTGGCGCGGAGTTTTGCTCCCCTGGTGTCGATTGCCAATCAATGTGAGGAGTGGGCCAAAACGGGGATCGAGACACGAGTCTCGCTGTGGATCCAGACCACGGCGCTCATAGAACGGCCCGGTGTCCCAGGAGTTCGCGGAGTTCGGCGTAGAGCGCCGATCGCGGCTCGACCGAATGACTGTCGGCCAACTTCAGCACCTTGTGCTTGTCGTCGGAGACCATGTGGAGGAACACGGGTGCCGGCCCCGGGTGGTGGCTGAGAATGTCCTTCAACTGGGCGACCAGGTCGGTCGACAACCGTCGGGCCGGCACCTCGAGGCGGACTTCAAGGTTGGCCTGGATCTTGAGTTCTTTGATCTCCTTGGCGATCACCTTGACGTCGTCACCCCGATGATCAAGGTGCCCTCTGACGACGAGAACCGAATCTTCCGTGACGAGAGAGCCCGACTCGTTCACCACCCCGGGGAACGCCACCACCTCCACCGACCCTTCCAGGTCCTCCAACTGGAAAAAGAGCATCAATTCGCCCTTCTTGGTGAAGCGGCGGGTGATCGAGCCGACCAAACCGCCAATCGTGACGCTGGTCCGGTCCTGCTGCTCGACCAGACCGGAGATCGGTTGACCCAGCGATTTGAGGGTGGGGCCCACCCCCAGCAGCGGATGGTCGGATACGTAGAGCCCGAGCATCTCGCGTTCGAAAGCGAGCTTCAACTTCTGGGCCCACTCGTCGCCGGCGATTTCGGCCTGCGTGTGCTCGGCGTCGATGGCGTCGCCTCCGAACAAGGAGTATTGGCCCATCTCCTCGTTGCGTCGCCGTTCGAGAGTGGCTTCGAGCAGGTCTTCGAACTGGAGACACAGCGCCTTACGAGGATGGCCGGCGCCGTCAAACGCTCCCGCCTTTATCAATGAGTCGACCGTGCGCTTGTTGAGGACCAGAGGGTCGACTCGATCGGCGAAGTCGTGGAAGTCGCGGAAGTGACCATCCGCCTTTCTCGAGTCGATGATCTTCTCCACAACCCCCTCACCCACGTTCCGTATCGCCGAAAGCCCGAACCGGATCTTTCCCTCGTGGACCGAAAAATCCATCTGCGACTCATTGACGTCGGGGACCATCACCTCGACGCCCATCGACCGACACTCGGCGAGGTAGACCGCGGTGCGCTCCTTGTCGCGCTTGGTAGCGGTAAGGAGCGCCGCCATGTACTCAGCCGGATGATGGGCTTTTAGCCATGCCGTCTGATAGGCGATGTAGCCGTAGCAAGCTGCGTGGGAGCGGACGAAGCCGTATCCGGCGAACGGCTCGATCGTGTCGAAGAGATTGGCCCCGACCTCGGGTGTATACCCCTGAGCAACACATCCCGCCACGAACTTCTCGCGCTGGGCGTGCATGGCCGCTTTCACCTTCTTGCCCATGGCTCGCCGCAGGTCCTCGGCTTCGGCCATGGTGTAGCCGGCCACGGCCTGAGCGATCTGCATCACCTGTTCCTGGTAGACGATGATGCCGTAGCTTCGGGCCAGGATCGACTCGGTGGCGGGATGGGGGAACTCCACCTTGGCCCGGCCGTTCTTCCGGTCTGCGTAGGCGGTATGCATGTTCTGGCCCAGGGGACCCGGCCGATAGAGGGCCACCAATGCGATCAAGTCTTCGAACTGGTCCGGTTGCAGAGCGCGGATCAGCGACCGCAAGCCGCTCCCCTCGAGTTGAAACACACCAACCGTCTCACCGCGGCGGATGAGGTCGTAGGCAGCCTGGTCGTCGAGGCTGATTCCGTCGATGTCGACGTCGATGCCCTGGCCTTCTTTGATCAACTCGAGAGTTCGCTCGATGATCGAGAGGTTGCGAAGCCCAAGAAAATCCATCTTGAGCAACCCGAGCGACTCGATCCCGTACATCTCGTACTGAGTGACGATTTCGGCGTCTTCACCTTTTCGTTGAACGGGAACAAGGTCCGTCAACGGGTTGGGTGAGATCACCACGGCGGCGGCGTGAATCGAATCCTGTCGGCGGAGACCTTCCAGGCCCCGGGCCACCTCGACCACTTCTTTCAGAATCGTGTCCGACTTGTATAACTCCCGGAGCTCGGTGGCGTTCGAGTACCAGTCCTTAACCTCGGAGTCGGCCTCGGGGGGCGGTTGGGTAAGGCACTGATCGAGGGTCGCTTCCTTTCCGAGAATGGCGGGCGGCATCGCTTTGGCCAGCCGGTCGCCTATCGAATAGGGATGCCCGAGAACGCGGGCGGCATCCCGCAAAGCCTGCTTGCCCTTGATGGTCGAGAAGGTGACGATCTGGGCAACGTGATCGGACCCGTACTTCTCGGCGGCGTAGCGGATGACATCGGAGCGATAGCGCTCGTCGAAGTCCATGTCGATGTCGGGAAGCTGTAACCGGCCGGGATTCAGGAAGCGCTCGAAGATCATGCCGTGCTCGATCGGATCGAGGTCCGTGATCCGGAGGCAGTACGCAACGATCGATCCTGCTGAGGAACCGCGGCCGGGCCCGACTCTGATCTTGCGCTCGCGGGCGTAACGGATGAGGTCCCAGACGATCAGGAAGTAGGCGGGGAAACCCATGTCAACGATGACAGCGAGCTCGGAGGCGATCCGATCTCTCACCACCTCGGGGAGAGGATCGCCGTAGCGGCGCTGGGCGCCCGTGTACACCAGATGCTCAAGGTAGGTACGTTCGGTGAAGCCCTCGGGAACGGTGAACTGTGGCAGCAGGATGCGTCCGAACTCGAGTTCGACTTTGGCTCGCTCTGCAATCAAGAGGGTGTTATCACATGCCCCCGGATACTGATCTTCGGGGAAGATCGCCCTCATCTCCGCGGCGGTCTTCAGATAGAAGTCTTGACCTTCGAAGCGAAGGCGATTGGCGTCGTCCTTGTTGGATCCGGTCTGGATGCAAAGCAAGACGTCGTGACTGGAAGCTTCGTCCTTGCGGGTGTAATGGGCGTCGTTGGTGGCGAGCAACGGGGCGCCCATCTGGCGGGCGATATCGATCAGGTCGGGCATGATCCGGCGCTGTGCCTCGATCCCGTGATCCTGGATCTCGATGAAGAAGTTGTCGCGACCGAAGATGTCCTGATAGTGGGACGCCGCCTTGAGGGCGCCCTCGAAATCTCTGGCCGCTCCCGCCTGCCCGTCTTCACTCGATGCGTCCGGAGCAAGGCGTTTGGCCACCGGCCCGCCCAAACATCCGGAGGTGGCGACGATGCCTTCGGAGTGGGCCGCCAGCAACTCTGTGTCCATCCGAGGCTTGTAGTAGTAACCCTCGAGGTAGGCCTTGGATGAAAGCTTCATCAAGTTGCGATAGCCGGTTTGATTGACGGCCAGAAGAGTCATGTGATAGCGAAGGTTCTCGCTGCCGCGCGGCCGGTCGAAACGGGAACCATCTACGACGTAGGCCTCGATTCCGATGATCGGATTGACCCCGGCTGCCTTGGCGGCCTTGTAGAAATCGACCACCCCGTACATCACACCGTGATCGGTGATGGCGATGCCGGGCTGGCCGTCGGCGGCGGCCGCTGCCACCACATCCTTGACCCGGGCCGCCCCATCGAGCATCGAGAACTCGGTGTGAAGGTGGAGGTGGGCGAACGACATGGGTGTAACTCCCACCGTAGTCGCGTCACGCGTCCCGGGCTGCGACCCAAATCCGCCCTCGAAATTTGGCGCGTGGGTCTCGCTCTTTGGCAAATTTGGCCCCACACTCCCGCATTCCGGGACTGGTGGGCCAGATTTTGAAAAAGCCGGGAGCGGGGCACCAAATTTGGGGAGCACCAGGGGTCTTGCAGGTAGGCCGGGACACGCGATACGACGATCTGATGGACAACGGACGCCTCCTCCGCCTTACCGCCGAAGCAGCCCGACACCATGGTGTCTTCACCCGAAAGCACGCTCTTGATGCCGGTTTCTCACGATCGGCGATCTCCCGTCGAGTGGACAACGGGGCCTGGGACCGACCTTTGCCGGAGGTCTACCTGATGCCGACAGCGCCTGCGACCTGGGAACGGTCCGTCGCCATCGCCGTGTTCGGATCAGGGACGGGGGCCGTCGCCTCGCACGCCACGGCGGCACACCTGTGTGGCCTGGCGAAACGTCCACGGGTCATCGAAGTCACCTCGCCACAACGCGGGCGGCCCGATCGTGACCACGTGATCCATCGCTCGACAGATCTGACCGGTGACGACGTCGCCGAGATCCAGGGAATCCCGAGTACCTCCGTAGCTCGCTGCCTGGTCGACGTGGGCGTTCCGTGGGGTGAGGGCATGGCCGAGCGATGCCTGGGCGAGGCCGTTCGGCTCCGGCTCACAACCGACCAGCGAGTGGCAGCTGTATTGCACCGGGTCGCTCGCAGGGGTCGCAACGGCGTAGGGCCGATGCGGATCGTCCTGGCCAATCGACTTGGCTGGTCCAACCTCACCGAGAGCCAGCTCGAAGATGAGTTCGTCCGAATCATGCGGGCTGCGGGAATCGACGTACCGGCCCCACAGGTCAACATCTCCAAACGCGGCGGTCGATGGATTGCGCGAGTTGACTTCGTCTATCCCGACATCAAGCTCATCATCGAACTCGATGGTGAGCGATATCACAACAATCAAAGTGCATTCCGCAAGGATCGACGCCAGCAGAACGATCTGGTGCTGGAGGGCTATCGCATTCTGCGATTCACTGCTTGGGACGTCTTCGCCGCCCCGGGGTACGTTGTAGGGGCGGTCGTCGCAGCATTGACCGCCCGCGTCTAAGCGCAAATTTGGCGCACCAAGCTCGGTCCTCAGCAAATCTGGCGCACCAATCCCCGGATTCCGGGGGCGTCACGCCGAATTTCGAAAAGCGCGGGAGCCACGCGCCAAATTTGGGTGCCAGAAGAGGAACGGCGGATCGCCTAAACCAGCACCGCCACGACTGCCAGGGCCGCCATCCCAAAGGCCGCAAGCGGCCTTTGCGGGCGCTTGACCCGGCTCCACAGCTCACCGATCAGGACCCCGGCGATCAGGCCCCCGAGATGGCCCTGCCAAGAAATGCCGGGGATCAGGAACGGCAATGCCATGTTCAACGCCAGGGTGAAGCCAAGGCCGGAGAGGAGGTTCCGGCCGAATGCGGTGTCGCGCAGCCGGAAGGCGGAGTGGAGCCAAAGCCCGAATAGTCCGAAGATCGCCCCGGAGGCACCTACCAGGGCGTCCTCAGGCCCACCCAGGTGATAGGCGAAAGTGCCGCCCCATCCGGCGGCGGCAAGCAGCAGTCCCACGTAAGACGGTATCCCGACCCTTGCCTCGATCGCGGGGCCGAGCTGATAGAGCGCGTACATGTTGAACAGAATGTGGGTGAGGTTGGCGTGGACCAGAACCGGGGTGAAGATCCGGTACCAGTCTCCTCGTGACACGAGTTCATTGAACTGCGCAAAGCGGCCGAAGACTTCCGCGAAGATGGGATCCGAGACCCGAGTCACGCCGAAGATCCCGATGGCGATGGCCATAAAGGTAAAGGTGGCCGGGGCGCTCCGCGCCATCGATCCTCGCGTGGTCCGCGCCTTCACCACCTTTTGTTGGCCTCGCAGACGGGCACAGTCGGGGCAGAACTGACCAACGGTCCCCTGGACCGCGCATTCCGGACAGATCGGGTTGCCGCACTGCGCACATGAAAGAAACGTGGGCCGATCCGAGTGTCGGTAACAGGCCTGGGCCGTTGGGGCATCCTGATTCTCGGAAGGGGTCGTCACGACTCCACCGTACCGACCGTTGGCGGAAACACCCGACGCATACTCTCGAGCGACGCCACCAGATCCACCGGCAATGGCGACTCGACAACAATTTCGGCCCCCGTCACTGGATGGTTGAAGACGATCCGGGCGGCGTGGAGGAAGATCCGCTTGACCCTCACCGGATCTGCCCGCCTCGTGTACGACCTATCTCCCACGACCGGATGGCCGATGGTGGAGAGATGGACGCGGATCTGGTGGGTGCGTCCGGTTTCCAGATCGACCTCGAGCAACGAAGTCTTCCCGAAATCTTCTTTGACCCGGTAGTGGGTGCGAGCCGGGCGGCCGTCGGGCACGACCTTCTTCCTTGTCGGATGAATGGGATCCCGGCCGATCGGGGCATCAATGGTGCCGGTCGGCATCGCTGGCACCCCGTGCACTAGAGCCAGATATGAACGATGGATTCTCCGGGCCGCCATTTCAGCCGTCAGGAATTCGAACGAAGCCGCCGTGCGCGCCACCAGTAGAAGCCCCGAGGTTCCCTGATCGAGGCGGTGAACGATCCCCCAGCGACCCTCCTGTCCGATTCCTTCCAGCTCCGGGTAGCGATGGAGAAGACCAGAAGCCAGCGTCCCGGTTGTCCGACCGGCCCCGGGATGGACAACAATCCCGGCCGGCTTGTCGACCACCAGGACGTGGGCGTCCTCCCAGCGCACCTCGAAGGGGACGTCTTCGGCCACAGTCCCCAACTCCTCGGGGGGTCGTGCGAATTCGATTGATCCACCGGCGATCCGGTTGTTCGGGTCAACCGGGTTTCCATTGACATTGACACCTGCCTCAAATAGCCGACGGGCTTTCTCCCTCGAGATGCCAGCCAACTCCGCCACGATCTTGTCCGCCCGCTCGCCGGCCAAATGATCGGGAATGACCTGTTCAAGCCTGAACGTCATCGCGGCCCGCCTGGCCCGTTGCCTCGTTGTCCAGCTTCGACTGCTTCGAGGCCGCGGAACCCGATCGCCAGGAGCCGATGAGCAGAACGGCGACAGCCACCGACACCGACGAGTCGGCCACGTTGAAGGTGGGGAAGTCGGGAAGCTGGACCCAGTCGATCACCTTCCCGTCGAGAAAACCCTCACCCCGCGCGATGCGGTCGATCAGATTGCCCAGTGCTCCTCCGATGATCATGCCGAAGGCAACCGCTTCGTGGGTAGGCCTCGGCCTGGCTAGTAAAGCTCCGATAACACCCACCGCAATGACTGCGGCCACCCCGAGGAAAGGACCGGCGTTCTGAAACATCGAAAACGCCGCCCCCGGGTTCTCGGTGAATCGAAATGTCAGAACCCTGGGAATGATCGTCTGCGGTCCATCGCGGAACGAGCTGGCAGCCCACCGTTTGGTGAGCAAGTCGGCTGCGACGATCACCCCTGCGATTGTGTAGGCAAGAACGATGTGCGACCGCGCAGTCCGCCGTGGCTCTATCCCCGCCGGGCGCACGTGACGCACTCGGCGGCGTAAGGAAGCACTTCGAGGCGAGCGACCGGAATCGGCTGTCCGCAGGTCTCGCAAATCCCGTAGGACTTGGCCTTGATCCGCGCCAGGGCATGCTCGACCTTGCGAAGGAGATCGACTGTGTTCTGACCCAGGGAAAGCTCCTTCTCATACTCGAAGTTCATCGATCCGGCCTCGGCGCTTCCCGGGTCGGGGCTTCGTTCGGCCGACGTCTCCGTCATACGGGCTTCCTCGAGCTCGCGCTCATGCTCCTCGATGACCCGCTCGAGACGAATTTTCTCAGCCTCCAATTGGGCTTTGAATCGCTTGACTGTGTTAGTGGCAAGCTGTCGTGCCATGAAAATGCCCCTGTTGGGGCCGGAACGATAGCGAAAGCCCAGAGCTACAAGGTTCAAGTCCCAAGTCCCAAGTCCCAAGTCCGCGCCTTGAGGCTTGGGGCTTGAGGCTGCCCTCTACCATTCCCAATTCATGGCCGCCCGATCAGATTTCACCCGCGTTCCTCCTTCCGTGAGCTTTCCGGACCTGGAAAAGGGCGTCCTCGAACTCTGGGACCGCCTCGACGCCTTCGCCGAGTCAGTCCGGATACGGCCCAGAGACAACGAGTACGTCTTTTACGACGGGCCTCCGTTCCCCACCGGTTCCCCCCACTTCGGAACCCTGCTCGCCAGTGTCATCAAGGACATGGTTCCTCGCTACTGGACGATGCGTGGCTACCGGGTCGAGCGGCGTTTCGGCTGGGACACCCACGGGCTGCCCATCGAGATGCAAGTGGAGAGGCAACTGGGGATCTCGGGCCCGCAGGAAATCGCCGCCTACGGCATCGACCGCTTCAACGAGGCCTGTCGGGCGTTGGTGACGACTAATACCGAGAACTGGAGCCGGGTGATCCGACGGGTCGGCCGCTGGGTCGACATGGAAGACGACTACAAGACAATGGACACCCCCTATATGGAAAGCGTCTGGTGGGTCTTCCGCCAGTTGTGGGACAAGGGACTCGTCTATAGGGACTTCAAGGTAGTGCCTTATTCATGGGGGGCGGTCACTTCGCTATCCAACTTCGAAGCCAACCTCGAATACCGCGACACCGACGACCCGTCGGTCACGGTGAAGCTCAAATTTGTCGAGGCAAAGGGCCCGGTGGCGGTTGGCGATTGGCTTCTCATCTGGACGACAACCCCCTGGACCCTGCCGGGAAACCTGGCGGTGTCGGTCGGAACCGACATCGACTATGTGCGAGTCGACGAAGGGACCGACCGCTACTGGCTCGCCGCGTCACGGGTCGCCTCCTATTGGAAGGAGCCGCCGCCGATCGGAGTCAACGCCAAGGGCTCGGAGTTGGTCGGGATCGGATACGAGCCCCCTTTCGACTATTTCGGGGAGGAACGAGATCGCGGTGCGTTCCGGGTCCTTCCGTCGGAGCATGTCACCACCGAGGACGGAACCGGCCTGGTCCATATGGCTCCCGCCTACGGCGAGGCCGACTTCCTGACGCTGCAGGCCGCCGGACTCGGCTCGCTCGTCGATCCAATCGACGCTCGGGGCCGATTCACCGAAGAAGTTCCAGAGGTAGCCGGCCTCAATATCAAGGACGCCGACCCGATCCTGATCGGGTTGTTGAAAGAGCGCGGCCTTCTGCTTCGCAACGACCGAATCCGCCATTCGTACCCGTTCTGTTATCGCACCGGCACTCCCTTGATGTACAAGGCGATTCCCTCGTGGTTCGTGAGGGTCGAGCAAATGAAGGATCGTCTGGTGACCCACAACAACACCATCCACTGGGTTCCCGAACACGTCGGGCAGCGGCGCTTCGGAAACTGGCTGGAAGCCGCCCGCGACTGGGCCGTATCCCGCAACCGGTATTGGGGCTCTTGCATCCCTATCTGGGAATGCCCGAACAGTCACCAGGTCTGCGTGGGCTCGATCGATGAGTTGGCCGAGTTCAGCGGCGTCCGCCTGACCGACCTACACAAGCACATCGTCGACCCCGTCACCTTCCCCTGCGAGCAGTGCGGAGCCACCATGACGAGGGTGCCCGAGGTGCTCGACTCCTGGTTCGAGGCGGGTTCCATGCCCTACGGCCAAGTCCACTATCCGTTCGAGAATCGGGAAAGATTCGAGGAGACCTATCCGTCCCAGTTCATCGCCGAAGGGCTCGACCAGACCAGGGGTTGGTTCTACACACTCCATGTTCTGGCGACGGCGCTGTTTGACAGCCCGGCGTTCCGCAACTGCATCGTCAACGGGATGGTCCTCGACGCCCAGGGTCGCAAGCTTTCCAAGAGCCTCGGGAACTACACAGATCCCGAGGAGATCCTCGAGGAGCAAGGTGCCGACGCCCTGCGGGCATATCTGGTCAACTCCCCGGTGCTGCGAGCGGAGCCACTGCGCTTCAACAACGACGGAGTTCGCGAGGTGGTCCGGACGGTTCTGCTTCCTCTGTGGAACACCTATTCGTTCTTCACGACCTACGCCGAGGCCGATGGCGTCACTGCCGCCGACCTGGCCTCAGCGCCGCCGGTCGACTCCCGGCCCGAACTCGACCGTTGGATCCTCTCGGTTTTGCAGGGTCTGGTCGCCAACGTCAACCAGCAGATGGAGGGTTACTACCTGTTCAACGTCGTCCCGCCGATTCTGGGGTTCGTCGACGACCTTACCAACTGGTACGTACGGAGGTCCCGCCGACGTTTCTGGCGAACCCGGGATGGGGACGATCAGGACAAACTGTCGGCCTTCGCCACCCTCTACGAGGTGTTGGGCTCTTTCGTAACAGTCCTGGCGCCGGTCTTGCCTTTCATATCCGAGCACATCTATCAGGACCTCATCGCCCGGCTCGATCCGACTGCACCGGCCAGCGTTCACCACCGCCTTTTCCCTGTCGCCGACGAGGACAGCATCGACCGCGATCTGGAGAAGTCGATGGCCACGATTCGATCCGTGGTCGGCCTGGGCCACGGCCTCCGCAAGCAGCACCAGTTGAAGGTCCGGAGGCCCCTGAAGAGCGTCACCGTCATCACCCACGACCAGGGGCAGCGTCAGGCGATCAAGGACCACACCGAGTTGATCATGGACGAACTCAATGTCCGGCAGGTGGAGGTCGTCGCCGCCGGCGAAGGCCTGGTCGAGCTAAGTGCGAAGCCGGACTTTCGAAGACTGGGGCCGCGCCTGGGTTCCCGTATGGCAGAGGTTGCCGCAGCCATTGAGGGCCTCAGCAACGACCAGATCGAGTACCTCGCCGGTGAAGGCGGTTTGGACCTGGCCGGCACCACCATCACGGGCGCCGATCTGGTCGTGCAACGAAACTCGGCTCCCGGAACCCTGGCCGCCTCAGCAGGCCAGCTGACCGTCGCCTTCGACATAACCACTGATCCGAGCCTCGAGTCTGAAGGCCTGTCGCGCGAGGTGGTCAGTCGGATTCAGCTTCTGCGGCGCGAGGCGGGTCTGGCGGTGACCGACCGAATTGAGGTTGCCTGGGCGACCGACGATCTGCGCCTGGCCGATGCGATCGTGGAACACTCCGAGTACATCAAGTCCGAGGTTCTGGCCACCACGATCATTCAAGATTCGGACGATGCACAGACGATGCTCGACATCGATGGAGTCGCCCTCGGACTGAGCATCGACAAGGTCTAGGCCGGCTCAGCCTCTTTCCCAGGGGCGGGCGCTGACTCGGGAGACGACTTCTTCCTTGTCGAATTCCTCATCGTCATCGTCATCGTCATCGTCACGTTCACTCAGGTCGATGCTGTGCGGCTTGTGGTCCGACTCGTCATCGTCGTCATCGTCGTCCTCGATGTCGTCGTCGTTGTCGTCGGATGAGTCCAGGTCGGCGATTTCGAACATGGGAGTCGGATCGTCTGCGTCCAGCAGAAGCAGATCGGCCACATGGTTGTCGACGAGCGCGGCCTCGGCGGACCCGATCGGCCGAAGATGGCCTTCGGCCTCGCCAATCTCAGCCTCCATATCACCGACCTGGTTTCCAATCGCCGAAGCGAGGGTCGTCAAGGTCTCGCGTAGGCTCGATACGCGCTCACGCATGGCATCGATCTCAGCCTGCAGGCGACTGCGCTCCATGTCCCGCCCGGCGCTCAGGCTCTCGGTTTCGGCCTTGGCACTGTGCTTGATTCGGTCGGCTTCAACTCGGGCTTCGGCCACGAGAGCATCGGCTGATCGCTGAGCCACCAGGATCGCCCGGGAGATGGTGGTCTCGTCGCCTCCCCGACTGACGGCGTCGGTCTCGAGGGCCCGGATCTTGTCCTGGGCATCGCGCAACCGCTGGTCGTAAGACCTCAGCGTCGTGACGATCTCGTCGAGGAAGTCATCGACCTCGTCCATTTGATAGCCCCGCAGAGCCTGGGTGAAAGCCTTTTGCTCGACATCGTTCGGGGTCAGGTCCATGGCACCTCTCTTTTCGTTCACGGAGGATACGGTCGACGACCCCCCTAGGCCAAGGATTGAGCAGCGTTTTACGTTCTACGTCTTACGTTATACGTCGGAGTCCAAGAGCCACCTGTTGCCACGGGTTGACGTAGAAAACTAGAACATTCTCAGCAAATGAAGCGACGCAGGAGGCTGATGCCGAGCATCAGCACGAGTGGCGAGAGATCGAGTGCCATCCCACCCAGTCGAAGAGGGGGAAGGACCCGGCGCAGCGGCAGGATGACCGGGTAGATGATCCGATCGAGGAACACCTGAACGCGGCCCAGCGGATGCACCGACGACACCTGCACCCACGACAGGATGACCCAGGCGAGGACCGCCAGGAAGTAGATCTGCAGTAGCCAACAAATGATCGACACGTCGAATGCCTTAGGACAGGTTGGGGGTCATTTTTCGGTGTGGCAGTTTTCGAGTTGACGACTCAGTCGTCAACCGGAAGCTCATAGACGCCCAGACGTTCGAGTCGGCGCCTCTCGTCGCGGCTCAGCGTGACCTTGGGGGGTAGGACCGCGACGACCCCTTCGCCGACTTTGCTCATCGTTCCGTCGATGGCGTAGATGAGGCCGCTTCCAAAGTCGATCACTCGTCTCACCAGATCGGGATCGGTTCTCCGAAGATCGAGCAAGACCGGTATCCGATCACGAACACGATCGGCAAGGATCTTGGCGTCGCCGAACTCCTCGACAACGAGGATGTCGGCCTGAACGTCGACGGGGCGCACTGCCCTGACCGATGTGTCGTCCCGGCCGGGACGGAAAGCGGTTGTTCGCGAAGCGGAAGACGGCGGCTCCACCCGGCGTCCCTCGACCCTGCTGACGGACTCGACCCGGCGAGCCTCTTGACGGCGCGGCTCAACCCGTCGAGGTTCATCGCGCTGGGACTCCGGAGCGCCCCAATCCTCGTTGTCGTACTCCCGACCGGTGGGACGCTCAGGTGGTCGTCGGCTCTCGGGACGTCGGTTGGATTGAGGCTCGTCCTCGATCAGACGCTGATCAGAATCGACGGGGTCTTCATCGACCAGCCCCAGATACACCAACGCTTTTGAAAAGATCGATCCCATGTCCCTCTAGTTTGCCTTTACCGCACGGCTACTTATCCGAAAAGATAGCTCGCCCGACCCGAACAAAGGTGGCACCTTCCTCGATGGCCACCTCGAAGTCGTCGGTCATCCCCATGGACAGTGAGTCCCGGCCGGGGTGGTTGGCAGCCACCAGAGTGGCAAGGCTGCGCATCTCAGCGAAGTCGAAGCGGGTCGCCTCGGCGTTGTCAGCTGCCGGAGGTATCGCCATCAACCCGATCAGGTCGACGCCAATTGCGATCAGATCACCGAACACCCGGACCGCATCTTCTGGGTTCACGCCGTGTTTTTGTGGTTCCCGGCCGACGTTGACCTGGAGGAGGGCAGTTGGAGCCAGGCCCGGGCCTTTGATCCAGGCCGGTCCCAGTTCGGGCCGGTCGAGAGAGTGCAGCAGCGTCACTATCGGGCGCACGATCCGGACCTTGTTGGACTGGAGGGGACCGACGAAGTGCCAGCGAATGTCGCGCGGCAGCTGGTCGACCTTGGAAGCCAGCTCCTGCGCGCGGTTCTCGCCGAAGTCTCGCTCTCCGCGTTGGTAGAGGGTGTTGATGGTCTCGACGGATTGTCCCTTGCTGACTATCACAAGAGTGACTTCGTTTTCCGATCGCCCCGCCCGGACCGCTGCCTCGCTGATCCGATGGCGAACAGACTCGAGGCTCATGTGAGGTCTCCAGTCACGATGACTCGAAGAGTGTCCGACATCTCACAACCACGCAATTGTCGCCATCCGGGCGAGCGTGCCATCACGCCTGTGCGAGAACCACCCGGGCTCGTGCAGCGTGCATCTGTTCGCCGCCCATATCTCGACGCCGTCGAGTTGAGCCGTGATGGCTTTGCCGAGGTCGATCGACTCCGAGTCCCACGAGGTACGAGCGGTGAAACCGTCGAAGCGGACGCTCACCTCGGGGCCAACCTCGAGACAGCACGGTCCCAGGGCCGGACCGATCGCCGCCGCGGCAGGTTCGAAACCGGCGCCGCGCATGGCGTCGATCAACCCTTCGACCACCCGGCTGGCCGCCCCTCGCCATCCGGCGTGGGCCACCCCGACGGCACCCGGGGCATGAACGACGACGCCGACGCAGTCAGCGGTGAATATCGCCAGGGGAAGCCCGCCGATTGAAGTGAACATTGCATCGGCTTCACCCTGACCACCGGGTCGGTCGACCTCGACCACCTTCGAGCCATGCACCTGGGTGAGCGTTGCCCATCGATCCGAAATCCCCAAACGTCGGGCCAGTGCGGCCCGGCGGGTGTCGTCACCCCGGACGTCCCCATCGGAAGCGTCGCTGAAGGCCACCCCGCCTCCCGACCCAGTCGGGGCCGGGGGTTGAATCATCCCTGGACGAACGACGGAATCTCGACGTCGGCGCCCGCCCGGGTGCCCATGCCAGGACCCTGCCGGGAGCCCCGCTTGCGATCGAAGCCGGCAGCGATGACCGTGACCCTCATCTCTTCACCGAGGTTGTCGTCGATGATGGCCCCGAAAATGATCTCGGCGTCCTCGTCGGCGTGAGCCGCGACGGTCTGGGCGGCCTTGGTCGCCTCATGGAGAGTCATCGAGGAGGGGCCGGCGACCGAAAGCAGAACACCGCGGGCGCCTTCCATCGAGGTCTCGAGGAGGGGCGAAGAAATCGCTCGCTGGGCCGCCTGCGCCGCCCTTTCGTCTCCATTGCCACGACCTATGCCCATCACCGCGGTGCCGGCGTCGGACATGACCGTCTTCACATCGGCGAAGTCGACGTTGATGAGCCCGGGCGTCGTGATGAGATCGGTGATGCCTTTGACGCCATTCATCAGGACATCGTCGGCCAGTCGGAATGTCTCGGTCATCGGAGCCTTGGGATCACCCACGTCGAGGAGACGATCATTGGGGATCACGATCAGTGTGTCGACCGCTTCACGAAGCGATTGAATTCCCTGCTCGGCGTGAACCGCCCGCCGGCGGCCCTCGAAGCCGAAGGGCCGGGTCACGACCCCCACCGTCAGAGCTCCGAGGCTCCTGGCGACCTCGGCCACGACGGGGGCACCGCCAGTGCCGGTACCGCCGCCTTCGCCAGCGGTGATAAACACCATGTCGGCACCTTTGAGGACGTCTTCAAGTTCAGCACGGTGGGCGTCGGCCGCGGTCCGTCCCACCTCGGGGTTGGCACCGGCACCGAGACCTCTGGTGACCTCACGACCGATATCGAGTTTGACGTCGGCGTCGGACATGAGGAGTGCCTGGGCGTCGGTGTTGAGGGCGATGAACTCCACACCGCGGACTCCGGCCTCGATCATGCGGTTGACGGCGTTGACGCCACCACCGCCTACTCCGACAACTTTGATGACAGCCAGATATCCGGCAGGTTGAGTGGCAGAACGCGCATTCATGACTACAGCTCCGATAGAGGGACGACTCGCAAGGTGAACTAGAGGTTAAGCGTGCCGCTCAACGCCTGTAAACCTGCTCCGTCTCAGCTTCAACTTGAGGTTGAGACTTTGAGTCGGTAGGCAGCAAGCAGTAGCCAGTAAGAAGCCGATTGAAAACGGACTGAAGACCTTCGAGTCTGGCTGCTTACTCTTACTTAAAGCTGCCTACTGAAATCGCTTACTGCTACTGATCTTCACGGTGCGACGGTCACCTCGGTAGCTGCAGCTGTTGTGGTAGTTGCGGCTTCGGCTGCACCCGGGGTCATAACTGCCGGACGGGCAGGGGCCAGGAGGTTCACCACCGACCCGATCTCGACCCCATCGGCCAGAACCGCCTCGAGCGCCATCGCCTTGGCGCTCATGTCGATGGGGCGCCCGAGACGGATAGTCACGTTAGGAAGCATGGCCCAGAGCTCGTCGCCCCGGGTGATCACCACAGTCTGCTCGGCGACGAGGACATCGAGAGCCGCCAGGAACTCGAGCCCTCCCAGCGCCTCCCGGCTGGGGTTGGATCCATCCCATGGCACTTCCAGGATCGGCAGGCCATCGGATGGTTCGGGGGCTGTTGCGATTACAACTCCGTCCACTCCGACCTGGCCCCAATGGCCTCCGAGGTTGGCCCAGGCCACCGCCCGGCGGGGCTCGATCCCGACGACAACACTTTGCGGCCAGTCGAGGTCAACCGACGCATCCTTGATTCGGGGGTCGGTGAGCAACGCCGCGGTCACCCCGGCCGGCCGCACCGTGACCATCGGGCGGCCGATGATGACCCCGTTAGCAGTGAGGATGTGCTCGATCTCGGCCGCCTCGAACCCGCTCACGGAGATCGAACTGACCGCCAACACGGGTGATCTGAAGAGCCACACTGTCAGGGCCGCGGCCAGAGCCAGCACCAGCATCCACATCAGGCGAGCCAGCGACGAGCGGGCTTGGACCTCGGCCACCTGGCGCCGACGAGCCGCTATCCGCCGATCGACTTCGACGGCGCCGCCTTTATTCGCCATTGCTGCTCGTGTTGAAGTCGATCATCTCAGTCACTTTCGAAGGCGCCCGCGAATTGAATCTCGGTTTCCAGGACGATGCCGGTTGCCTTTTCGACCCTGGCGGCAACCTCTCGCACCAAACGGTAAACATCGACCGCTCTGGCTCCCGGCATTGCCACGAAGAAGTTGGCGTGCCGCTCCGATACGGAAGCGCCCCCGACAGCGAGGCCTTTCAACCCGACGGCATCGATTATTCGACCGGCTGAATCGCCCGGTGGGTTTTTGAACACCGAGCCAGCGTTAAGGGTCCCGCCCGGTTGATTGTCCCGACGCCATCTCGTGATGGCCCTGATCCGCTCGTCTCCTACCGTCGGCTCACCGGGTTCGGCCAGGAAAGTCGCACCGATCACCAGATCGAGAGGACCTACCGCCGAGTGCCGATACGACAGGTCAAGCCCGGAGACATCGACGCTGCGGGGACGGCCCTGACCTAGGTCATAGATCACGGCGCTGACAAGGACATCGACAATCTCCTGGCCGAAGCACCCGGCATTCTGTCGCACTCCCCCGCCGACACTCCCCGGAATTCCCACCAGGAACTCGAGACCGAGGCGACCCGCCTTGGTAGCCGCTCGGGCAACCTGGGGCATCCCGGCTCCACCGCCGGCGTGGACCATCTCCGAAACCTCGATCCGGGAGAACTCATGGCCAAGCTGGATCACCACCCCGGAGATCCCCTCGTCGGCGATTACGAGGTTGCTCCCCCTCCCGAGGACCAGAACCGGTTTCGGATCGGCGGCGAGGGCCGCGGCGATCAGATCCAAGTCCGCCATCCGATTGATCTCGGCGAACATCTCGGCCGGACCGCCCAGCTTGTAAGTGGTGATCCGGTCAAGCCCCACGTTGGTGCGGACGAGACCGGAATCAATGAGCGACTGCCAGGTCATGTAACAGCCAGGAGCGTTCTACGTTCTACGTTGTACGTTCTACGTTCAGCAGGCGCGGGCTGGCTGTCGACGGTTCGACGTAGAACGTAAAACGTAAAACGTAAAACGTTGTCCACGGTTCGACGTAGAACGTCGAACGAAGAACGCTCTGCACGTACCACGTACCACGTACCACCTACCACGTTCTTCACTCTCCGCTCGCTTCCAGCAGGGCTGCCAGTTCAGTGGGCAACAGAGTTATGTCGCCGGCACCCATCGTGAGAACGAGATCGCCCGGTTCTACCAACTCCGCCAACAGGGCGGCGAGATCGGCCCGATGAGGGGCGTAGAAGATCTCGCCCTGGTTCTTGGAGACAGCGTTGGCAATCAACTCGCCGCTGACCCCGGGAATCGGAGCCTCCCGAGCCGCATACACGTCCGTCACCACCACACGATCGGCCGCAGACAGAGCCTGTCCGAACTCCTTATACAAGAGCTCGGTCCTCGTGTAGAGGTGGGGCTGGAAAACAGCCACCACGCGCCTGTGTCCGGCCGCCAGCGCCACCTGCACCATGGTCTCGACCTCCGTCGGATGGTGGGCGTAGTCATCGATCATCGCTACGCCGGCCACGGTCCCCCTGTGTTCGAACCGGCGCCGCACACCGTGGAAGTCCCAGAGGCCCTCTGCTGCATCGTGGGGGTCGTGTCCCATCTCGGCCAGAAGTGCCAGAGCCCCGGCGGCATTCGACGCAATGTGGCGGCCGGGCCTGGGAACGCTCACCGTCATCTGGGTGCCAGGCCCATGCAGTGTGAACCGGACCGAACCCGGGTCCTGATAGATGTCCTGGATCTGCCAATCCGCCTCTTGCCCAAAGCCATAGCCCAGCACCCGAACGCCCCGTCGGCGGGTGGCGGCCATCACGCGCATGGAGCCGGGATCGTCGACACAGAACACGACCGGCCCGGTGACCCTGGCGGCCACGTCGGCATAGGTAGCTTCCATCGTGTCGGCGGACTCGAAGTAATCCAGGTGCTCCGGTTCCACATTCGTAACAACCAGACCGTCGAGGTGGATCCGCTCGAAGGTTCCAAAGGCCTCGTCCACCTCGAGGATTAGGAGCGGATCCTCGCCGCGGTGGGCATTAGTGCCGAGATCGACCAACTCGCCTCCGACCACAAAAGAGGGGTCCAAGCCAGTTGCCCGGGCCGCCTGAACAAGCATTGCCGTGGTCGTAGTTTTTCCGTGCGTACCGGTGGGGCCGATGGTGGACAGAGAAGTCGTTATGGCTTCCAGAAGGTCGGGCCGTCTCCAGAGCTTCAACTGGCGAGTCCGGGCGGCTTCCAACTCGGGGTCGGGGTCGGGAATCGCCGACGACGCCACGACCAGATCGACGTCATCGACCCGGCCTGGTTGATGACCCGTCCAGGTGTCGACCCCGAGGTCGGCCAGGGCCTTTAGTTCCAGGCTATCCCTGATGTCCGAACCGCTGACCTTGAGGCCGGACTGAACGAGAAGCTTGGCCAGCGCGCTCATTCCGGCGCCGCCGACACCGACGAGATGAATGGAACTCACCCCCGGGAGCAGAGGGGCACTAGGCATGGGCCTGCCTCATCGCGTTGGCAACAACGTCGGCAGCATCCGGTCGTGACAGCTTCGACGACGCGACCGCCATCTCGTACATTCGATCGGGTTGCAATAGAAGTTCGGTCACAACCGAAGGGAGGCGGACGATGTCGGCCTCGGCGACGACCATTGCTGCACCGACGGAGACCAGAGCGTCGGCATTGGCGGCCTGGTGCTCGCCGGATCCAAACCCTCCAGGCACCAGGATCGCCGGAGTGGCGGTGGCGGTGAGCTCGGCAACGGCTCCACCGGCCCGCGCGACGACGATGTCGCAAGCCGCGTAGAAGTGGTCCATTCGATCCTCGAAACCAACCGTGTGCCACCGGCCGAAATGGTCGGAAGTCGGCGTAATCGATTCGAGATGATCGGACCCGGTGAGGTGCAGAATCGAAAAGCCTCCTCCATCTGAGGTAGCGGCGAGGACCTCGGCGGCACGGTTCAGTATGCCCGCTCCCAGACTCCCGCCGAACACCCCGACCACCGGCCGATCGGGGTCAAGGCTGTAACGCGCCATCGCGGCCGGGCGCAGGCTCGCTCGATCAAACCGGGCGAGTTCGCGCCGGATCGGATTCCCTACCCATTCCGCTCGCGGAAGCCGGGCAGTCTGGGGAAACGAACCAAATGAGCGCTTCGCAAGCCGCGTCATCATCCGGTTGGCCAGGCCCGCCTCGGCGTTCTGCTCGTGAATGAGGAGCGCGGCACCGGAGCGGCGTGCCGCGAACCCAGCCGGCACCGATACGTAGCCGCCCATACCCAGCACAACTCCAACTTCCCGCGCCCCGAATTCCGACCTGATGCGACTGCTAGCCCTGGCAACGAGGCCCGGGATCGTGAAATTGGAGGTCGTCATGCGGCGCTGCAGGCCGCGGATCTCGACTTCAAGAAAAGGGAAGCCAGCCTCGGGGTAGACCCGCGACTCGAGGCGCGAACCCCCGACGAAGAGGATGCTGTCGGCTGGGACGCCCGCGGCGACCAGCGCGTCACCAACTGCCAGCCCCGGAAACACATGCCCCCCGGTGCCCGCGGCAGCAATGGCGTAGGTCATGAAAGCGTGATAGGTGGTACGTGGTACGTGGTGCGTGGGAGGAACGTGGTACGTGGTACGTGGTACGTGGTACGTGCAGAAAACCTGAGAGTGGTGCGTCGCGGGTTGGGCGCTGTGCGTTTGACCCCGGCAAGACGCCAGACGCCAGACGCCAGACGCCAGAACAAACGAGACCGCCGACGAAAATTGGAACTCGGCGAGAAGAAAGCGGAGAGACGCCAGAGCCCCCACGCCAAACGCCAAACGAGTTGCCTTCGACGTAGAACGTGAAACGCAGAACGAAGAACGCTCCGATTCCGACGTAAAACGTAAAACGTAAAACGTAAAACGTTCTTCGTCCTGAACCCACCACCCACCACCCACCACCCACCGCGCTTCGGGCGCTTCACTTTCCGCTTCCCTTTTCCGTTCCGTGTTGGGCGATGTTGACCAGGACCCCGACTCCTGCGAGACACGAGATCAGGGCGGTAGATCCAAAGCTGACGAACGGCAAAACGATTCCGGTGATGGGCAAAACCCCGAGAACGCCACCGATGTTGGTGAGTGCCTGGAACGAGAGCCAACCGGTTATCCCGGCTGCGACCATCCTTCCGAACCGGTCGGGGGCTCTCGAGGCGATCGACCACCCCACCAGCGCGATCACCAAACAAAGGGCGATAACCATCATCGCCCCGACCAGCCCCGTTTCCTCGCCGATGATCGCAAAGATGAAGTCCGTGTGGGCGTTGGGAAGATACGACCAGCGGGCCCGACTCGCGCCCAGGCCCACGCCAAATAGTCCACCGGTGCCGAGGGCGTAGTAGCCCTGAATCACCTGATAGCCGTTCCCCGAAGGATCGGCCCACGGGTCGAGGAAGGAATCGATCCGATCCATTCGGTAGCCCTCGGTGACCGAAAACAGGAGCCCCGCGACGACCGCCAGTGCACAGACCCCGACCACGAACTTGAACGGGGCCCGGGACACGAGGATGACTGCGAGTGCGCCAGCAGCTACCACAAGGGCGGTGCCCAGGTCGGGCTGGAAAAGAATGAAGCCGCAAGTGAGTCCGACTGTCAACGAGAGTGGTCCGAAGAAGTGGCCTGCCTGGTTGACCATCTTGCCCTTCCTCTCGAGCAGGGCGGCCAGGGCAATGATCACGGCGAGTTTGGAAAGCTCCGATGGCTGGAAAGTCACGAAACCCAGATCGAGCCAGCGACGGGAGCCATTCTGGGCCAGACCCGCGAACCAGACTGCTCCAAGTAATCCCAGGCAGGTGAAGTAGAACGGCATAGCCAGGCGGAGATAGGCCCGATAGGGGATGCGGGCTATGACCACCATCGCAACCACCCCTACGCCGAGACCGATGAGTTGTCGTTTGAAGTAGAAGAAGCGATCCTCGGCATCAGCGATCCCCCGAATCGAGGAAGCCGAAAGAATCTCCCCCAGCCCCATGACCAGGAGCACGACAACGGTGACCAGCAGTATCGAAGCGACCCGGGTATTGACGCGGGCGCTGTCGGTGCGGCGTCGAGCGGCAGCCCGCACCTTCGCGATCGAGGTCACGTTGCCGGTCATGCCGCTCCTCCCACCGTTCTGTCGTCGGTTATGAATCCCCGAACCGCGGCCACGAAGGCGTCACCGCGAGCGGCGTAGTCGTCGAACATGTCGAAGCTGGCACATCCAGGTGCCAGCAGCACCGTGTCCCCCGCCCTGGCAACTTTCGCGGCGATCGCCACCGCCTCGTCCATCGACGAAGCCTCGGCGGAGCGTCCCGGTCCTGCAGCCTCAATCAGCGTGTCGGCCGTCGTTCCCATCGCGACCACGAACCTGACGTTGGCGGCGGCGGCTAGAGGTGTGACGTCGAGTCCCTTATTGAGGCCACCGGCGATCAGCACGACCGATGGGAAGGATCCGATGGCCGCGAGTGCCGCGTGGGGGTTGGTCGCCTTCGAGTCGTTGACGAACACGACCCCGGCCGATTCGGCCACGACCTCTCTCCGGTGGGAGCCCGGTCGGAAGCGGCGGCTGACGTCTGCCACAGCTTCGGGCCGGGCCCCCCGGTCGATCGCGGCTACCGCGGCAGCCGTCAGATCGACCAACAGAGCCGGGTCGCGGGCCCACAGGGCATCGAGTGGAACGCTGATTCCGGGGAGGTGGAGGGACCCGGCGGCAGGACCGCTTCCGCCGGCGGGCCGCTCCCTTCCCGAAACCGGGTGCCTGCGCCCTGGCGCTCGGGCCGCTACCGGCGCTACCCCGGGATCGTCGGCGTCAAAGACCAAAAGATCGTTCGCCTCCTGGTTGGCGATGATCTTCGCCTTGGCGGCGACGTAGGCCGTGTAGCTGGGATGCCAATCGAGGTGATCTGGTGCGATGTTGAGAAGAATCGCGGTCGGTGGATGGAACGCCTCAGTCAGGTCGAGTTGAAAGCTCGAGACCTCCACCGCCAATGCGTGATAGTCGTCGTCGGTGACATCCGAGAGCGGTGTGCCGATGTTGCCGACGGCTGCGGCCGAGATCCCGGAAGCGGAGAGCATGGCCGCAACTGCTTCGGTCGTGGTCGTCTTGCCGTTAGTGCCTGTGATCGCCACGAGATTCGACCGAGGAGTCGGGTCGGACAGGTGGCGCCAGGCGAACTCGACCTCGCTCCAGACCGGGATGCCGGCTTCCATCGCATCGGTAATCGGGGCGGCCCGCAGCGGCACCCCCGGGCTCACCACGACCAGGTCAATGCCAGGAAGGAGATCGGGGTCCCAGCGGCCCGTGACCATCCCGATGCCCTCTCCCATCAGGGTCGCCCCGGCACCCGGGCGCTGGTCGTACACAGTCACGGAGTATCCAAGTCTCTTTCCGAGGCGAGCGGCCGCCGACCCCGAGACTGCGGCGCCGAGAACCATCATTCTCATCAGAGGACACCTTCCACCGCGAGAAAGTCGGCGTAGAAGAATCCGAGTCCGAGAGCGACCGCGACGCCGGTGAGGATCCAGAAACGGATGACGACGGTCGTCTCCGGCCAGCCACCGAGGTCGAAGTGGAAATGGATCGGCGTCATCCGGAACACCCGTTTCCCAACAGACTTGAAGCTGGCTACCTGGATCACCACCGACAGGGTCTCGGCAACATAGACCGCCCCCAGGATCGCAAACAGCAGGTGGGTGTTGGTCAGCAGCGCCAGTGCTGCCAGGAGTCCACCGATGGCTTGAGAACCGACGTCACCCATGAAGATCTGAGCCGGAGGCGCGTTCCACCAGAGAAACCCGAGCAGGGCCCCAAAGAGGGCGGCGGCAACCGTGGCCAACTCGAGTGGATTGAGAGATTGGTAGACGGTGGGATTGCGGAACTGCCAGAAAGAGATGACCGTGTAGGCGCCAGTCACCAGGGCGGCGCTGCCGGCGGCGAGGCCGTCCATGCCGTCGGCGAGATTCACACCGTTGGCCGCACCGGTCAGCAAGAAGAGAGCCCACAGCACGAAGAACACCCCGAGGTCGAGACCAAGTGGCCGCACGAACGAGAGCTCGGTGCTGATGCCGACGTTGGTTCCGCTGGAAAGTGCGACTGCGGCAAAAGCGATCGCGATGAGAAGTTGGAGCCCGAACTTGGCGCGCTTGTTGAGCCCCTCGCTGCGCTTGCGCACGAACTTGATGTAGTCGTCGAGAAAGCCCACCACCGCCATGCCGACCAGCGCCAGCACTGCCAGCAGCCCTCCGGAACCAAACGGGACCACTTCGATCCTGAAACCTCCCGACGGCGTCCAGACCTTGACGTGGGCCAGGAGGTATCCGACGACGGCTGCGGCGACGAAGACGATGCCACCCATGGTCGGCGTTCCCTGCTTGTGGGTGTGGCCGGTTATCTCCGCCTGGATGAACTGGCCGATCGAGCGATTGCGCAGGTATTTGATCGCAATCGGGGTCCCGAAGATCGAGACCAACAACCCGGTGGCGGCGGCGATAAGAAGTTGAATCATGCGAGTTCATCCCCCAGGCCGGGGTCGTGACCTAAGAGAGCAAGTTCCTCCCGGGCCACCTGGCGGTCATCGAACGGATGGGCGACGCCCCCGATCTCCTGGCCGGTCTCGTGGCCTTTCCCGAGGATCAAGACGAGGTCGCCGGGAATCGCTGCCGCCAGCGCGGCCCTGATGGCATCGCGTCGATCAATGACTTTGATCGTGGCCAGGTTGTCGACCCCGGCCGCGACCTGGTCGACGATGGAAGCGGGATCTTCACTGCGGGGGTTGTCGGAGGTGACCACGACGAGATCCGCCGAGGATGCCGCCAGGCCCATTTGCGGCCGCTTGCCGCGATCGCGGTCGCCGCCGGCCCCCAGCACCGCAATGACGCGACCCCGGGTGAGTGTGCGTGATGTCTCGATCACGGTGCTGACGCCGTCGGGGGTGTGGGCGTAGTCGACCACCACTGTGACTGGATGGCCCTCTGAGACCACCTCGAACCGCCCCGGAACCGCCGGCAGGCGGTCCAGCCCGATCACGATCTCGGCCAAAGAGAATCCTGCGACATGAGCGACCGCCGCCGCGACCAGGGCGTTGGCGACATTGAATCGACCAGGAAGCCGTAGCCTGACGTGCGCTTCCTCGGTCCCCATTCGAAGTCGGAAGGTGCTGCCCCGAGCCGTCGATCTGATCGTTGACGCCCCGACAAAGGCATCCCAGCCGACCTGGAGGGCGTCGGGGTACCGACCGGCGAGGATCACTCCGTAGTGATCGTCGACCCACACGACCCGCCGCTCGGCCCGCTCCATGAGTAGTGCCTTGGCCTCGAAGTAGCTCTCCATCCCGGCGTGAAAGTCGAGGTGATCCTGGGACAGATTGGTGAACGCCCCGATCCGAAAGCGGGTCGCATCGACCCGGCCCAGCGCCAGGGCATGGCTCGAGACTTCACAGACGATGAGGTCGGCTTCACCGTCCACCATCGTCCGGAGCAGTCGTTGGAAGTCGGGAGCCTCCGGGGTGGTGCGCGGATTGACGATTTCGCGATCGCCGAGGCGGGTGACGACGGTGCCGATCAATCCGCAGGTTCGGGCGGCGGCGGAGGCGATGGATTCGATCATGTACGCAACCGTGGTCTTGCCGTTGGTCCCGGTGATTCCGATCACGTCGACCTGAAGTGATGGATTCCCCTGCACCTCGGCAGCGATGATCGGCATCGCCCGCCTCGTGTCGGCAACATTGATGAGCGGCACCAGGCCCTTGGCGTCAGGTAGATGAATCATCGAAGAGACGCACAGCCCCGCAGCCCGGTTCTCGATCGCCTGATTGACAAATGCGTGCCCGTCGTAGCGGGCACCCTTGACCGCCACGTACAGGAATCCGGGCTGGACCTGGCGACTGTCGTGGGTCACGTCGGAAACGGCCACATCGGGATCACCCGTTAAGCGCCCGTCGGCCAGGTCGGCGAGAGCCCCCATGGTGCTACCCGGAGCTGGCATCGGGAGTCACTCCGAGACGATGCAGGGCCTGCTCCATGACCTGAGCGAAAGCGGGAGTGGCCGCCAGTCCCCCGGTTCGAAATTCGTAGGCCGGGCCGTCGACCACCACTGCTACGACGATCTTGGGATCGTCGATGGGAGCCAGGCCGACGAAGCTCGCCATCGTGATATCGGTGTAGCGACCATCCTCACCGAGCTTGTTAGCCGTCCCGGTCTTCCCGCCCACCTCATAGCCCGGGATCTGGGCGCTGATTCCGGTCCCGGCCTCGACCACCTGCGAGAGGAGTTGGCGCATGAGGTAGGCGGTCCGTTCGCTCACGACTTGATGGCTCGCAATCTCGAACTCCTCGTTGCGGCCGTTGAGGCCATGACTGAAATCGAGGATGTGAGGCTGAATCCAGACCCCGTCGTTGCCGATGGCGCCATAGGCGGCTGCCATCTGAAGCGAAGTCACCGCCACGCCGTATCCGATCGCCGCCGACAACGGACAGGTCTGACAGGACGGGTCGAGGTTGATGAGGCCCGATGCCTCGCCGGGATAGTCGAGCCCGGTCGGGCCCCCCAGCCCAAAGAGGTCGAGGTAGGAGGCGATCTGGTCTCTCGTCATCATCTGGGCGATACGGATAGTCCCTACGTTCGACGATTCCCGAAAGACATCTATGACCGCCATGTCACGGGTCTCGTGCTCTACGAAGTCGGAATAGCACCCGAACACCTCGTCGGTGGCCGACTTGCATGCCCCGGGTCGAAGTTCGATCTGGTCGGTCACCGCACCGATCACCGTGTCGGGGCCGACGACTCCGTCTTCGATGGCCGCCGCCACCGTTATGAGCTTTTGGGTCGAACCAGGCTCGTACATACCCCGCACGGCGAAGTTTGAAAAAGGTGACCCATCGGAGTTTTGCCGCGCGAGCGGGTCGAACTGTGGGGCCCCGGCAATGGCGAGGACAGCACCAGTCTCCACCTCTAGGGCGACGATCCAGCAACTGGTCGCACTGGTCAATACAAGTGCTTCCTGGCAAGCCTGCTCGGCGGTGTACTGGATCGGCAGATCGATGGTGGTTATCAGGTCATCGCCTGGAATCGCCGGGGACGACTCCGACGGAGCCCACGGAATTGGAACGCCACTCGGGGCTTGTTCGAACGTCACAACCCCGGGGACCCCCCGGAGCTGATCCTCGAACTCGTACTCGATGCCTTCCAGTCCAACTCCGTCGACGTTGACGAATCCGACGACGTGGCTTGCGATGGTTCCGGTCGGATATACCCGCTTGGCCTCGTCGTGGGCATAGATCCCGGGAATCCCGAGAGACATCACCTGCTCGGCCAGGTCCAGCTCGACCTGGCGCTTCAGGTAGACGAAGCCCGACCCTGACTGGAGCTCGGCGAGGAGATCGTTGGGGTCACGCCCGAGCAGGCCTCCCACTTGCTGGGCAACAAAGACCGGCTCCTCGAGCTCTTGGGGGTGGGCATAGATGCTGACGGCCTCGACGGTCATGGCGACCGGGTCGCCGTTGCGATCGAAGATGTTGCCCCTCTGTGGAACGAGCTGGCGCTCGGTCTGTCGCTGCTCTGTTCCCTCCTCAGCCAACCCCTGAGCCTGGACCACCTGCACCTGGTAGAGGCGCACTCCCATGCCCAGCCAGGCAAGCGCGAGACCTACTCCAAGAAGCCCCAACCGGAGGTGGGCCGTGGTTAAACGCCGGCCCGCGCGGCGGGCGGCCATGTCAGCCCCGTCGCCGGTAGGCGAAACCGACGGGCGGCGACTCCGCACGCGGCGATTCGGCCCCAGCGCGGTAGCCGTTCATGGATAAACACTCTCGGTCGCAGATCCCTCCGGCAGGGTCCCGCTGTCGACTGGCGGCGCGGCGAAACGGTTCATCTCGGCCCAGCGCGGGTCGGCCACGGTCTCGGCAATCACTCCCTCGACCACGAGGCGGTTGCTCGACAGCGGATAGACCATTCCCAACTCCTGGGCGGCCGGAGCTACCCGGGCCGGACTCTCGAGTTGTGCGATCTGAAGGCGGAGGCGCTGATTGAGGCCCTTGGCCTCCGCCAGTTCAGCTTCGACCGTCGAAAGCTCGATGGCAATGCGGTCGAAGGACGTTCTTGTCAGAACCATGCCCATGAACGCCACGACCGCTACCAACGAAAAGATCAGCCATGGGGCTATCGGCTGGTGCCTCTTGCGCTGCCCGGTGACGACCCGCAGTCCGTGGGTCGGCCGGGGGTTGCGGAGTGCCCGAGCGGTCATGCCGCCACCCTCACCAATCCGCGCAGGCGGGCAGAGCGAGCGCGCGGGTTAGCGACAGCTTCATCCTGAGAAGGCTTGACCGCGCCACGGGTGAGGCTTCGGTACTTCGGGGAGGCACCACAACCGCAGATCGGTAGGTCGGGCGGGCAGATGCAACCGGAGACGGCCGTGGCGAAGCGGCGCTTGACGATCCGATCCTCGAGCGAGTGGTAGGAGATCGCAACCACCCTTCCCTCGGGGGCAAGAAGCTCGAGGGCCTGATCGACCCCTTGCTCCACAGCCTCCAACTCGGAATTGACGGCGATGCGCAGTGCCTGAAAGGTGCGGCGGGCGGGATGGAGGCGCCGGCGTCCGGTTTCGCGGGTCCGCGACGGCGGCACTGCCGACGCGATGACCTCGGCCAGCCGGGCGGTGTCCGAGATAGGGCGGGCCCTGACAATCGCGCCGGCAATCCGCGACGCCATCGGCTCTTCGCCAAGTTCCTTTATCAGGGCGCTGAGTTCGGTCACGTCGAGCCCGTTGACGAGATCGGAGGCCGTCAGGCCCTGAGTCGGATCCATCCTCATGTCGAGAGGGCCCCCGTGCCGGTACGAGAAGCCGCGGGCGGGGTCGTCGAGATGATGACTGGAAACGCCGAAGTCGAACAGAACCCCCACCGGAGCTGTCACATTCGCTTCCTCCAGGATCCTCGCCAGATTGGCGAAGTTTCCGCGGACCACCTGCAACCGTCCTCCCTCATTTGAACCTCGAGCCACCGCCTCCGGATCTCGATCGATGCCGAGCACCCGGTGGTCGGAGCTGAGTACCTCCAACAACCTCCTCGAATGACCCCCTCCACCGAAAGTGGCGTCTATCACCACTCCCGGCGGAACCGGTCCGAGCAGTTCCACCGTTTCGTCGGCCATCACCGGCCGGTGGTACTCCCGGTCCTGGGTCATGGCCAGCCCCCCGGGCGCTGGCACCAAAAGGAAGCGGGCGGAGTCAGGGGCCTTCCGTTTGGTAACCGGGGGGCTGGCGATGATCCAGGACTAAGCGGGAGAGTCCTCTCCTTCTTCCTCGACATCGAGGAATTCGCTATCACCCTTGGCCGCGGTGACCAGGTAGGCCTCGCGGTTCCAAATCTCGGCCCTGTCATACATGCCGACGATCGCCACCTCTTCGCCGAGAGTGATCGCTGCGAAACGACGAAGTTCCTCGTTGACGATCAGACGGCCGGCTTTGTCGAGGGCGAGGTGATCGGCATTGGCCGTGAACGTTCTCAATTTGCGTCGACCCAGTGGAGTGGTGGCGGCAGCAATGAGCTCGTCGGCTTGCCTCTGAAAGTCGGGAGGACGGAACAGCATCAGACAGCCGTCCGTGCTTCGAGTGAGTACGCAGGTCTTGTGGTCGCCGTCTCCTTCGAGAACGCGCCGGAACGACGAAGGGAGGACCAGGCGGCCCTTCTCATCAATTGTGTGAAACGCCTTGCCGACGAACACTCGGTCATATCCCTCATCGATTGCTGTCCTCCACAGAC
>DATLEZ010000096.1:0-15694 GCA_035525055.1 Acidimicrobiia bacterium | reverse complement strand
ACCGGCGGCGCCTCCAAGAGTTGCCATGGTTTGGTTGAGAGCCAAAGCCGCGGGAAGCAGATCGCGAGAGACCAATGAGGGGGTGACGGCGATCCGGGTGGAGGTGTCGATCGATGAAAGCCCGGCATTCAGCCCCGAGAGCACGAACAGTGGCCACAACGCCGGTGATGGGACTGCCGCGTTGATCATCAGGCCCCCGGCGACGACGGCCTGGAGGACCTGGCTGATCCACATGAGCCTCTTGCGGTCGAAGGCGTCGAAGAACGCCCCCCCGAGGAGCGCCACCGCCAATCCCGGTATCAGCTGCGCCAGGCCTAGGGAACCGACAACCAGTGACGACCCGGTGAGCACGAACGCCTGGTACGGCACTGCCACCACCGTCAATTCACGGGCCAGGAATGAAGCCATTTGGCCCAGATAGAGGTACCGGAAGTCACGAGACTGCCGCAGCGGCGTTATGTCGACAACCACCAGCTTCCGCACGCGGGACAAGCGGCTTCTCATGACGGAACCACCGTCACCTTGATCGGAGGGAAATCAGATCCGAAGGCTCGGAGAAGGTCGCAAGCACGAGATTGCATCGTACATAATCCGAATTGCCCGGTTTTCGTCGGCGATAGCGTTGGCCGAGAACCCCGGCGGGAAGCCGAGTCCTCCGCGATAGGTCTTTGGTCGATATGAAGCAATCGTGGTCCGAAATCATCGACGGGATGGCGATCGACTGGCAGGTGCCAGTGCCGATGCCAGACGGGGCCGTGCTCAGGGCCGACGTGTATCGACCGGTTGAGCAGGGTCGTTACCCGGTCGTCCTCAGCCACGGGGTCTACGCCAAGGGTCTCCCCTTCAACGGGTCCGTCTATCAGATGCAGTGCGGAAAGCTCCTGTCGAAAGATCCAAGCGTGAAGGAAGAGTCGACCAACAAATACCAGGCATGGGAGGTCGTCGACCCCGAGAGATGGGTCCCGCACGGTTACGTGGTGGTCAGGGTCGACTCGCGGGGCGCGGGATGGTCACCCGGGTTTCTCGACCCACGCTCACCTCAGGAATACGACGATGTCAGTGCCGGCGTCGAGTGGGCCGGGACCCAGGATTGGAGCAACGGCAAGGTCGGAATAGCCGGGATCTCCTACTACACCGTGATGGGTTGGGCCGCTGCTGCCAGGCAGCCCGATCACCTGGCGGCCTTGATCGCCTGGGAAGGATTCAACGATCAGTACCGGGACGCCTTCTATCACGGCGGGATCCTGAGTGAGTTCACGAGGCGCTGGCAACCGAACCAGATCAACCCGATCCAGTATGGACAAGGCGAGCGGGCCCCCCATCAACCCGAATACCGGTTCGCCGGTAGCAGGACCGTTGACGCTCTCCGAAGAGGAGCTGGCGGCGCACCGGAGCGACTATTTCGCGATCATCAAGCAGCATCCGCTCTACGACGAATGGCACCACGCGCGAAGCATCGACCTGTCCAGGGTCGAGGTCCCTTTGCTGACCGCCGCCAATTGGGGAGGGCAAGGCATCCATCCCCGCGGCAACTTCAACGGCTTCATATACGCAGCGTCACCGGACAAATGGCTCGAGGTTCACGGTGACACTCACTGGACCCACTTCTACTCCGACTACGGTCGCGACCTGCAGAAACGGTTCTTCGATCATTTCCTCAAGGAGCTGGACAACGGCTGGCAAAACTCCCCCCGGGTGCAGTTGAACATTCGCCACCCAGGCGAGCGGTTGGAGGACTCCTTTGCTGCGCTCGGATACGACGCGTTGGGTGATGGCCTCCTGTTCACAACTCCCCCGTTTCTGGAAAAGACCGAGTTCACCGGGCCGCTGGCGGCGCGACTCTGGATCTCGTCCGAAACCGTCGACGCGGACCTGTTCTTGATTCTTCGCCTGTTTGATGAGGACGGCAACGAGGTCACGTTCGAAGGTTCGACCGATCCCAATACCCCCATTGCAAATGGCTGGCTGCGCGCCTCGCACCGCGCCTTCGACCGGGATCGGAGCAAGCCCTGGCAGCCTTTCCATCCCCACGACCGTGTCGAACCGCTGGTCCCCGGAGAGATCTATCCGCTCGATATCGAATTCGTCCCGACGTGCATCGTCGTGCCGCCCGGCTATCGGCTGGGGCTCTGGATCAGGGGCAAGGACTACGAGTACGCCGGGCCCCTCGACGAGTACGGCGAGAACTTCGTGTATGCCACGAAAGGCACCGGCGGCATGACCCACAACGATCCCGACGACCGCCCGCCGGCGATCTTCGGAGGCAAAGTCACCCTCTACGTCGGTCCCGACCACCCTTTACATGTGTTGCTGCCGTTGATTCCGAATTAAAAACTCGTTTTGGCGCGTCGTTATGCTCCCCCGCTGTCGATCATCCGCGCCAAAAAGAACGGATTGGACTTAGGAGGATCCCATGAACGCCATCGTTGTTGAAGAACTCGGAGGCCCCGAGGTCCTGCAGTGGAAGCACGTCCCCGACCCGAGTCCCGAGGCCGGCCAGTTGGTGGTCGCGATCGAGGCGGCCGGGGTCAACTTCATGGACACCTATCAGCGGACCGGCCTCTACAAGGTCGACCTCCCTTTCATCCTTGGCTCAGAAGGAGCCGGCGAGGTCGTGGCGATCGGTGAAGGCGTCACCGCCTTCAAGCCTGGCGATCGGGTTGGCTGGTGCGACCAGCGTGGCTCGTATGGGGATTACATCGCGATCAAGGAGGCCCGGGCTGTGCCGGTGCCGGACGCGCTGGCCAGCGAGTTGGCAGCTGCCAGCCTGCTCCAGGGTGCGACTGCTCACTATCTCGTCAACGACACCTTCCCCCTGCACTCTGGGCAACGCTGTCTGATCCACGCCGCGGCCGGCGGTGTGGGCCGCTTGCTCGTGCAAATGGCGAAGCAAAAGGGCGCTGAAGTAATTGCAACCGCCGGCGGCCCCGACAAAGTCGCCCTGGCCAAATCGGCCGGAGCCGATCATGTCATCGACTACAAGGCGGTCGACTTTGTCGAAGGGGTTGAGGACCTCGTTGGAAAGAATCAGATCGACGTCGTGTATGACGGGGTCGGCAGGGCCACATTCGAACAGGGCCTGACCCTTCTCAAACCACGGGGAATGATGGTCAACTACGGAAGTGCCAGCGGTCCCCCCGATCCGTTTCCACCGCTCCGGCTATCGGCGCTCGGCTCGCTGTTCTTGACCCGGCCAGGCCTCGGCCATTACGTGGCAACTACCGAGGAGTTGCGGCGCCGCGCGGCATCACTCTTCGGCCTGATCACAGCTGGCGACCTCGACGTCCGCGTCGGGCTGCGGCTCCCGATCAAGGAAGCGGCCGACGCCCATCGCAAGCTCGAGGCGAGGGAGACGACCGGCAAAGTGCTCCTGATGCCCTAGAAGCCGCTATCCGCTATTTGAGGATCGCGTGAGGGCCCCTATGACTTCATCAATGGCTCGGTCGGCCATCTCGACCAGTTCATCGTCGGTCCGGTCCTGGACCGGGTGGGCAACCAGCACCCTGGGCGGGTCGAACCCCAGCGCCATTCCTTGAGCGATAGCGGCGGATTCGAACTCGCTCGTAGCCACGAACACACCGGGGATGCCCAGAGCCTCCAGGTTGGTGATGTCATGCACACTGCACGACGTACAACTTCCTCAATCGGCGAGGGCTTCGACCACTGCGTCGCATTCGCCCGCGATCTGAGATCTGAGATCGGCCGATGCCGGCCGGGCGTGGGTGGGTTTCAAATACCGGCGGACCGTCACATTGCGGGCCGCGAGAAGCTCCGCGAGGCGGTCGAGGAAGACATCCCCGCGGGGCTTCGAGATATCGAGAAGGCCTACCGTCCCTCCCTCGATCGCCGAGAGGCGCGGCGCCCCTTGACGGGCGATGGGGGCGGATTCGGCGGTGGGATCGAGCAGTTCCATGGTCACTCCTTGCCTATTTCCAGTTGTCGATCGAAACCGTTGCCATCTGAGATCCACGGGGCCCACCGGTCCAACCACTGATAATCCCGCTGAACATCCCGGCCGTGCCACCGGCGTGGACGAACCAAAGGCCGTCCGGTCGGAACTTCGTCATTCGTGGCTGAACTCTGTGCTGCGGCACCCCTTCGGCGATTCCCCCTGCACCTCTAACTACGTCGTCACCGTCGAAAGTGAGGCGCTGGGCGAGTTCGTTGCGAAGCCGAGCCTTGTCCCATCCCGAATCGGTGAACACCCGTGCATGCTCGGGAGCGACCACCACCAGGGCATCGAGGAATCCCATCAACTTCGGATGCCCGACCGATCTGAGCTGAGCGGCAAACGAACCCGCCAATGACGTGGCGTCGCGGGAGGCCTGGTCGACGATCTCGTGGGGCCCGTGCCCGGCGAAGGCGCTCACGGCGGACACTCCCTCGGCCATCCCTCGTTCCGTCGAGAGCGGTTCCCACGGCGAGCCCTCCTCGTCCTCGGGGAAGCACAGGCTCCATTTGGCCGGGCTTCCGAGGGTCGAACGGTCGACCCCGCCGGGACGAGCGCCTCCAAGGTTGCGCACGACCAGGTTGACCGCCCGACCGATCGTGGCGTTGGCCCGATTGCCAGGACCCAGGGCATTGACGCCCGAGTTCATCTGGAGCTCGTGCCGAATCGGCCCGTTGACGATGAGCACCAGCCCGGCGAACTGAGTAGTGGCGGCAACACCGTGGATGTTGAACAGGTCGGTGGCGACTGCCTCGCAACCGGCCAGAACCACCGGTAAATACTCCGGCTTGCAGCCGGCCATCACCGCATTGATGGCGACCTTCTCGACAGTGCACTCGACCAGGTCGGGCGCCATCACGCAGACAACCTCGGCGGGATCGTGGCTCGTGCCGTCCAGCATCCGCCGGACCCGGTCTTCGGTGGGTGGAACCACCGGAAGACCGTCCGACCATCCGAAGGACATCATTGCCTCGAATGGATCGAGGGCTGGAGCGACTGTGACGCGGCGCGAACGGAGACCGCCGGACCGGGCGCTGAGCAGCTCGAATGTGCCAGGCTCGAAGATCTTCGATCCACACCCGGGTCGGCTCGCCGGCAAGCCGGTTCCCAGCCCTGCGATGCCGGTCAGCCGCTGCCATTCCTCCCGGTTCCATCCGGTCGCTGATTCGACGACCTTCCCCTTCTCAATTCGATACAGCGTCGGGGTGGTTTCGGTCTGAAGGTCCCAGGACAGTCCGAGGTCGGTGTCGTCGATCACCCCGAGACCGCGCGGGAACGAGGGGTCGTCCTGGCTGGCGATGGCGACACCGGTCCGGGCCGACATGACTCCGAGCACCGGTTCGACCATCTGGCACGTCTCGCAATCGCTCTTGACCACGACCAGAAAACCATCGTCGAGTTCAGCGAGCCTGCTCACCAGATGTGGTCAGTGCTCGGCGGTGATTGCCAGCGCGAGGTCCGAATCTCCCCGAGCGAGAGGCAACTCCACGACTTCGTTCCGCTCGGCCGAAAGGTCGGCGGCCAGATAGACCTCCATCGTGAGCCTGGCCAGCCGCGGTTCAACCATGACTGGACGGTCGTAGGCCACCGCCTCGAGAAAGTGCAGCGTTTCCCGTTCCATGGGACCGGCGTAGACGTGATCGACATACTCGCCGGGCATCGTCGAGAGAGGGAACTGCACGCCCTTGTCCATCGTGTTGAGAATGATGTCCTTATGCGAGGCGTCCATGAGGAGCGCCCCCTCGGTACCGATGAATTCGATCCAGGTTGTCGAGAAGTTGGGGTAGCCGGGCGGAAGCGACCATCCAGCTCCGATCGTCACGACCACGCCATCGTCCATAGTGATCATCAGCATCATCGTGTCGGCGACGCCGTGGCTGGCCTTGCGAGCGCCGAACGCTTCCTGGGCGTAAACCCTGACCGGGCGGCGCGGTGCGAGGCACCAAAGCGAGAAGTCGATGTCGTGGGTCGCCTCCATGACGGCGGGCGATAGCTTCGTCCGGTTGCCGATCTTGGCCCCCAGGGAACGGGTGATGTGACGGCTGATGAGGACGCTGACCGGGTCTCCCAGGGTTCCGTCGTTCAGGCTCCGACGGACGAGCGCCTGCTTGACATTGAAGCGTTGGGAGTATCCGATCGTGAACTTGAGATTCTTGGTCTCGGCGATTTCGATCAAATCGTCGGCCTCTTCGAGTGTGATGGCCATCGGCTTCTCGAGGAGAACATGCTTTCCGGCCAGGAGCGCAGCCCGCGTGATCGGATAGTGAGTTGTCTCGGGGGTGGTTGAGACCATGACCGCATCGATCTCCGGGTTGGCAACGATCTGGTCCCAGTCGGTGACGGCCGTGGATGGGTTGGTCCTGGCCTTCATCTCCGCCAGTCGACCTTCGTTGATCTCGCAAATGTGGAGGGAACTCACCAGCGGGCTATTGGCAGCGGCGACGGCGCGGATCCCACCACACCACCCGGTCCCGATGATGCCGACGTTGATTTGTTTCACCTTTCCTCCCGGTTCTTAGAGCAATTCTTGTGGCTTGATGGGCAGTGGCACCGCCCGCCCGGTTCGCGCTGACAGATCCATCGCCATCGTCAGCAAGAGGTTGCGGTGTCCATCGGCGGCCGTGGCGTGGGGAGTGCTGATCCCGGTAGTCAAGCGGTTGAACCAGGTCATGGTCTCCTCCCTCATCGGACCCCACAGGAGGCCGTCGGAAAGGTCGCCCGGTGGATAGCTTCCTATGAAATCGACGTGGCGCTCCGCCTCCGGTTGGAACCCTTTCGAGGTGTAGCCGGCTCCCTGGGCGATCTCGGATGCGATTATGACGTCGCGGTGGGTGTCCTCGATATCGATCACACCGAGGGTCCCAACGATCCCGATCTCGAGACCGTAGACCGCCCCCGGCCAGACCGTGGGAAGTGCCCAGGAGATGTTCATGCTCCAGATGGTGCCGTCGTCCATCGTGAACAAACCGAAAGTGGAGTCCTTTGTCCCGAGCGCGCCGAGCACCTTGTCGGTCGAGCGGGCGTAAACCTCGATCGGGGTCTTGCCCTCCATCAGCCACATGCACATGTCGAGGCTATGGGTCCCGGACACGACCATGGGCGTCAGGGTCGAGCGCTGATCGGTCTTGCGAAGAGTGGCGATCGGGACCATTCGATTCATGAAGGCCCGGGTAACGACACTGGTGACCTCACCGATTTGACCGTCACGCAGCCGCTGCTTGACGGTCAGGAACCGGCGCCGGAAGCGCTGCGTGTAACCCATGACCGCATCGATCCCGGCCTGCTCGATGGCGGTGAGGACTCGCTCCGAGTCGATCGGATCGGTTGCCAAAGGCTTCTCTATGAAAAGCGGCACTCCCAGTTCGGCGGCGGCCAGGATCGGCTCGACGTGTTCGTTCTCGGCCGTGGCAATGATCACCGCCGTCACTTCCGGCCGAGCCAGGAGTTGAGCCAGGTCGCTCGTGACGAAGTCTGCTCTGGTGTCGTCGGCCAGGCGCCGGGCGGTGGCTTCATCGATGTCGCACAGGCCAAGCCACCCGACCGCCGCCGTCTCCCGTGCCAGTTCGGCTCGCACGCGCCCGATGGTGCCGCAGCCGATGATTGCGAGGCCGATGGGTTCACTCATCCGCTCACCGTCGTTTCAAGACTCATGAGCCGGGCGGCGTTGCCGCCGCATATTGCTGCACGCTGCTCGTCGCCAAGGCCGGGCGTTCTCGCCACCAGGCCGACCGGATCGTTCTCTCCCATGTCGTAGGGGTAGTCGGTGCCCAGGACGATGTGATCTGCCCCGTACTTCTCGACCAGGAACGACAGTTGATCCGGTTCGAAAACCATTGTGTCGAAGTACAACTGGCGGAGATATTCGCCCGGGGGCCTGGGCAGCCCCTCCCGGACGTCTTCCCTGGCGTGATAGGCGTGATCCATGCGTCCTGCATAGGGAGGCAGATAGCCACCACCATGGGCAACAACGATTTTCAAGGACGGAAAGCGCTCCAGCGTCCCTGCAAAGATCAGGTTGGCGATCGCCAGGGCGTTCTCGATCGGATGTCCGATCACGTTGAAGAAATAGTGCTCGGTGAGCCGCTGGGGATGGGTGAATCCGGTGGGATGTATGAAGATGACGGCCCCGGTCTCCTCCACGGCGGCCCAGAACGGGTCGAGCCGCGGAGCTGATATCTCCTCCCCTTCGATATTGGTTCCGATCTCTAATCCCTTGAAGCCCAGGTCGCCCATACAGCGTCTCAGTTCGGTCACCGCCGCGCCAGCATCCTGCAAAGGCGCCGTACCCAACCCGATAAACCGATCCGGATATTGACCCACCAGATCGGCAAGTTCATCGTTGATCGTGCGTGCGACCTCGGCCCCCAACCCGGGGTCGGCCCAGTAGTACGTCTGGTAGGGGGCGATGGCCAGAGCCTGGATATCAACCCCCATTCGATCCATGTCCGCCAGGCGCTCCTCGACCGATTCCATCTTTGGCTTAATGTCGACCAACTGCCGGCGGTTGACCTCTTTCGTGAGGGCACTCCCGAACGACAAAGGCACCTGCCCGATCGGGTCGGCCTCGGCCTTCATCAATTGAGCCGCCGGCCCACACTCGCGATGACAGTGAAGGTCGACAACCGGTACCCCACCCGCGGCCACTGCCATGTATTTCGCTCCTATTCTATTCGAGGCCGAAGTCAGACCATGCACGATATAGGATCTTAAGGCGGAAGACGAAGACGGAAGACGGAAGACGGAAGTCGGCGCCCAAGAGAAGAGTCAGCGAAGGGAACAGGGCGGGTCGGCTTGTCCGCAAATTTGGCGCTCCAGTCCCGGGCCTCTCACCAAATTTGGCGCACCAGTCCCGCCTTCCGCGCCAGGCCAAGTTTCGGATTCGCCGGGAGCCGCACGCCAAATTTCGGGGACCACGCTCCTGCTCACCACGCACCACCCACGACTCACTACCCGACCTCCAAACCTCTTTTGGCGCGGAGAATCGACATCAGGGGAGCAGGACTCCGCGCCAAAACCGGGACTCAACACGCGTCGCAGGCGCCCATCACCATGGCCAGCATCGTGTAGTAGCCGACGGTGGCGCTCAGTTCGACAACGCCGGACTCCCCCAGCAAGGCCTTGGCCCGCTCGAAGGTCTCGGACGACACAGTGCTGCCGGCACACAACTCCCGGACAAAGTCGATGAAGACCGCCTCTGAGTCAGTCAGCGAACCACCACCGTCGCGGAGGTGATCGAGCACCCCCTCCCGGACCCCCGCCGCCCGGGCCAGAGGAAGGTGGGAATCCCACTCGAAGGCACAGCCGTGGGCCAGGGCAGCGGTGAGGATGACCAGTTCCCGATCATGGTCCAGAAGCGATGAGTCGAACCGGATCTTGGCGCCAAGTTCGGCGACATGCCGCGCCACCTGCGGGCTGTGCAGTAGCACTTCGAAGGGGCGGATCATGCGACCGCGGCTCTCGACTACCCAATCGAAGGTCTCGATCTGTTTGGGGCTCAGGTCCTGATCGCGATCAGTGATCAAACGGATACGGGCCATATCAAAACCTCCAAGAGCTACGCCCCTCTTACCCTTCCGATTCCGGCGCGGCGACGGACTACCTCCGCTATCGCCGAATTGTCGAGGTCGCCGAGGCCGGTAGCTTCGCCTTCGGCCAGGGCAACCTGCACGACTTCGATGAGATCGGCCGGTGCTCCAAGCGATACCGCGTGTTCGATCATCAGCCGGGCGTCTTTGTGAGTCTGTCGGAGCCGCGCCGCCGGCGGATCGTGGGTGCCGGCGACAATGTTGTCGCCATAGACATCCATCACTTTCGCATAGGCGAGGCTGTCCTTGAGCACTTCGAGGACTCGCTCAAGATCAAGGCCTGCAAGCTCGGCGGTTACCACGACCTCGGCCAGGGCCATCCGTTGGATGCTCAGGATCTGATTGACAATCAGCTTGACACGGGCACCGGCCCCGACCGGTCCGACGTGATGGTGCGAGCGACCGATGGCCTCGAATACAGGGCGCCCCTCCTCGAAAGCCTCCGGAGTGCCTCCGAACATGACGACGAGTTGGCCGGAAGCAGCGAACGGAGCATTCCCGCTGACCGTGGTGTCGCCGTAGTCGATGTTTACAGCAGCAAGACCAGCGGCATTGGTCACGGCGTCCTCGGGCCGGCCGGTAGTGGTGTCGAGGACCAGCAGTCCCGCCACCCTTGACGAGGAGATACCTCCCTCCCCCAGACATACCCGGCGGGAAATGTCGGAATCGGGCAGTGACAACAACGCAGCCCAGCATCCCTGTACTGCTTCGGCCGGGGACCCCGTTGCCACCCCGCCTGCTGCTGCAAAGGCGTCGAGGCTGGCGGGGCTCGGGTCGTATCCCCGAAGACCGTGCCCGTTCAGCCGCAACCGGTTCGCCATGCGCGAACCCATGATTCCGAGGCCGATCACGGCGATGGGTCCCCCAGTCATAAAGAGCCAGTCATCAAGGGCCCCACATCAGAAGCGGTACAGGATGGCGGGATTGTCCACGAGAATCCTGTTCCTCAGGGCCGGATCGGGAGCCCACAGTGCGAGTTGTTCGATCAGGTCGGCGTCATTGGGCATGTCCCCGAACTTGTTGGGATGGGGCCAGTCCGTCGCCCACAACATCCGCTCGGGGTTGGCTTCGATCAAGGCATGGGCCAGGGGCACGACCGCATCCCATGGTGGAAGGTCACCCACCCCGAGGCGGTTGGGTCCCGACAATTTCATCCACGTGTTTCCTTCTTTGATCAGGTCGACCAGTGCCCGGAACGGTGGATACGAAACGCCTTCGGCAGCTGGCATGTACCCGAAGTGCCCGATCGAGATCGGGCCCTGGACCGATCGAAGTACTGGAAGGAGCTCAGGAAAGTGCTGGCCGGCGAAAAGGAACTCGATATGCCAGCCCAGTTCGGCGATCCGTCCGGCGAGGGTCGGAATCTCATTGAGCTCGATCGGCATGCCGCCCACGTTGTCCAAGTTGAGGCGAACCCCGCGAACTCCTCTGCGGTCCAATGCGGCGAGGTCATCATCCGACTGCGACAGGTCGATGGCCACGACGGCCCGGGCCCGATGTGGGATCTGGTCGATCGCCGAGAGAATGGCCGTGTTGTCGATGCCGTAGATCGATGGCTGGGTGAAAACGACGCGCTCGATCCCGATCTGGCCGTGCATTGCCAGCATGTCGGCCAGGTTTGAGTCGGGAGGCGTGTAGCCGCGATTGGGGATCATCGGAAAGCGGTGCTCGAAGACGTGGGTGTGGCAGTCAGTGGCACCGGGTGGGGTCGCCATCGTCGAACGCCGGGTGTCCCGAATTGGAGGCTGGCAGACAGGGATTTCGCTCATGTCTATTCCACCGGGTTCCGTAGCGTCCCGATTCCGTCGATCGAAACCTCGACAACGTCTCCAGCGGCCAGGAATTTGGGTGGATCGAAGCCGATCCCCACTCCGACCCCGGTACCCGTGGCGATCACGTCGCCGGGCTCGAGAGTCATCACCTCCGAAAGCGTCACGATCAATGACTCGACGTCAAAAATCAGATCCGAGATGGGCACTCTCTGCCGGAGTTCGCCGTTGACGTTGGTTTGGAGCCAAGACGACCGGATGTCAGGCAGTTCGTCGATGGTCGTGATACAGGGTCCCATCGGGCAAAAGGTGTCGGGACTCTTGCCGACGAACCACTGCACATGTTTCTGCTGGAGGTGGCGGGCGGTGACATCGTTGACGATCGTCCACCCGAAGACATTGTCCAAAGCGTTCTCCCTCCTGGCTCCCCGGCATCGTCGTCCGATGACCACCGCCATCTCCCCCTCATAGTCGGTACTGCCGGTGGGGTCGTTGGCAAGGACGATGGCATCGTCGGGACCTATGACGGACGTCGGGGCTTTCGTGAAGATCACCGGATGTTCGGGGATCACCTTCTTCTCGGACGCATCGAAGCCGGACTTGGAGAACTCGTGGGCGTGGTCGTGGTAGTTGCGACCCACGGCGAATACGTTCTTGCGAACTCGTAGCGGCGCCAGAAGCCGAACCTCCGACAGCGCCAATCTGGGGCCCCGATTCCTGGCGGCAGCGACCCGAGCCAGGTCCCAGACGCCGATCAGGTCGACCATGTCGGCCGGAAGACCGGGGTCGCCTGCCGAGATGTCGACCACCGCGTCGCCGTCGACGGCGCCGATGTGGCGCCCGCCGTCAGCGTGAGCGAATGTGACGAGTCTCATGTGGCGGGCGATCCTAGATGACGGATTCTGCGCCGAGCCGGTCGCCACGTCACCGCGGCTATCGCCATCACTGCCGCAGCAATTCCGAACGTTGCACGGGCGCCGATCGATTCGTTGAAGAACGATGCCGTCGGCGGTCCGACTACCTGGGCCGATCGGACGATCGTTACCCAGGTCAGGACGGTCAATCCGCGGAACAGTGCGCCCCCCATCGTTGCGGCCCGATCCTGTGCGAGCGGTACGAACAGACCGAAACCGACTCCTGTGAGTCCGAGACCAACGGCAACCGCCCAGGGGTCTGGCGCCAAAGCCGCCACGGCCATGCCGAGGGCGGTGAGAACGAAGCCGGCACCGACCAGGCGGGAGCCACTCGCCCGGGCTCGCAACCGTCCGATCTGCACCGCGGCGAGAACGGTTCCGAATTGGAACATGGCGATGATGACACCGCGTCCAGCGGGGCCGACACCGAACTCGGAGTCGAGGAAGAGCGGGGTGTTGGTGAACCCGAAACCGTGCTGGAGGACCGTGGCGGCGAAGGTGACCAGGAGGATGCCACCAAAGTCTCCGATCTGTCCGCCCTGTCGGAGCGCGGCAAAGGCTGCCCCGGCATGGCGAATCGGTGATTCGACATTCTTGGTGGGGTCGCTCGGAAGGCGACTTGCCCAAACGAGAAGAGGGACGCCGATCAAGAAGATGAGGAAGGGCCTGAACACGCCGCCCCCGGCGATGAAGCCGGACGCCAGAGGGCCCAGCATCCCCACTGTTGTCACGGCGGTCAGGTTGAAGCCCATCGCCCTCGTGCGCGCCGGTCCCTCGAACAGGTCGCTGACCATCACGATCCCCAGTCCCAGGAGGCCGGAAGTGCCGATGCCCTGAAGGACCCGCATGGCGATCAGCCCTTCGAAGGTGCGGGTGAGGAACCCGGCGCATCCGAACACGGTGAAGAGCACAAGGCTGGTTAACACGACACGCCTGCGACCGAGACGGTCGGCCAGGTAGCCAATGACGGCGGAGAGAAGGACTCCGGCGATTGACACTGCCGCTTGAACCCATCCGATCGACCCGCGGCTGACGCCGAAGGCGGTGGCCAGATCGGGGAGCAAAGGGGCGGTGACGGAGAAACCCAGCGTTCCCATCGCACCCACCGACATTGCGATCGCGAGACGTTCCCGGTTTGATCCGGCGACGCCGACGGGGTGGCCCCAACTCCAGCGACGGGTCAACTGCGGGTGAAGGGGGGAAGCCATATGATCGAATTTGCATCATATGCGGATCCAAATTGCCTAGAAGAGGGAGTCCTCGATGACCGAAGAGTGGTACCAGGAGCTCGGACCGAGGTGGGACAAGACGAGTGCGCGCAAGTCACTCGTCGAGACCATCGACGTCCACTCCCACGTCGAGGTCCCAGCTGCAGCCGAGATCGCGGCGCCCTTCTTCCGGCCCGAATTCGACCCGCGCGTCCTCTATCAGTCGGAGGAGAGCAGCCGTTACAACCGGGAACTGCGGGCAACGCAGGTCGCCAAGTTCATCGACCCCGAGGCCCGGATCGCCGACATGGACCTGCAGGGGGTGGACCGGCAGGTGTTAGCGATTGCACCCCCGCAGTACTTCTACTACCTCGACGAACCCACCGGCGCCCGCGTCACCGCGATTCAGAATGACCGGATTGCCGAGCTGGTGGCGAGCCATCCCAACCGTTTCGTCGGCGTCGCCAATCTTCCGCTCGATCACCCTGGAGCCGCGATTGCCGAGATGGTCCGGGCCCATCGCGATCTCGGGTTCAACGGCTTCGAGATCAATGCCGACGTCAATGGTGGTGAACTCGATGATCGCCGTTTCGACCCGTTGTGGGAGAAGGCAGTCGAATTGGATCTGTTGGTCATTCTCCACCCGCACGGGTTCACCGAAGCGCAGAGAATGGGTGACTACTACCTCGCCAATGTCATCTGCATGCCACTGGCCTCGACGCTGGCAGTGTCACGGATGATCCTCGGGGGAGTCTGGGAGCGATTCCCGGACCTGAAGATGCTGATCGTCCACGGTGGTGGATACCTGCCCTTCTACTTCGCCCGCACCGATCACGCCTATCGAGTCAGGCCGGAGTTGCGGCACCACATCAGCCGACCGCCGAGCGAGTATCTGCACATGCTCCATTTCGACACGACCGTCTTCGATCCGAGAGCCGTCGAATACCTGGTGTCCGAATTCGGCAACGACCGGGTCCTCATGGGCAGCGACTACCCCTTCGACATGGGCCCGACCGACCCCCTCGGTTTCATTGCCCAGTCGAAGCTCTCGGCGGCCGACCGCGACCTGGTGGTCGGCGGCAATGCGGCCAGGCTGTTGAAGATCAAGAGCTAGCGGACCATCGCTAGGGTCGGTTCAAGCGATTTCGGGGGCTGCTCATGGGGACGGCACGATTTCGACAATTGCGTCGTTGGATGATGCCGGCGATCCTGGCGGGCGCGTCACATCACTTCTTCTACCTCACTCTTCTCGCCGTGCTCGTCTCGGGCTGCGTCTTCCCCGGCGACGACAGCGGCTTCTCGCCCCCCTGCGACTGCCCCACCTCGAAGCAGCCGTCGACTCCATCAACTGGGCCAGGACTTGAACTACGAAATGCCAGCAGTGCCAGCGACGGCGGGCTTTTCGTCCTCCGACCATTCCGGGGCGATGAGGCCGATCCCGATCAGCTCCTCAACCGAATCAGGCAAGCCGCATTCGACTCGGGTTTCGACCCAGTGATAGACGAGGAAGGTCGGATTGAACTGATGGCAGAGAGTTTGGCTCTCAAGGTCAATACCGCTGAGCGCAGCGACTTACCTAGAGGCATTTCCGTAACCGTGGAGTACTTCGGCGAGGACTCTCCCGAGGTAGCGGAGCTTCTGGAGCCGCTGCGGTCCGCCCTCGAGGAGAGAGGCCGAGCAATAGCATTGAACGACGACCCGGTCACAAAGCGGAGACACATCGAGCGCTAGACAGCCGTGGCCGACCAACAACAACGGAGGACCAAGCAGGGAGGACCCACGCACCCCCGCAGGCCGAAAACGATCTAGACGACGCCGTTACCAAAAGCTGACGGCAGCACCAAGGGCTGGGAGCGGCCAGGCGAACCTTTGGAGTCTGTCGCGCCGAACCCGGCTCCCGACTGAGGCTCAGAGCCCGCCCATGGCGATGTACTTGGTTTCCATGTACTCACGGAGGCCCTGGCGGCCGCCTTCGCGGCCTATGCCTGATTCTTTGATTCCGCCAAAGGGAACCACTTCGGTGGTGAACATTCCGGTGTTGATGCCGACCATTCCGAACTCGAGAGCTTCACTCACCCTCCAGCTCCGGGCGGCGTCGCGGGTGTAGGCATAGGCGGACAATCCGTACGGCGTCGAATTGGCGAGCTCGATCGCCTCCTCCTCGGTGGAGAACGAGAACAGGTTCGCCACCGGGCCGAAGATCTCCTCATTCGCGATTGCCATATCCAGCGTCGCCCCTTCGATCACGGTCGGCTGGAAGTAGGTTCCA
>DATLEZ010000095.1:0-14595 GCA_035525055.1 Acidimicrobiia bacterium | reverse complement strand
TGCTCGATCATCTCGAAGCCACCGGCTTCTACGTCGTGGGTTACGGATGCACCACGTGCATCGGCAACTCAGGCCCGCTTCCCGACGACATCTCCGAGGCCATCAATCACAGTGGGTTGGTGGCGGCATCGGTGCTGTCCGGCAATCGCAACTTCGAGGGTCGGATCTCACCCGATGTGAGGGCCAACTATCTGGCCTCACCCCCGTTGGTTGTCGCTTATGCGTTGGCCGGCACCGTGAACTGGGACCCGCTCAACGAACCGATCCCGGGATCGGGCATCTATCTGCGCGACATCTGGCCCAGCCAGGAGGAGATAGCCCGGGTGGTTGGCGAGAACGTGACCCGCAGTCAGTTCACGAGCAAATACGCCGACGTCTTCACGGGATCGGACGAATGGCGAAATATCAGCACATCGACCGGAGCCATTTATGAGTGGAACCCGAAGTCGACTTACATCCAGGAGCCTCCGTTCTTCCAGGGACTCGGTCCCGTTGTGACACCGCTGGCGCCGATCGTCGGGGCGCGGGTGCTGGTCCGGTTGGGAGACTCGGTGACCACCGATCACATCAGCCCGGCCGGATCGATCAAACCGGACTCTCCCGCCGGCAGGTACCTGATCGAGCACGGCGTGCAACCGGCAATGTTCAACTCGTACGGGTCGCGGCGCGGCAACGATCGCGTCATGACGAGAGGGACGTTCGCCAACATCAGGGTTCGCAACCTGCTGGCCCCCGGAACCGAGGGAGGATTCACCACCGACCTCCTCGACGGACAGGTCAAGCCGATCTACGACGCCGCCATGCACTATCAGGAAGCCGGCGTGCCGCTGGTGGCACTGGCCGGCAAGGACTACGGGATGGGTTCGTCGCGTGACTGGGCGGCCAAGGGAACCCTTTTGCTGGGAGTCAAGGCCGTGCTGGTCGAGAGCTTCGAAAGGATCCATCGCTCCAACCTGGTGATGATGGGCGTGCTGCCGATCGAGTACCGGCCGGGAGAGAGCGCCCTCACCTACGGCCTGGACGGGACCGAAACCTTCGACATCAGCCTCGCCGACAACCTGATACCGCATCAGGTCCTGACGGTCCGGGCAACCCGCCTCTCGGGTGAGGTGGTGGAGTTCACGGTGGTGGCCAGGGTCGACACCCCCATCGAGGTGGACTACCTCCGCCACGGCGGGATCCTCAACTTCGTCCTCCGCCAAATGGCCCTCTAAGAACCCCCGTTCTTGTGACGGTTGACCTACCGCAGAGGGGGTCAACCGTCACAAGAAGGGGTCGGGGACGTCCGTTTTCGCTTTGGCCGTCTGCAGAGCCCGCCAGATGGTGTTGCCGACGAGCCCGGGTTGCTTGAAGACCTGGCCGGTGGTGAAGTGGAGCATGTTCCATCCGACCAGAGAGAGCTCGTTGTCACGTTCGGCGTCGTAGGCACGCTCGCTACGCGTCGAGTGGTATCCGTGACCGTCGATCTCTACCCCTAGCCAGTACGGCGGCCAGGCGAGATCGATTCTCACTTTTCGTCCCGACGGCAAGATCACCACGTACTGAAGGACTGGTTCCTCAAGGCCGAAGTCGCGCACGATTGTCAGCGCCGCCCGCTCGTAGCGACTCTCAGGTACGGCGCCGTCGGATGATTGCTCTAGAGCACGGTTGAGACTCCCCACACCACGTCTGCCCTTCTTGCGCCTGGCCGCAAGAAGCCGTGCGAGCCGGTCGTGATCTGTGAGACCCAGGCGCACTGCCGCGTCCACGCAGTACTGGATCTTGCGATCGGTAACCACGGCTCCACCGTCAAGCAAAGCGCGTTCGACCGTTGCCACAACGATCCCATCTACGACGGTGGAGTCTTCTTCCGGTAGAACCATCGACGTGTGGATGGTCACCTCTCCTTCAGTGCGGAAACGACGAGGTCTGGGAGTCACGACCTCCACAAGCTGAGCGAAGGGCATGATGCCGTGCAATTCCAAGGCCGATCGGTGAGAGACGGCCGTGCCCATCCCTCCGGCCAAGACCGCCGCCATAAGTTCCTGACGCCAATGTGGCGCGGCCCCACCGATGCGATAGGTTCCCCGCAGGTTCTGGTCCCAGCGACCCTGGCTCTTGCGGACATCTATCTGGCGATCGGTGAAACCCGAAGAGAGCGCTTGACCCCGACCCAGGACTCCGTGCTGGGCGTCGCCCACTTCGCTGACAATCCGATCCACAGTGCAACAGTGGACGAACGAGCAACCGATGTGAAGAGGCTTGTTCTTGTGACGGTTGACCTACCGCAGAGGGGGTCAAGCGTCACAAGAAGTGGGTTTTAGTCGCCCCAGTAGCGTTGTTCGCGCCAGGGGTCGCCGTACATGTGGTAGCCGTTGCGCTCCCAGAAGCCAGGGGTGTCGTGGTCAAGAAAACGCAGGCCACGCACCCACTTGACCGACTTCCAGAAGTAGAGATGAGGGACCACCAGTCGCAGCGGCCAACCGTGGTCGGGCTCGAGCGGCTCGCCGCCGAAGGTATGGGCGAAGAGGTTCTCCGGGCGGACGAAATCGGCGATCGGGATGTTGGCGGTGAAGCCCTGTTCGGCCAGCACGAGCACGTGGCTCGCTCCAGGGGAAGGATTGAGCTGCGCCATCACCTCGGTGACCGCCACACCCCGCCAGATCGTGTCGAGCTTCGACCACTTGGTGACGCAATGAATGTCGAACGTGCGCTCGGTCTGGGGCATGTCGAGCATTTCCTGATAAGACCAGGCAACGGGTTCGTCGGCCAGGCCCTCGACTCGAAAGTCCCACTTAGCTAGCTGGACTTTGGGCGTGACCCCGGCGTGGAGGACCGGGAATCGATCTGTCACGTACTGGCCGGGGGGCACCCGCGAGGCGTCGACGCCTCGCTCGGTCAGCTCTGCCTTTCTACGACTTAGGAAGGACATGCCAAGGGAGGCTAATGCCCCTATCCACCAATCGCCCCACCCGAATCGAGCAAGTCGCCTGCCCACTCGAAGAGGAAAAAGAGGGCCACGAGTCCTCCCAACGACCCGAGCACGATCAGAAGCACCTTCTGCCACCGTTTCATGCCGCCACCGCTTCCACGTAGTCGATATTGGGACCGTCTATCAGCTCCGCTTGGACAATAAGTCGCTGTGCGGCCGAGAACCGCGGATGACAGGTCGTCAGCGTCAGCCAGGCACCATCCATGTTGTCGGCGACCCAGACGTCGGTCGGCGCCACGATCAGGATTTCACGAACCGAATACGTACTGATCCCGAGGGCGGTCTCGACGGCGATCTCGTCGCCGACAACCAAGAGATCGAGCTCATAGAACGGCCGACCATATGTGGTTCGGTGCCCGCTGATCACGGCGTTACCCGGTTGCCCGGGCAGAGGGGTACCTGGCATATGGCCCGGGCCTGACTTCAACGTGGTGCGGTCGACGCCCTCGAAGACCACCGCGTCCAGAGCGATCCGGTCGATGATGAGCCGGGCGAAGGGCTCGCCGACGGAAACCTCCGGCTCGACAACCAGCTCGGGCAACTCGACCACCTGGGCAGTGGTTGTCGTGCTCGCAGGGGTCGTCGTGCTCGGCGATGTCAGATCGTCCCGGCGCTGGGCGAGAACGACAACGAGTTCGTCGGCTGCCGCAGCCTGTGACCGGGAGTTGATGAAATCGGTGACGAACAGCTGATAGAAGAGGAACAGACCAATCAGAAGACTGATCCCGAGAAGGGTTCGTCCCGCGATTGCGAGATACCTGGATTGCTTACCCGCCGTCACCTACTCAGGCTAACCCAGCTCTGCTTGGACACCAGGGGTCAGCGGCCGGTCCAACGAGGCGCCCGCTTCTCGATGAAGGCCGCCACTCCCTCCCGGGAGTCCTCGGTGAGGGCGACGGCGGTCAGCCCCGCCTGGAGATGCTCGAGGGCGGCGTCGACGTGGACCCCCACCACATTGTCGAAGGCATCACGGCCGAGCATCATCACCGCCGGGCTCTTGGCGGCCAGGCCGTTCACAATTTCGTCGACGACCGGATCGAGTTCAGCCCGGCTCACAACACGGGAAACCGCCCCCAGGCGGAGAGCCTCCTCAGGGGTGATGATCCGGCCGGTCATCATCAGTTCGAGAACGGCCTTGGCCGGCATGGCGCGGACCAGAGGCACAGTGATCATCATTGGCCAGAGGCCGACGTCGATCTCGGGAGTGCCGAGCCTGGCATCGTCCACGCAGACCGTGATGTCACACGCCACCGCCAGCCCGAATCCCCCGGCCAGGGCGTGCCCGTTGACTCTGGCAACGGTCGGCTTGCCCCCCCGCCACATGGCCCGGAAGAGATCGGCCAGCACTCCCCGGTCACGGTGGAGGCCCAGGGGATCGTTGACGAAGCCGGAAGAAAGGTCGCCCCCGGCCGAGAATGCGCGGTCGCCGGCGCCTGTATAGACAATCACTTTGACCGACGGGTCGGCCTGGGCCGCCCGGGTGTGGGTGAGCAGCTCTGCCATGGTCCCCGTAGACAGCGGATTACGCCGCTCGGGCTCGTCGATTGTGATCGTCGCGCGATCTCCGGCAGTTTCGTATCGCACCATCGGGCTCAGTTTCCTCCATGTGATACCGTCGCCCCATGCTATGGCTGGCGATGGTTCTCTTCTTATCTATGACCATCGCGATTCTGCGCGGGGGACGGATGGTCAACCTGGGGGATATCCACCTCAACCACTGGTGGCTGCTTCCACTTGGTTTCATCCTTCAGATCGGTGCCCAGTTCGTCCCGCCCTCGGCCGCCACCTGGGGGGTAGCGCTCATTCTGTTGAGCTACGTCCCCTTGCTCTTGCTGGTCATCATCAACCGCGACCGCCCCGGGCTCTGGCTAGCCGGCCTCGGTGTCCTGATGAACTTTGTCGTCATCGCCCTGAACGGCGGCATGCCGGTGCTGGCAGAAGCTGCTGAGGTGGCTTCGGGGTTTGCGCCGGGAGACCCCGAGATCGCCGAAGGGTTCAAGCACGTGATCCTCAACGAGACCTCGCGGCTGGTCTTTCTGGCCGACGTGATTCCCATCAGGATCGCCAATTACGGCCAGGTCCTCTCGCTGGGTGATGTATTCCTAGCCGTTGGACTGGGGCGCTTCGTCGAGTTCGAACTCCGACGGCCCATTCGCTGGTTCAAGAGAGGCGCCCGCGCTCAGGCCGGATCTGCTTCTCGCCTTTGATTAGAACGCCGGAGCTCGCGGCCTACAGAGCCGCACTGGCTCAAGGAAGTTTTCGGGCGGGCTGGGGACGGTTCGAGGGATGGCTGCCAGAGCCCGCGTGCCCAGAACCCGGGTGAATTGGGCCCGAGTGAGTTGAACCCGCAGAGTTCAACCCGGGATTGAATGCGCCCCTGCGCTCGAGCACTCTTCGCATCGAAGCTACGACGGTGGGATCGAAGTCGTACGCGGCTCCCTGGTGTAGTACCTCGATAGCCTGGAGGGCGGACAGTTCGCGCTCGACAACGAGGTGGTCGTAGGCGCTGGTCGCCCGAACGATCTTCGAAATCGTCGAGATGGCCGGATCGGATTGCTCACCCGGCTTGCGATATGGCTCGTGCAACCGTCGAACATGATCAGCTATTCGCTCCAAATAGGGCGCCTGGGAAATGATCTCCGCCCCCCAGCGTGCGATGTCGTCGTCCGTGTAGCCAACCCTGATGATGGCCGGTTCGGTGAGGGTGATCCTCCCGATGTCGTGCATCAACGCGGCATACTCGAGTTCATCGATGTTGGAGCGGTTTAAACCCAGGTCATGACCGACCGCCAACGCCAGATTGGCAGTCCGATCGGCATGGCCCTCCTCCCCCAGACCCGCCACCTCCGGGAGCCTGGCGAGCGCTCTGATTGTTTGCCGGTAGGTGCGTTTGATCTGCTGAAACCTGGCAAAGGCCGAGTGAGCGAAGATGAAGGGCAGGACCGCAACTCCCAGCGCAAAGACACCGAGCGTCCGGTAGCTCAACCCGAACAAAGCCCCGGTGGCCACCAGGCTTACGAACACGTTGGCGTCACCGGTGAAGCCTGCCCCAAACGTATGCCACCGTAAGTCGCCTTGCTCCTCGGCAAGGATCCAGATCAGTGTGTCTATCAGAAGCCAGACTGTGGCGGCAATCACCAACGGGACCAGAATCCTCCATCCTTGCTCGATCGATTGCACGGCTTCCGATCGGCGAACCAGGTTGAAGACGATTGCATAAATCGTCATTCCGATCAACGAACGGAGAACCGAGGAGTCGGCCTTGGCGGTCGGCCTGATGGAGAAGACAAGGCCCCCGATCGCCATGCCGGCGCCATAAACCACGAGGACGGAGGGCACGTCGACCTGTGTGCCCTCGATCAGGAAAATCGGCGCGGCCGTGCCGATTGCGACCGCCAATCCAAAGCGACGGCCGTTGGCCGACGGCACGCCGAGCTGAGCCCCAGCAGCCAGTCCGAAGATCCCGAGGACGATGTACAGCATTGGCGATGACGTGAATTGAAGTGCCAGCGCCGCCATCGACGCTCCGAGCACAGGAGGCGCCAACCGCTGCCAGATCGGCTCGCTGGTCACCTCAGACGGCCTCATCAACCACCTGCTGCTCCGCCAGCCGACGTGCCAGTTCCTCGTCGTCGAGATTGCGCGATCCGTAGGTCTCCCCCACTTTCCGGAGACCCCGCTCGAGGGCATCGATGACGTCGGGATGGAACTGTGTACCAGCGTGCTGGCGCAGCTCCTCGATCGCAAACGCCTGGGTCAGTGCCATGCGGTAGCTGCGGGTGGAGGTCATGGCATCAAAGGCATCAGCAACCGCGAGGATGCAGCTCTCCAGGCTCGGTTGCGTGCCCGAACGATGTCCCCGCCCTCCATACCCCGATCCGTCGTAGTGGGAGTGATGGCTCGAAGCGATGTCGACCATGGGCTCGAGGAACTCGACTTCCGCCAGGATCTCCTCAACCAGGTGGGCGTGGGCTTTCATGTCCAGGTACTCGTCGGCGGATAGCCTCCCCTTCTTGCGGATGAGCTCACCGGGCACCGCCAGCTTCCCGACGTCGTGTATGAGCGCCGCCCAGCGAAGGCGCTCCAACTGAGTGCCGGAAAATGAGAGTTCCTGACCGGTGAGTTGGGCGAAATAGGCCACTCGTTCGGTGTGGCCCCTTGTGTAGAGGTCTTTGGCCTCAAGGGCCTTGACGAAGCCTCGCAATGTGGCTTCGTGCGCCTCTCGAAGCTGGGCATACGAAGAAAGTGACAGGTGACCGATTAGATAGACGACCAGGATGAGAGGAGTGACCGCAGGTTCGCCCCGGGAGGCTACGAAGACGATCGTCGTTCCCAGTAGCGCCCCCACGATTCCCATCGTCAGGAGCGAGCCAACGAAGAGGGACATCCTCGACCACGGGACCACATCGCGGGTCCGATAGACATACACAACCGCAAACCTGACAAGCTGCCAATTGATGAGGGTGTAGACAGCCGACGCCACCACGCCAGCCACCACGATTCGCACCAGATCGCGCCTGGTGGCGAAGCCCACGTCTTTCAACATGATGTCCAGGACAAACCCGGCGGCCCCCGCCGAGATGACCATCTGCCCCATGTTGGCCATCGGTTGGAACCAGCGTCGATGCCGGAGATCATCGGGAAGAAGCGGTCCGAGAGCAGCAATGCTCGCCAGACCAAGAGCCGCCGAATCCCCGTCGAGGGCGAAGACGATCCCGGCCGTGAGAGCCACCATCACCGACGAGCTCTGGAACAGACGATCGTTGACTTCGACCGAGTTGTATTCGAGGACCGCAAAGGCGATGGCAAACAAGGCCCAGCGGTAGAAGGTGGGAAATCGCGGGTCGAAGATTGCCGACCCGGCGAGCACGCCAAGACCGGCCAGCGCGTAACCGGTGGCGAGCACGAATCGTCGTCGAGCGAGACCTGTCATCTGAATTGGAGTCCTGGGTGTTGGCGCGCAGTTTGTAGCGCGTGCGGGCGGGGAACCGGCGACAATCCCTTTCAGCCGATCTTCATAGTGGCAGAACCAGCAACGATCAATGCCGTCAGGCTTCCCAGAGCAGCAACGATCCGAACGATCTTGCCCTTCATGCGATCACCAGTTTCGTTTTTAGGTTCACCGTGGCCGCTAACAACCAGGTGGAACCAGATCCGCTCCGCTGGGGTGATTAAACAAATGGCCTAAAGAGCGTGTCGCCGGGGTTCCCCGCGCGTTCCCGGTTTTATCCGGGAACTTTGGTTGTCAAGTAAAGGTCCCTCACGCCGGGCGGGCTTGCGACCGTACCGGCAACCCAATGACTCCGCCCAACAGGACCGTATATATTACAAGCCGCGGTTGCGGCCATCAAGGCCGCCTGGTGTTCTTGTACCACCGCCCTCACACCGTAACACTTTAAGTGACACTTCACCACCGTCCGCGGCAGCTACGCTTCGAATTGTGAACCTTCGTGACTTTGAAGAGAAGGTCCGTCGACTGCCCGGTGTCGAAGCTGCCCGGGTCGTCACGGAAGGCGGGGCGGTAACCGAAGTCCATGTCCTGACGGGGATGGGCAAGGCGGCCAAGCAGGTCGTTCGAGATGTGCAGAGCCTGGCCCAGGCAGTGTTCGGACTCGCCATCGATCGGAGGGTTGTCTCGGTCGTGCAACTCCCCGATCCGGATCTTGCTCAGGGAGATCGCCCGGTGATCGTCGACGTGTCCGAGCAGATGGATGGCAATCACACCAAAGTTGTGGTCACCCTCGGTTGGCAAGGCGATACTCTGGTTGGCGAGGTCGCAGGAGCCGCCGCTCATACAACCCGCAACCGGCTGGTCGCCGAAGCGACGATCGAGGCCCTTCAGCAGGCAATGCAGGAGTCCACGGCGATCGGAGTCGCCGCGGTCGACCTACCCGTCCTCGGCTCGAGGTCGGTGGCGATTGCCCAGGTCGTCATGGTCACCGAAGGGGCGGAACGGCTCATGGTCGGCTCGGCCCTAGTCGACGGGGAAAGCAGCCGCGCAGTCGTGCGAGCAGTGCTCGACGCCCTCAATCGCCACATCCCTGAGCTTCGCCGCTGAGGTGGAATCGCTTCGCAGTCATGCCCTCCACGGGTACGGGGCTGCCGCAGCAACCCCGCATGTCCTAGCGACCCAGGCCGCCATGGCAATGGTCGCGACCGGGGGAAACGCAGTCGATGCCGCCGTCGCCGCCAATGCGGTACTCGGAGTTGTCGCGCCCGAGACATGCGGAATCGGAGGCGACCTGTTTGCCCTGGTCCACCGACCCGGAATGCAACGACCCGATGTTCTCAACTCGTCCGGCCGGGCTGGCGCGGGTGCGGACCCTGACAGGCTCCGAACGCAGGGGCACCGGACGATGCCGCCTTTTGATCCTCAGACGATCACCGTTCCCGGATGCGTCGACGGCTGGGAGGCGCTGCTCGCCCGATACGGCAGCAAAAGGATGCCGGCTGTTCTGGCCCCGGCGATCGGATTGGCCTCGGACGGCTTTCCGGCCTCGCTCGAACTGGTCGGAGCCTTGACAAGGCGTCCGGAGTTGGCGCACCAGACCGCCGCCCGGGTCCTATATCCGGAAGGCAATCCCCCAGCCATCGGTGACAGGCTCCGGCGCCCCGACCTCGCATACACCCTGGAAACCATTGCAGCCCTGGGCAGGGATGGCTTCTATCTGGGCCTGGCCGGGAAGGGAATCATGAAAGCCACCGCAGGAGTCATAACCCTGGCCGATCTGGAAGAGACTCAGGCCGAATGGACCGAGCCTTTGGGGACCGAAGCGTTCGGGCTGACGGGTTGGGTCGTCCCACCCAACTCCCAGGGATATCTGACCACCGGGTCGGCGGCAGTCTTTGACCGACTGGCACCACCTGAAGACCCTGAGGACCCGCGCTCCTGGCACCTCGCCATCGAGGCATATCGATCGATGGCGGCTGATCGCAACGAGGTGGTCGCCGACCCGATGTTTGCCCCGGACCCTCCCGCGGCTCTGGTGTCAGACGAACGCATCGCAGAGCGCGCTCGCCGGGTCGACCCCGGACGGGCCGGGGACTTCATATCTCCCCCGCCCGCGCCGGGGGGGACCGCCTATCTCGCGGTCATCGACGCCTCCGGACTTGCCGTGTCATTCATCCAGTCGAACTTCATGGGCATCGGTTCGGGACTGGGTGCGGGCGATGCCGGGTTCTTCCTGCACAATCGTGGAGCAGGGTTCGACCTTCGCCCGGGCCACGCCAACGAGCTCGCGCCCGGCAAGCGGCCCCTTCACACCCTGTCCCCATCGTTGTGGACCAAAGGGGGTCGGATCACCTGCCTCCTCGGAACCCGGGGAGGCGACTATCAGCCCCAACTCCTGCTGCAGGTAGCGGTACGGTGCCTCCGGGCCGGAATCGAGCCAGCGGACGCGCAGGCAAGGCCCCGCTGGATGATTGATCCGATCGATGGCGCCAACCCGGTTGTCGCCGTCGAAGCTCACACCCCCGCGCGGACAATCGACCATCTCAAGCGACTCGGTCATCAGGTCTCGGTCCGTTCTGATGTGCAGCACGGCTGGGGACCGGTCTCGCTGATAACCATCGACGAGCACGGAAAGCGTTCCGCTGCCGCCGATCCGAGGGTGGACACGGCCACCGCCGCGGTGAACTGATGACAAAGCTTCTCGTAATCAGACACGGGCACGCCGAAGGCAACTCCGAGCACCGATTCATCGGCCAATCCGACGTGCCCCTCGACGATCTGGGGCGCCTTCAGGCCCGCGCTCTGGCCAACCGGCTCGAGACCACCCCGATCGATCGGATCGTTTCATCGGACCTCGGCCGCGCCATCGACACCATCACTCCACTGGCCGAGGCCATCGGCGTATCGATCGAACGCGACCCTCGCCTGCGCGAGATAGCCAACGGGGAATGGAGCGGACTCCTCCCCGAGGAGATATCGGCCCGATGGCCGGACCTGTGGGCTGCCTACCGCACAGGAGAAGACATTCTCCGCCCCGGCGGCGAGCAATGGTCGACGGTGCGCGAACGTGTCGTCACGGCGGCCCGCGAGCACTCCTCCTCCGGAGGCGTGATCGTTCTGTGCACACATGGTGGTGCGGGACTCAACCTCGCCATGTGGGCGGCCGGGTTCCCCGCCGGGGGAAACATCTTCATGGGAAAGCTCGGCACGCTCGGAAACACGTCCATCACCACGATCGAGATCAACGCCAATTCGGGAGACCAGGCCCGTCTCGTCGGATTCAACGATGTCGGTCATCTGGCGGGGGCGACCCTCGACGTGCGCCGGCCGTTCGACCCCGTTGACTAAGCAACTCAGTCGCGGGTGGTGGCGATGAGGTGGGCCCACTCCTCCGGCGACCATGTGGAGCCGCCGTCGAGCGCGTAGTAACCGACCCGTTGCACCCGATCGCCGTATCGGACTCTGATCGCCTCGCCCAGTTGGTCGATAGGTGCCACCACCGCCACCTCGTCGATCATCTCGTCGGGGATGACGGCGGCCATCTCGCCCCACTCACCCCTGCGACTCATCCCGCGGAGTTTGTCGGCGAAGTCCCAGCCGTGAAGTTCGAGCACTGCTGCGTAGTCCGGGGTCGAGGCGTAGAAGGCGATCTGCTGCCGGACCGGTTCCATGGCCTGCTCGATCTCCCCCTGGTCGTGGCCCGTGACGACGAACACCGTAGCGATGCGTTCAATATCCGAGAGAGCCCGACCCGTTGCCTGAGTCCCTGCGAGCATTTGTGGCAGTACAACCTCATCGAGGTACTTAACGGTGTGAAATGGGTGGACGTGGAACGCCTGGCACAGCTCACCCGCCAGCTTGCACATGTAAGGACCGACGCCGGCGATCGCCAGCGGCACGTCAGGATGTTTGATCGGGCCCGGGTTGAAAAACGGGGTCATCAGCGAGAAGCGGTAGAACTCCCCTTCGTAGGCGAGGGGGTCACCCGACTGCCAGGTGTTGAATATCGCTCTGAGAGCCTGCAGATAATCGCGCATCCTCGGCCCTGGAGGCAGCCACTCGCCCGAGAAGCGGCGGGTGATGTGGGCCTTCACCTGAGTGCCGAGGCCAAGGATGAATTTTCCATTTGTGAAGGCGGCCAGATCCCAAGCGATGTTGGCCGTGATCATCGGCGATCGAGGGAACGCGAGTGCGATCGCGGTTCCCAGAGTGAGATCGGGAGCGGCCCTAGCGGCGAGTGCCAGGGCCATGAAAGGCTCGTGGGCGGTCTCGGCCGCAAAGAACCCGTCGTATCCAGAGGCGGCCGCCTTGACCGCTTCTGCTTCAACATAGGCGAGAAGCGTCCCCGGGGACAGGTAGTAGTCAACCTTCATGGCGAGGACGGTAGACGGAAGACGGAAGACGGAAGGCGAAGGATGGGCAGTTAGCCTTGGAGCCGTGAAGCGGATAATCAGAACACTTGCTGTGATCGGTGGCGTCGTTGGTGTCGTCTGGGCGATGAGGGAGCGATTGATTTCGATCCCGGCCGGAAGAGAGCCGGAACCTCCGGAGTTCCGAACCCCTGAGAACAACGGCGGTTCGCTAGATAGCGCCTAGCCGACCTCCGACTTCCGTCCTCCGACTAAAACCGCAATCGATACACCCGGCCGGAGGCGGAGAAGATCAGCCTTCCTATGACGAAGTAGACCACAGACGCAACGGCGCAGCCGATCAACAAGCCCGGAAGGCCGCCGGGCCCGTCTCCGGGCCAGGACGGGAGCCAGTCCCGGACGACGTCGGACTTTGGTCGCAGCCAGAGAGTCACCGCTGCTCCCACCACCCAACTGAAGAATCCGAAAGGATTGAGCCAGCCGTATTCGCTCTTCCATCGAACGAGCTCATCGGCAGAGTGGGCGCCACCGCGCATGACGTAGGCGTCGATCAGGAGGACCCCGAGCCCAGGAGCCACGAGACTGATGGCAATGTCCGCCGCCGAGCGGAGAACATCGGGGCCGACCAGCACGGAACCGGCGACTGACGCCCCGGTCACGAGGACGTAGAGGAAGCGCGGCGGAATCCCGGGGACGAGAGTCTCGACCGACCAGGCGCTCGACGCATTGAGCCCCCCGAGTCCGTCCACCTCCATCAACGGAACCCATATCAAGGCGAGCACGGCACCTGCCGTCCCGGCTCCGAACAGCAGCAGATCGGTTGGAGGCCCGCCGAGCCTCTGGGTCAAGGCGGCCCCGGCCATGACAAAGACAAGCCCGGACACGATGAAGCCGTAACCGAGCCCGGTTGCGGTCTCTTCCTCTCTCTTGCCATAACCGCCAAAGTCGCCTCCGACGACCGCCCAGAGAATCGCCAGGCCAAACACGGCGTCGACTGTTTCAAAGAAGCCACCCGTGGCCGGGTTCGAACTGACCGGATCGGAGCCCAACAGGACTCTCCACGTGGCCACCAGGAGTACGACGATGGCAATCAAGAACACGCGTCTCCGCAAAAGCTGGGCAAGGGCCCACGCCGGTCCCGGCAAGAAGGCCACCAGAGCAAGCAGGGCGATGATGGCAACAATCCCCCAGTTGTTGAACGAAAGGTCCCAGGTGGCGAGGCTGGCCTCAACCCATCCGCCGGCGACTCGCAGGGTCAAGGCGGCCCACGCAATCGTCAATAGGAGACGGGCCAGACTGAAAAATACCGTTCCGATGGACCCGAAGGCAGCACGACCCAGATAGGCCGAGGGAACCCCGCTGGCCACAGCCTGTCTGCCGACCAGGCCAAGCACCAACGCGCCGATCAGGACCCCGAACGGGGCGGCAAGGATCATCTGGCCCAGCCCGACACCTTGCAAAGCGAGCTCGGATCCGATCACCATGGCCGGGACGCCGGCAACGAACAACGTCATTGCTGCCGTGAAATCAGAGGAGTCGAGTTGGGCGTCCCGGTAGCCGATCGTGCCCCGCGACCATCCCTTGTGAATATCCGCCATGAACCCGGCGAGTGTAGGCCCGCTGCGTTTTCGCGTATCAACCGGCGCCCGCTAGGCCGCGATTGGTGCGCGAAAAGGGAAGAATGACCAGGTGCCGTATCTCGTAGCGCCTGAACAACTGGGTGAACTGTTCCCGGACGAGCCGCCCTTCCGGGCCGAGCAACTGCGGCGCTGGCTCTACACGACACCGGCCCTGACCGCTCAGGAGATGACGAACTTGCCGAGCCACATTCGGGAGCAACTCGAAACGAAGCTGTGGCCCTTCGTCGTCGAGGTCGAGCAGTCCGCCGACAAAGGCGCCACCCGCAAGTGGCTCTTCAGGGCCAAAGGCGGCGCAGCCATCGAGACGGTGCTGATGGGGTATCCCAGGCGAGCGACGGTCTGTATCTCGAGTCAGGCCGGCTGCGCTCTCGGTTGCACGTTCTGCGCCACGGGCCAATTCGGCTTCGAACGCCACCTCGAGGCCGGGGAGATCGTCGCCCAGGTCGCCTATGCCCAGGCGTTTCTCCGGACCATCGGGATGACAGGTGCGCCCGACCATCTGACAAACATCGTCTTCATGGGGATGGGAGAGCCACTGGCCAACTTTGATCGGGTCCGGGAGAGCCTGCGGCGAATCATCGAAGTCATGGGTATCTCGGCGCGCTCGGTGACAGTGTCGACGGTCGGGATGGTGCCGGGCATGCGACGGCTCGCCGAGGAACC
>DATLEZ010000094.1:0-44728 GCA_035525055.1 Acidimicrobiia bacterium | reverse complement strand
CAGTGGCGCCGAAGCCCGATATGGCGACATCAACCGTGCAACCTAACGCATCAAGGGCCGTCGGTAGAGGTACGGATCGATCCGAATCAGATCGGCGCGGCCCGCGGCGATGGCAGTGTCGGCCTCATCCCGGGACGTGATTCCCCCACCGACCAGCACCGCCACTCCTGCTCGCTGCCGCACTTCGGCGGCGATCGAGATCATGTAGCCGCGCCGATATCCGGGTTCGGCCTCGGCCACGGTGCCGCCGCCGACAACTTCGATCAGCGAGGCGCCGGCGCGGGCGAAGCCGGAAGCGATGGCGATCGAGTCCTCGAGCGGCGTCCCGCCCCGGATCCAATCCGTTACCGACAACCGCACTGCTAGGGGTCCCTTCCAACTCTCCCTCACTGCCTCGAACACCTCGAGGGGGAAGCGCGACCTCGCCGTCACGTCGCCTCCGAATCGGTCCGACCGTTGGTTGGTGACAGGCGAAAGGAACCCTGCCAGTAGGCCGCCGCGAGCAGCATCGACCACGAGCACAGCAAACCCCATTTCGCTAGCCCAGGCCGCCGCTGCGCCAAAGGCGGCGCTGACCCGGGTCATGTCATCGTCCAACAGCGGCCGTGGAACCCGATGGGCATGTGTGTACGAGATCGCTGAGCAGGCGATAGGTTCCCACCCGCCCTCCCGGAGGGGTCGGTCGAGTCCGTCCCCTGGCGGGCGAGTCGACGCCCTGGCGCCGGCGTGGCCGATCACAACTCCTACCGCTCGGCCCGAATCTGTGGCGTAGCGGCTGGCCCTCGGTCCTGCCACCGGTGACCCGGGATGGCTCCGCCCGACGTCATCGACCGCAACGGTGGGAGTGAGCAGGAAACCCTCGCCGGCGCCGTTGTCGAAATCGGCCACGAGGCGATTGGGCAGATCCAACCCTCCGACATTTACTGCGGTGAGACTGGGAGGCGGGGCCACTTCGCCAGCATCGATCCCCGCCACCAGGCGATCGGCGGCAATCGTCAGGGAGGGATCGCGGCGTTCCATGTCGAGATGGGTGACCCGCCCGGACCGGGTCAACAGATTGAAGGCGAATGTCGCCGGATCGAGTTGGAGATGATGTCCGACGAACTCGAAGTATCGAGCGCTATCTCTGGCTGCCTCCTGGAAGCGAGCCACCGGAGGCTCCCGGTCCGCTTCGTATTCAGCCAGCGCCAGTCGGAGGTTCTCGGGATGAGCATTGAGCGCCTGGTAGAGACCGGCGGCGTCTTCCATGGCGAGCTTGGTTCCCGACCCGATCGAGAAGTGGGCGGTGTGGGCCGCGTCGCCCATCAGGACCAGGGGCGGGCCTCCCGCCTCCAACGAGTACCAGTGGCGGTTTCGCAAAGTGACGAAGCGGTTCCACAGCGACCGGTTGGATCGCAGCGAGTTCCCGTCGAGATGATCGGCGAAGAGCTTCGAGCAGAAGGCGACGCTTTCGTCCTCGTTGGTATCGTTCATCCCCGATCGTTGCCAGGTTTCCTCGGTCGTTTCGACGATGAAAGTCGACCCGTCGGCGTCGTAGGGATAGGCATGGGCCTGAAAGAGCCCGACCGGTGTCGGCACGAACACAAACGTGAAGGCGTCGAAGGCAAACGGCGCACCGAGCCAGATGTATCGGGTGGGGTGCTCATGAAGCGTCGGCCCGAAGGCCCGCTGGTGGTGGCTGCGGAGCCCGCTATTGACGCCGTCGGCGGCGACAACCAGGTCAAAGCCAGAACCGAGGTCACCAAATCCTCCTTTTATTGGGGAAACCTCGGTTTCGAAGTTGATCCTGACACCTAGCTCCTCGGCCCGATCCTCGAGTACGCGGAGCAGGGTGTGCCGCGAGATGGCCGAGAACCCGTGCCCGTACGAGCGAATGGTGCTGTGCTGATGGCGTATGTCGATCGCGCTCCATCTGACCAGTGATCTCTCCAGATCGAGGTAGGTCAGGTAGTCCACTTCGGCCAGTTCGGCGAGAGTCCCTTCGGAGAACACCACACCCCACCCGTAGGTGGCGCCGCGCGGATTGCGTTCGAAAACGGTGACATCGTGCGCCCCGGTCCTGGCCATCAACAACGAGAAGTAGAGGCCGGACGGGCCGGCTCCCACCACTCCGATCTTCACAATCGCACCTGCGAGACCACCTCGGCCAGACGGTCGACTTCGTCGAGTTCGGCCGCGGTCGGAAGAAGCACGAGGTTCTCGCACCCCGCTTCTTCATACGAACGGATGTAGTCCCGAACCTCAAGGGGATTTCGAAGATTGGCGGCTACGACCTTTTCCGCGAAAGCACCGGTGAAGGCGTAGTAGTCGCGTAGGTAGGCGTCGCCCACATCAGCGTTGCCGAGACCGAAGTAGGCCTGGGCCCAAAGCTGGGGAGCGCCGGGACGATCAACGTCCTCCCATGCTGTACGCACCCGGAGAGCAGCCGAAGCGAAGGATCGGGCCGGGCCACCGCCGTGCACGTATCCGTCGGCCAGGCGCGCCATCCGCAGCAAGGCTCCGCCGCTCGCCCCACCGACCAGAAGATCAGGACCGCCGGCCTGGAACGGAACCGGGCCGACGGTGGTGTCCTCCCAATGGTCCCGAAGGCGGGCGAGTTGGTCTGTCAACATTTCGCCGCGCTTGGAGGGATCGACCCCTGAGGCCAGGTAGTCGTCGTGACGGGCTCCGATCCCGAGGCCGAGCGTGAGTCTTCCACCCGAGATGACGTCGACCGTGGCGGCCTGGCGGGCCAGGAGCGAGGTGTTGTGGATCGGCCCGATCATGACCATCGAGACCAGCCGGACTTTCTCGGTGACCGCCGCCGCGGCCGCCAATGAGACCAGCGGCTCCCAGGCGTCGTAGGCAACCCGGTCAACCACGCCCAAACTTGAGAAGCCTGCTGCCTCGGCCCGGCGGGCCCACTCAACGACGCCCTCGCCTCCCCGCCCGGGGATGCTGGTGGGAAGGCCGATACCGATCTTCATCATTGCATTTCCCAACTTGCGATTCCAACCTGATGACCGATGGGTCATTCCGAGAGGCTATCTAGGTACCGTGTCGGCTATGGCACCAGGCTCTGCTTTTGAGCTGACTCCGGGCGACCGGGAGCTGCTCGAGCACGCCGAGGCGGTCGGGCTCGCCCTGGTTCAGGTGGCGGAGGCCGGGGCAGCGGGAAGCCTCAATCGGAGTCTGGTCACCGCGCTGGCCGAGGCTGGCCTCGTCGAACGGCTCTTTCCGCCGGGGGGCGAAGTGCGCGCCACCGAACTGTGTCTGATCCGGCAGGGACTGGCCCGGACGTCAACCGGAGCCGAGACCGCCTTCGCCATGCAGGGTCTCGGCGCCTATCCGATCCTTCAATCTGGCACTCCCGAACACCGTCAAAAGTGGATCCCCGAGGTGGTGGCGGGCCGGGCCGTTCCGGCTTTTGCGTTGACAGAATCGGGGGCCGGCTCCGACGCAGCCAATCTCGCCCTCGCCGCCGAGGCTGACGGACCGGGCTATCGGTTGACCGGTGACAAGGCCTACATATCGAACGCGCCAGAAGCCGACGTCTACACCGTTTTCGCCAGGACCGGACCCGACCCGGGAGCATCGGGGGTGACAGCCTTTCTGATACCCGGCGACAGCCCCGGCCTGACGGGGAGCGCTATTGACATGTTGAGCCCGCATCCGGTGGGGAGGCTGGAATTCGACGGGGTTGCGGCCGATCGGTCCCAGGTGATCGGAGAAGTCGGGCGCGGGTTTCGGGTGGCGATGCGAACCCTCGATCTCTTTCGGCCTTCGGTGGGAGCTTTTGCGGTCGGGATGGCGGAGGCGGCGTTGCAGATGGCTGTCACCCATGCGACCACGCGGGAAGCCTTCGGACAGCCACTGGCCGGTTTCCAGGGTGTCTCCCACCAACTGGCTGACATGGCGCTGAGGATCGACGCGGCCCGGTTGATGGTGTATCGAGCGGCGGCAGCTCACGACGGCGGTGACAGGGAGCGCCTGACCGGCATGGCCGCTGCCGCCAAACTTCTAGCCACCGAAACTGCCCAATTCGTTGTGGATGCGGCCGTTCAGATCCACGGTGCTCGCGGCCTCGAGGCCTCCCATCCCCTCGCCCATCTTTATCAAGAGGTCAGGGCCCCGAGGATCTATGAAGGCGCCTCGGAGATTCAGCGCAACATCATCAGCCGGGAATTGCTGGCCGGCCGCTGGTCCCGCTAGAGATCCTCCGGATTCGGGTTTCGGCCAGCCCTCGAACGGGTACTTAAGAAGCACATCTCAAGCTTCGGAGGAAATGATGAGAAAGAAACTCCGCTTCTGGACGGGCGCCGCCTTTGGTGCCGCCATTCAGTACTTCTACGACCCCAAGGCCGGCCAGGCTCGACGAGCCGTCCTGCGCAAAAGAATCGCCGATCGGGTGCTTGATGCCAAGGACGGCCTGGGCAACAACGGCTCCAAGGTCGGTCGGATCGACCACCTGCGCCTCTGGCGGATGGAGCCGCGTCGCACGGCCAGCCGGGTCGTCTAAGAACTTCTTCTTGTGACGGTTCACCACCCCTGCGGTAGGTGAACCGTCACAAGAAGCGGGATCAGAGTTGGGCGAGGGACTGGTCGAGATCCTCGATCAGGTCGGCCGCATCTTCGAGACCGACCGAGAGGCGAACCAATCCGTCGGCGATGCCGCTGCGGGCCCGTTCATCCGGCGTCATGTCACTGTGCGTCATCGTGGTCGGGTGAGTGATCAGTGACTCCACTGCTCCGAGATTCTCCGCCAGCGTCCATATCTTGACCGAGCGCATCAGTTTCATCCCGCCTTTGACACCGCCCTTGACTTCGAACCAGGCCATGGCGCCGAAGCCGCTCGCTTGTCTCTTGGCGAGATCGTGTTGCGGAAAGCTCTCGAGGCCCGGATAGCCGACAACGGCCACGGCCGGGTGCCCCTCGAGGAATCGCGCCACCTGGAAGGCATTGTCGGACTGGCGGTCCATGCGGTCCGAAAGCGTCTTGACGCCTTGCAGGGTCAGCCAGGCGACCATCGGCGACATGATCGAACCGGCCGACTTCTGCATGAACTTGAGCTGCTCGTGGTGGCCGAGGTCGGCAGCAACCACGGCCCCGCCGAGGGTGGCGTTGTGGCCCTCCAGATATTTGGTCGTGGAATGCACCGAGAGGTCGGCGCCCAGTTCCAGGGGCCGCTGGTAGTACGGGGTCAGGAAGGTGTTGTCGACTGCGTGAATCACCCCTGCTGCCCGGGCGATCTCCGAAACGGCCCGGAGGTCGGTCAACTTGAGAGTGGGATTCGCCGGGGTCTCGGTGAAAATTAGGCGGGTCGAGGGGCGCAGCGATTGCTCAACCACCGCAGGATCCGATGTGTCGACGAAGTCAAAGTCGACTCCGAAGCGCGCCAGCACTTTGGTCGCAAACCGATGAGTCCCCCCGTAGACCACGTCGGAGACGATTGCATGATCACCTGCGTTGAGGAACGACATCATCACCGAGACGGTCGCGGCCATGCCGGTGGCGTAGGCCGTGGTTCCGACTCCGCCTTCGAGGGCCGTCATCTTGTCTTGCAGCGCGGTCACCGTGGGATTGCCGGCCCGGGAGTACGAGTAGCCCTTCGCCATGTACTCCTCGACCGAACTCTGGGCGAAGGTCGTGGCCTGATAGATCGGTGTGAGGATGGAACCTGTGGTCGGGTCCGGCTCGACACCGGCGTGGATCTGTTTGGTCCGGAATCTCATTGTGACCACCAACCTAGTGCCAGGGAATTGTTGATCTCAGATGGCGCGCTCCTCCATCAGGATCACTGCGTTGCCTTCGGGGTCCCTTAGGCCCGCCATCCAGAGTTCCTGGGTTTCGTCCCGGTGCACTACGTGAGGCTGGTCGGTGAACTCGCCTCCCCGGCCCGCGATCGAGGCCACTGCCCCGTTGATCTCTTCAACCCGGTAGTACAAGACAGGCCGCGATCGGAAGGTCTCATCCTCCGGCCGCCCGAGATAGAGCCGCACGCCCCCGCAGTTGAAGAAGGCCATCGACTGGCCAGGCACCTGAAACAAGAACTCCAACCCGACGACGTCCCGGTACCAGGCGACCGCCCGATCGACGTCGTCGACGCTGATGTGAATCTGCCCGATTGAGTCCGGTCTACCTGACATGAATCAGCCTCCCTGGCGCCTGGGTCTAATCATTTTCCCAAGACGCCGCGCCGAAGCAACTTCCATAGCCTCGGGCCCGGCTTCTCCGCTGATCTGATTGCCGACTTACTTTCCTAAGGTAACCTTTTACTTAGGAAAGTTATGAGCCCTTCCAAGACCAAGGCAGATACCGCGACGTCAGATGTGGCGGCCCGACTCCGTCTGGCGGTTGCCCGACTGCAGCGGATCGTCCGCCAGCAGGCGATGGGGGGCCTCAATCTTGCCGAGGGATCGTGCCTGGCAATTATCGACCGTCACGGTCCCTTGTCGCTGTCGGATGTCGCCTCCCGCGAGAACCTGTCGGCGCCCACCATCACCAAGATCGTGATGCGCTTGGAAAACCAGGGTCTGATCGAACGTCTGGCGGATCCGACCGACCGGCGGGTCAGCCTGGTGGCGGTGTCCAAGAACGGGGCGGCGTTGTTGGAACGGCTCCGAAGCAGTCGCACCGCCTACCTGCACCGCAAGCTCAGAGAGTTGAGCGACGAAGACCTGGGTCGTCTCCTGGCCGCTCTCCCCGTGCTCGAGGTGTTGGCCACCGAGCACCCCGAAGACCCTGCACCATGACCGTCGCCGCAATGTGGGGCGACACCTTTCGGTCGCTGCGGGTCCGCAACTTCAGGCTCTTCTTCGTAGGCCAGTTCATCAGCCAGAGCGGCACCTGGATGACAATGATCGCCCAGACCCTGCTCCTCCTCGACCTGACCGGGTCAGGGGTGATGCTGGGAATCCTGGCCGCCTGCCAGTTCGGGCCGGTGCTGGTTCTCGGGGCCTGGGCCGGTGCCATTGCCGATCGGGTCGACAAGCGACGCCTCCTATTCATGACTCAGACCGGCGCAATGCTTCAGTCGTTCGTGTTCGGTCTCGTCGTGATCTCCGACAACGTCACGGTTGGCCGGGTCCTGGCGCTGGCGGCAGTGCAGGGCGTCCTTACCGCTTTCGACAACCCTGTCCGTCGTTCGTTCGTCACGGAGATGGTCCCGACCGAGCACGTGGCAAACGCGGTGAGCCTCAACAGCGCCATCATGACCGGGTCCCGGGTCGTTGGTCCCGCCCTGGCCGGAATCCTGATCGGCGCCTTCGGGTACGCCTGGTGTTTCTTCCTGGACAGCTTCAGCTACCTCGCGGTTCTCGGCGGGATTGCCATGATGCGCCCGGCCGAACTGTTCCCGTCGGTGAAAGCCGAGCGCGCCCGGGGCCAGGTTCGAGCCGGGCTTCGCTACGTCCGGTCCAACCAGGACCTGTTCGTCCCGATGGTGATGATGGCCATCATCGGAACCCTCGCCTTCAACTTCTCGGTGTCGACGCCGCTGTTGATCACAGGAGGTCTGGGAGGAAGCCAGCAGGCGTTCACACTCTTTTTCTCCTGCATGAGCCTCGGAGCCCTCGTGGTCGCACTGGCCACCGCCCGTCGTCGTGAAATACCACGAAGCCACCTGGTCGTCTCAGCCTGGGTGTTCGGGGGAGCCATGTGTGCACTCGCGGCGAGTCCGACGCTGTGGGTGGTCTACCCGATCGGCTTTCTGGTCGGGATGGGAAGCGTCGGATTCATGACGTCGTGCAATGCCATCCTGCAACTACAGGCCGCCCCCGCCTTCCGGGGCAGGGTGCTGGCCCTTCAGGCCATGGTGTTCCTTGGCAGCACGCCGATCGGGGGACCGATCATCGGGTGGGCCGGCGACACGCTCGGCAATCGGGCTCCTGTGCTGATCGGGGGCCTCGCCTGCTTCGCCGCCGCCGCTTGGGGTCACCTCGCGTGGCGCCGCAGAAACCCGATTCCGGTCGAGCCGACCGTCAGCCCGGCCGAGGTTTTCGGCGGCGGAGCGCGGTAAGACCCTTCGCCGGTCCACCACGCCACTCCCGACCTTTCCTTCAAGTAGCGTCAGCCCCATGGTCCGCTCTGTCACCGACGACGACCGCTGGCTGTTTGGCGAAGGCCGCCATCAAAGCCTGCATGACATCCTCGGATCTCACCTCGATGACGAGGGCGCCACATTTCGGGTCTGGGCCCCGCACGCCGCCTGGGTTTCGGTGGTCGGCGACTTCAACGAGTGGTCGGCCGAGGCCAACCCTCTCGAGTCGATTGGCACCGGACTCTGGGAGACACGGGTCAACGAACTTCACAAAGGCGACACTTACAAGTTCCGAGTCACATCCCGCAGCGGTTACGGCGCTGTCAACAAGGCCGACCCATACGCACTGATGGCCGAAACTCCGCCTGCCACGGCGTCACGTGTGTGGGCCATCGACTACCAGTGGGGCGATCACGATTGGATGCGGGAGCGAGCCTCCCAACTCGATCCGGGTTCTCCGATCTCAACCTACGAGATGCACCTTGGATCTTGGCGCGGTTACGGCAATGTCACCTATCGGGGAATAGCGCAGCCGCTGGCCGACTACTTGCTCGAACAAGGATTCACCCACGTCGAGTTTCTGCCGCTGATGGAGCATCCCTTCTACGGATCGTGGGGATACCAGAGCACCGGTTACTTCGCCGCCACATCGCGCTTCGGGAAGCCAGAGGATCTGATGTACCTGATCGATCACCTCCACCAGCGGGGCATCGGCGTGATCCTGGATTGGGTCCCATCGCACTTTCCGACCGATCAACACGGGCTGGGCCTCTTCGACGGCACCCACTTATACGAGCATCCCGACCCTCGTCGGGGCTATCACCCAGACTGGAGCTCCTACATCTTCAACTATGACCGGCCGGAGATACAGAGCTTTCTTCTCTCTTCGGCCCACTTCTGGCTCGATCGATATCACGCCGACGCGCTGAGGGTTGATGCAGTCGCCTCCATGCTCTATCTCGACTACTCGAGGAAGGAAGGCGAGTGGATTCCCAACCGAAATGGCGGTCGCGAGAACCTGGCGGCGGTCGAATTCCTCCGCAAGCTCTCGAGCACAGTGAGGACGGAATTCCCCGGAGCCGCGATCATCGCCGAGGAATCGACGGCATGGCCCGGAGTGACGGGACCGCCCGATGCCGGCGGGCTGGGCTTCCATTACAAGTGGGACATGGGCTGGATGAACGACACCATGCGTTACTGCCACCTCGATCCGCTCTTTCGATCACATCCGGAGAGTCATCGTCTGGTCACTTTCCGGGGCATCTACGCGACCTCGGAGCGATTCATACTGGCCTTGTCGCATGACGAGGTGGTCCATGGCAAGCGGTCACTACTTGGCAAGCAATGGGGAGACACTCGCCGTCAGTTCGCCGGCCTCAGGACCCTATTCGGGTACATGTGGTCGGTTCCCGGCAAGAAGCTGCTGTTCATGGGCGGCGAGTTCGGCCAGTGGACCGAGTGGAACCATGACGCCGAGCTCGATTGGGTGCTGCTGGAATACCCGCCTCATCAGGAGGTCCTTGCGTGGGTCCGGACACTCAACATGCTTCACCGCATCGAGCCGGCACTGCACAAGGCGGACCATCAACCCGATGGATTCCAATGGGTCGAAGCCGACGACTACGCCCGGGCGGTCTTTGCCTATCTTCGAAAAGCGCCGGACGCCCGACCCGTCCTGGTGTTGCTCAACTTCACACCGGTGCCATGGGAGAACTATCGGGTCGGGGTACCGCAGGAAGGAGCCTGGGAGGTGTTGGCGTCGAGTGACGACCCTGTCTACGGCGGGATGGGACAAGGAGTGACCGGGGTCGTGGCGGCTGAGCCTGGACCCCACCAGGGCTTCGAACAATCACTCAGCTTGACCTTGCCGCCGCTTTCGGCAGTATTCATGGTCCCAGTGCAAACCAGGGAGGATTCGTGATGGCGCCCCGTCGACATGACGTTCTATCGATGGTCCTCGCCGGCGGTGAGGGCAAGCGACTGATGCCGTTGACCCGTGATCGCGCCAAGCCGGCGGTGCCGTTCGGTGGGCATTACCGCCTGATCGACTTTGCACTGTCCAACCTCGTGAACGGTGGCCAGCGCCGCATCGTGGTCCTGACCCAATACAAGAGTCATTCGTTGAACGTGCACCTGTCGAGGACCTGGCGCATGTCGACGTTGCTCGGCAACTACGTGACGTCGGTCCCTGCCCAGATGCGGCTCGGGCAGAGGTGGTTTCTGGGCTCGGCCGACGCCATATATCAGAACCTGAACCTGGTTGAGGACGCCAGCCCCGACTACTTATTCGTCTTCGGGGCAGACCACATCTACCGCATGGATCCGGAGCAGATGCTGAGGCAGCACACCGAGTCCGGGGCCGGAGTCACCGTCGCGGGTATCAGGGTCCCGATCGATCAGGCCTACCAGTTCGGGGTGATCGAAAAGGGATCCAGCAACAGAATCGAGCGCTTCCGGGAAAAGCCCAGTGACGCCCAACCGGTGCCGGACGATCCGGGTTCGGTCCTTGCCTCGATGGGCAACTACGTCTTTACGACCAAGGTGCTGCTCGACCAACTCGCCGCCGATGCTGACGACCAGGGTTCCCGACACGACATTGGAGGGAACTTGCTCCCGCGCATGGTCGACTCGGGATTCGCCGAGGTCTACGACTTCACCCACAACGAGGTCCCGGGCGTTACCGATCGTGAGCGCGGCTACTGGCGGGATGTGGGAACGCTCGACTCGTACTTCGACGCCCACATGGACCTGACGGCGACCGAGCCGATCTTCAACCTCTACAACGAGCAATGGCCGATCTTCACAGCCAGCACCACTGCTCCTCCGGCCAAGGTGGTGGCGGTGGCCGAGCATGGCGCCGGCCAGGTGGCCGACTCGATTCTCTCCAACGGGGTGATCCTGTCCGGTGCGTATGTGCGCAACTCGGTGTTGTCGCCCAACGTGCGCGTCGACCCCGGAGCGATAGTCGAAGATTCGATCCTGCTGGAAGACGTCCACGTCGGAAAGGACTCAGTAGTGCGGCGGACGGTGATAGACAAGAACGTGACCGTCCCCCCGCGCTCTCACATCGGCGTCGATCCGGAACGGGACCACGAACGTTTCGAAGTATCCCCAGGGGGAATAGTGGCAATAGCCAAGGGAGAGATCATCGCCGAGCCAGTGTGATAAGAGCGTTCTACGTTTTACGTTCTACGTTTTACGTTCTACGTTCTACGTCGATCCCACGTGACGGGGTCTCGACTGCTGCTGACTTCTTGGATCGAACGTAAGAAGCATGACGTAAAACGTAAAACGCTCTTTGGCTACCGACCCTGCATCACGGTGAGGGTGAACCCCTCGACCTCGACTTGATTCGAACCCAGTAACGCGGAACCGGTATCCAACACGATTTCCCATCTCCCACCAGGCAACACGAATGCCATTGTCTTCTCCGTGGCATTGAGCATCAGGTAGAACTTCTCAGTGGGGTCGGCCGAATCGGGGTCGTCGATTAGGACTGCCAGCGAGCGGGCGAATCCGCTTCTCCAATCGCTCTCGGTCATCTCGGTTCCAGCCGCCGTAAACCACCGGATGTCGCCGGCACCGTCTGGACGCCGGTGGCCGGTCGGGAATTGGGGTCTCCGGAGCTGGGGATGCCTCCGACGCAGAGCGGTCATCTTTTGCACGAACGCCACGATGTCCCAATCCATGCTCTCCCAGTCGTACCAGGACACATCATTGTCCTGGCAGTAGGCGTTGTTGTTTCCCTTCTGGGTCCTGCCGAGCTCGTCACCCCCGAGCAGCATCGGGACACCTTGTGAGAGGAGCAGGGAAGCCAGCATGCTCTTTGCCCGCCGCCTCCTGAGGGACTTGATCGCGTCGTCGTCAGTCGGGCCCTCAACTCCCGAGTTCCAGGAGCGGTTATGAGACTCGCCGTCGTGATTGTGTTCGCTGTTGGCCTGATTGTGTTTTTGGTTGTACGACACGAGATCGGCCATCGTGAAGCCGTCATGGGAGGTGATGAAGTTGATCGACGTCAGCGGGCCCCGCGAGCCGAAGATGTCCGAACTGCCGGTGAGCCTCGTGGCCATCGTGTCGGCCAACCCCGGAACTCCGCGCCAGAAATCGCGCAAGTCGTCGCGATAGCGCCCGTTCCACTCTGACCACCCGCGCGGAAAGTTGCCGAGCTGGTACGAGTCGGACCCAACGTCCCACGGCTCGGCGATGAGCTTCATATCACGGAGAACCGGGTCCTGTTGGACAGCAAGGAAAAACGGTGCGCCGGGGTCAAAACGCTGCGGTGCCCGGCCAAGAGTCGCCGCTAGATCGAATCGAAACCCGTCGACGTGCATCTCCTGCACCCAGTACCTCAGGCTGTCCATCACCAGCCTCAGCGCCCACGGAGACGTGAGGTCAACCGTGTTTCCGGTCCCGGTCCAGTTGACATATCGGCGCCGATCGGCGGGATCGAGCTTGTAGAAGCCCGGGTTGTCGAGACCTCGAAAGCAAAGGGTGGCGCCCTGGTGATTACCTTCGGCCGTGTGGTTGTAAACCACATCAAGGATGACCTCGAAGCCTTCACGATGAAGAACCTTCACCATGCGCTTGAACTCGTCAATAGGATCCTGGCTCGCGGCGTATCGAGGGTTCGGGGCGAAGTAACCCGCAGTCGAATAGCCCCAGTAGTTGACAAGGCCGCGCCGCTGTAACCAGGGCTCGGTCACCGTCGCGTGGACTGGAAGAAGGTCGATGGTCGTCACTCCCAGAGCCCGCAGGTGCTCGACCACTGGTTCGGCGACAAGACCGGAGTAGGTGCCCCGCAATTCCGAAGGCACCGAGGGGTGCAGCATGGTGAGGCCGCGGACGTGGGTTTCGTAAATGACCGTCTCGGCCATCGGGATCCGCGGCGCCCGATCCCCCTCCCATTCGAACCTGGAATCCGTCACAACCGAACGCGGAACGAACTCCGAGTTGTCCCGCTCGTCCGGTCGCTCCTCGCTGCGAGGACGATGTGTCACCAGCGACGGATTGGCGATCAGATCACGATTTATCGACCTGGCATAGGGGTCAAGGAGAAGCTTGGATTGGTTCGAAAAGATCCCCGACGCCGGGTCCCATCGCCCGCTGACCCTAAAGCCGTATTCCTGCCCGCGACCTATCCCGCTGACGAGGCCGTGATGGACGGTTCCTCTCCGACCCGGGAGGGTCAGTCGCCGCTCCCCGGCTTCATCGAAAAGGCACACCTCCACCGAGTCGGCGTAGGGCGCATGCACCGCGAAGTTGACGCCACCGTCGACAACTGTGGCACCGGGGATCCGACCATCACCGGGACGGACCGACGGGTTCAAGCCAGCCTCAACTCAGCAACCCTCAATTCTGGGGCACTTCTAGGGAATGCAGTGCCAGGGGGTCCACGGGTTGAGGCCCGCACCCTGGTAGTACGAGGTGAGCCAGGCCGCCGACGCGACGTTCGCCTCGGGGTCGAACACGCTGGAGCCACCAAAACCGGCCTTGACCGACGTGACCGCCCAGGTCCCGGGGATGAACTGGAACAGGCCCGAGGCTCCCGAATAGGGGTTGTAGGCGTTGGGATCTCCCAGGCTCTCGCACTGGATGATCGACAACGCCTGATCGACCATGCCTGGGCTGAAGTACGAGGCCACCAGGGGTCTCCATTGCTCAACAGCGGGCTTGATTGGACGGGAAATCGACCCCGGAATGGTGGTCGATACCGGGGCGGTGATGCCGGTTGGCGACGTCGACACGGCGGTCACGGTCGTGGTGGTGCCTCGCTCGGCCTGTCGCTCCAGTTCCTCTTCGGCGGCTCTCGCCTGTTCCACTTCATCGAGGGCCGAGCGGTAGGCCGCATCGGCCGCCAATGCCTCACCGATGGCCGCAGCAACGGTGAGGTCGGCCAGAGTGAACAACTCTTGAAGCCGGACGGCCTCGTTCTCTACCTGAATCGCCAGAGACTCGACATTCCGAAACTCCGCCTGGTACTTCTGATCCAGGGCCAGGAGGTCCCGCTCCGACACGGCCAGGGCGGCAGCCTCGTCCTCGTCCACGCCGGCCAAAATCGCCAGAGTTCGATCGGCCACCATTGCATCCTCGATGCTGGTCGAGCTCCAGACAATCCCGCCTGGGAGAGACAGGGCCTGCATATAGGCTTCGACACCCTGTCGATCAACGGACTGCCGAGCGGCGACCAACGCGGCTCCGGTCATATCGACGATGTCGGACAGCCGTGCGAGGTCGGCCGAGACCGATGAGAGCTGGAATGCAAGGTTTTGATAGTTCTCGAGAGTGGCGAGCAACTCTGCCTCGACCTCGGCTCGGTTGGCTAGTGCGGCGGTGACAAAGCCGTCGGCCTGTTCCTTGGCGCCTTCGGCTTCTTCCAGATCAACCTGGGCGTACGCGACAAACGGTGTCAGCACCAGCGTTAGCAGGAGGAGGACGGAAGCAGCCGCAGCTCGGCGGCCGCCCTTGGAATTGAAGCCCATGACTCCAGGGGAAGGCTAACCGCCAGCTGGTCGGGGGCGGCCTGCCAACCGGCTGCGATAGGGCCTAGATCGCCCCCGAGAAGGTGTCGCAGGAGGCGGGATTGCCGCTGTCGTAGCCCGTCTGAAACCAGCGTTGGCGCTGCTCAGAGGTGCCGTGAGTGAATGTTTCGGGATCGACCCGACCGTTGATGGTCTCCTGGATCCGGTCGTCTCCGACCGCTGCCGCGGCCTCCAAAGCCTCGGTGATCTCACCGGGATCGAGAGCGAGGTCCTGTCCCGTCTCCAGTTGACCAACAAACACGGTTGATGACCAAACCCCGGCAAAACAGTCTGCCTGGAGTTCCATTCGGACCGAAAGGTCGTTCGCCTGGGCGGGGTCCTGCTGCTGCATCTGCCGCACCTGGTCGTCGGTCCCGAGCTCGTTCTGGACATGGTGGCCGATTTCGTGCGCAAGGACGTAGGCAGGAGCGAGGTCGCCCGTGGCACCGAACTGAGTGGCAAGCTGTTCGAAGAATTCGAGGTCGAGGTACACGCGGCTGTCGAGGGGGCAGTAATGGGGACCCATCCGCGAATCGGCTCCGCCACAGCCGGAATCTGTGGCGCCGGTGAAGAGAACCAGTTCGGCAGGTTGGTACTCGCGCCCGGACTGGGCAAATATGTCGGCCCACATCGCCTGGACGTCATCGAGTACGACCGACATGAAGTCTGCCGCTTCCGCCTGGGGATCGGTCGCCGGGTCAAGCGGGTTGGTTTCGGTGGCGGCGGTTGTCGCCGGCTGCAACTGGTTGAGAATGTCCTCGAGGCCACCGCCTCCCCCACCGCCCAGAACGGCAAAGAGGATCGCGATGATTATTGCTATTCCGCCGCCTCCCGCCCCGATGGCCAGGCCTCCCCGACGGCCGCCGGAAGCCCCCCGGCGGTCGATGATGTCACCCGACCGCTGGGTCGGCTTGCGAAACTTGACCATTCGTCGATAGTACCCACGAGATCAGTCTCGTAACCGGGAACGTTCGGGGACGGGCATCTGTTGAGGGTCATGAGTAAAGGAGAATCGAAGAGTGAGCTTTTTCCGCAAAACCGCCGACCTGGTCGATCCTGAGACAGCCCTGCCCGGCCGGGAGACTCCCATGAGAGTGCCGGCGACCCATTTCGTCAACGGCAATCCGATCGCCCCGCCATTTCCAGCCGGCCTCGAAACCGCCGTGTTTGGGCTGGGATGTTTCTGGGGAGCCGAGAGGATCTTTTGGAAGACCCCCGGCGTGTACTCGACCGCCGCCGGATACGCAGGCGGCATCACTCCCAATCCGACCTATGAAGAGACCTGCAGCGGCCGCACCGGACATGCCGAGGTGGTCCTGGTGGTCTACGACCCGAAACTGGTCACGTATGACGAGCTTCTGAAGAAGTTCTGGGAAGGTCACAACCCCACCCAGGGCATGCGGCAGGGCAACGATGTCGGAACGCAGTACCGGTCCGCCATCTTTACGAACACGCCCGCCCAACTCGAGACCGCGCTGGCCAGCAAGGCCCGCTACCAGTCCGAGTTGAATCGCAGCGGTTTCGGAGACATCTCTACCGAGATCCGTGAGGCCGGGCCGTTCTATTACGCCGAGGACTACCACCAGCAATACCTGGGCAAGAACCCGAACGGCTACTGCGGCCTGGGCGGAACCGGCGTGAGCTGTCCGGCCTGAGGACGCGATCGGCTAAGTCCGCTATCCGCGATCCGCCAGAAGCGATCCGCACAGTCGGATGGTTGGCGGATCGCGACTTCGGTTATCCCTTCTTGCCGTCTACCCGCTCGACCATGACGACCTGGCCGGTGGCGACGCGGAGAATGAGACCGCTGCGGACATCAACAAAGTCGAGCCACTCGCCGCTTTTTCCTCCGGAGCGAACGTCGTCTGCTTCGACAACGTATTTGTCGACTCGCTCGGAAGGACTATGGATCCTGAATTGGGGCACGAGACCCCCTTTCTGTAGACACTGACGGTACAGAAGGGAGGGACTACCTCACGCGGCCGCTGGCCAGCCGGCCAGGGCTGAGACTTCGGCGACGACCTCACCGACTGTCAGGCCCGAGTCGATCTCGGCGCTGATATCGGGGGTAACACCGTCCCCGCCGAAGTCGGCTCCATCGGCTGTCACCCATCTCGCAACGGTGAGCTTGAGCGCTCCGCCGTTGGAGAGATTGAATCGTTGCTGGACCGTGTTCTTGCCGAAGGTGTTCTCGCCGATGATTAGCGCTCGCTCTCTCTCCTGGAGGGCTGCCGATAGCACCTCCGAGGCGCTGGCGCTTCCGCGGTTGACCAGGACAGCAATCTCGAGACCCGAATCGGTGGCTATCCCACCGAACTCGACCGGGTAGTCGGTGTCTTCGTCGGGAGCCTGGGTCCGAACCACGACGCCGCCGCTGAGAAACTCGCTGGCGATATTGACAGTGGCGTCGAGCGCTCCTCCGGGGTTGTCCCGCAAGTCAAGTACCAGTCGGGCGATCCCGCTGTCGAGCAACTCGAGCAGCGCGGTGTGGAGTTGTCGATCGGACGTCTCGGTAAACAGGTTGAGCTTGAGGTAGCCCACCCCTCCCACTACCTCGCTCTCGACAACGGGGATGACCAACGCCGCCCGGGTCACCGTGATGTCTACTTGGACGGCGCCGCGCTGAAAGGTGATGGTGACATCGGTCCCTGCCGCTCCCCGGACCGTCGCCGTCACCTCGTCGATGCTCCAACCCTCGATGGACTCCGAGTCAACGGCTACGAAGATATCGCCGGGTTCGATTCCCGCTAGATCGGCCGGGCCATCGGCAAATGTCGAGATCACGACCAATTGGCACGTCGCCGATATGACCCCACAAGGTGTCGACTCGGGGTCGGCGGCGCTCAAGTCCTCGCTAGCGACCAGCGCCCCGATCCCTTCGACCTCACCGGTCTGGTCTTCCTCGAGCAACTGCAGCTCCCTCGGGTCGAGGTAGGCACTGTTGGGGTCGAGGGCCGTCACCATTCCCGCCAAAGCGGCTTCGGCGGCGGTCTCAGTCGAGGCACCCTCGAAGGCCATGGCATCACATACCAATTGGAACGACTGATTGGGAATCGCGCAAGACACCGAGTCGGATCCTGAGGTGGCCAGGTCCTCGACGCCTGTTGCGGCCGCTCCCGCCAGGATCGAGTCGGCGACCGGATCGACGTAATAACGCTGGATCAATGAGTACCCCTCGCAGAGCAGGCCACCGTCACGGCCGTCGCACTCGACGGACTCCACGGGGATCGCTGTCACCGGAGACGTGGTCGTTACTTCGCCAACAGGGGTAGACGTCGAAGGCACCGCCGATGTCGTGACCGCCGCAGTGCTAGTAGCGGGAGCGGCAGTGGTGGAGGGCGCCGGCGCGTTGGAGCACGCGACCGCTACCAGCGGGATCAGGGCAATGAGCGGCCATCGCCGGAGGTTCCGTGGCTCGGGCACACACATATTCAAGCGCCGCCTGATAAATCCGCGATCAACCTGCCGCCGCAACGGCCAGATCAACTATTTCCGGCACTGTCAGATCGGGTCCAAGTTCGAGGAGAACATCGGGTACGACCCCGGTTGCGGCCACAGAGGCGCCGTCCGGCGTGGTCCAGAAAGCTGTGGTGACCCGAAGAAATCCCCCGTTGTGAAGCTCAAAGGGCGTCTGCACCAGGTTCTTTCCAAAGGTGGGCGCCCCCACAACAACCGATCGGTTCCTCTCCTGGAGGACCGCGGCCAGGATCTCGGCCGCCGAGGCGCTGGAACCGTTGACGAGGGTGATGACAGGGATCGAGTGGGCGATCCCGCCTTCTACCGCTGGATACTCGAGGCTCTCGTGGGGCCCTGCGGTCCGGTAGAGGATACCGGTGGAGAAGAACTCGGACCCAATGATCGAAACCGAGAAGAGAAACCCGCCAGGGTTGTCGCGCAGGTCGAGGACCAGCCGCCTTGCCCCGGCGTCGATCAAAGATTCGAGCGCGAAGTGAAAGTACCAATGAGCATCGAGGCCGAACTCTGGCAGCCGGACGTATCCTGTCGTGCCGACCATCTCGATGCTGATCGGAAGCGCGGTGACATCGGCCCTCACCAGTTGAACGGTCATCCGGGTTCCGCGCCTGTTGATGTCCAGCTTCAACTCCGTTCCCGACTCGCCGGACATCATCCCCGCCACCTCGATGACTGTTCGGCCAATGAGCTCCTCTCCGTCGACCGCTTCTATGACGTCTCCCTTGAGCAACCCGGCCGCATCGGCCGGTCCGTCCCCGAGCACAGTGACAACCTGGAGCGGACAGGCGGCCTCGATCCGAACGCAGGGAGATCCCACCGCGTTCAGGGCGCCGGTGACCATGCTCAAACCGGGAATGATCCCGTCTTCACCTACCGCCCCACTCAACTCCGGTGGGATGTACATCGTGTATGGGTCGACCGTGTCGACAAGCATCGAAGCAACCGCCGATTCGACCATGGGCTTCAGAGGCGTCAGATCGGTTTCCATTCTCTCCTCGACCTCCTGACAGAACGAAGCGAAGTCGGGACCGGGCACGGCACAGGTGATCCCCCGGGGCAGAGGCTCGGTTTCGGTCGAAGAGAAGTCACGAATCCCGGCTGTCGCCGCTATCGCCAGCGTCAAGTCAGGGGGCGGCTCGACGTGATATGAACGCACCAAGTCGACCACCTCACACAGCAGGGCGAATGTCACCGGTGGAGCCGAGCATCCGGCCATCGTCACTTCCACATCCCGGGTCGGGGTGGTTGTCGTTGTGGTCGCGACGGTGGGAACCGTCGAGATAAGAGTCGTCGTCGACGCCGATCCGCACGAAGTCAGCCCGGCCGTCAGGAGAACGAGGGCACAGAGGCTGGCGCGGTGCCGAATAGTCACCCGCTGATCTTCGTCACATACAGACCAGACATTGATCGCTACCTTCTGGAGCCGTGCACGGTTCGGTTCTGACAATCTCCGGCTCCGATGGGGTCCCGCTCAGCCTCCAGGTGGAGAAAGATCGGTTCACCGCACCTGCCGAAACCGGCATCGAAGTCGACCTGACAAAGTTCTTCGCCCTGGGCGGTCTGGCTGATTGCCACGCCCACCTGGCCGTGGACGCCTTGAGTCAGGTCCAGCGGACCGGCGATATGGAAGGGATCCGACGCCGGGCTTTTGCCCATCTCAGGCATGGCGTCTTTCTGGTCTTGGACAAGGGCTGGCGTGACGAGGTCGTTCTCAGGCTTCTCGAGGAACCCCCGCCGACCCGGCCCCACCTCCAGGCGGCCGGACGCATCATCACCGGACCGTATGGCTACTTCGAGGGCTTCGCTGTCGAGACCGACGACGCCGGGTTGTCGGCGGCAATCGCCTCTGCGACGACTACCGGTGGATGGATCAAGCTGATCGGGGACTGGCCGCAGAAGGGGAAGGGTCCCGTGATCAGCTTCGGGGAAGAGGCCCTGACGAGGGCCTGCGAAATCGCTCATCGGGCCGGGGCGAGAGTGGCAATCCACACGATGGCACCGCAGACGCCAGGCCAGGCGGTGCGGGCCGGGGTCGATTCGATCGAGCACGGTCTCTATCTCACTGTCGACGACATCGCCTTGCTCGGGGGCCGCGGTGGCGCCTGGGTTCCAACCATCGGCAACGTTCGCGATGTCAGGAAGATGCTCGGGTGGGGATCGAGCGGAGCCCGGGTCCTGCGCGAGGGCCTGGAGAACGTCGGTCGCATGCTGGTTGCGGCAGCCGAAGCCGGCGTGGCGGTTCTGGCGGGGACCGATCTCGGCCTCGGACATGGCGAGGTCGCTCGGGAGGCCATCCTGTTGAAGTCGTACGGCCTCTCGGACCCGGCTGCGGTCGCCGCGGCCAGCGACTCGGCCTACCGCTATCTCGGAATCCCCTTTCTCGCGCCTGGTGCCAGCGCAGACGTGGTCCTTTTCGGTGGCGACCCGAATATCGACGTGACGGAACTGCAGCGACCAGCGGCGGCGATGCGAGCTGGACGGGTGGTATTCGACCACGCAGGCGCATTCGGCCGGTGACAGGCCCGGGGACTGGTTCCCCTCAAGGAACGGGGAGTTGATAGCCTCCGGGCGGGGCGACCGACCGATCGGAGGGATCGATGAGAAGACCACTAGTTCTGGCAGTGGCAGTATGCCTGGTGGCGGGGAGCATGATCTCTCCGGCGATTGGACAGACGCTTCCGCCCGGAGGCACGTTTGTCGACGATGACGGCAACCTGCACGAGGGAACGATCGAGGCGATCTCAGCAGCCGGGATAACGACCGGATGCGGGCCTGCGCTCTACTGCCCGACCCTGCCGGTGACCCGCGAACAGATGGCGGTCTTTCTGATTCGAGCACTCGGGGAAAGCCCCTCCACTGCCTCGGGCACGTTCCCGGATGTTCCCCCCGGCCCGTTCGCGGGCCACATCGAACGCATTGCCGAGCTCGGGATCGCCACCGGCTATCCCGATGGCACCTTCGGACCGGCGAACCCCATCTCCCGCGGCGAAATGGCAGTGATGTTGATGCGGGCGCTCGATCTGGCCCCTGGGACCAACACCGGAACGTTCTCCGACGTTCCCGCTGGCTTGTTCTTCACTGGCGCAGTGGAAGCCATCGCCGCGGCCGGCATCACCACCGGATGTGGCGGCGGAAAATTCTGCCCCTACGACCAGGTGTTGCGCGATCAGATGGCCACCTTCATATCCCGCGCCTTTGGCCTGACTCCCATCATCCCTCCACCGCGCGTGACCGAAGTCGCAGTGGTCGAAGTCGCCGGGGGATTCGAAGCGCCAGTATTCGTTGCGTCGCCCCCGGGGGACTCACGATTGTTCGTGGTCGATCAGGACGGGCAAATCTGGATCCTTCAGGGCGCTAGTCGTTTGGCGACTCCCTTCATCGACCTGCGCGGTCCGGTCCTCTACGGTGGGGAGCGGGGTCTGCTTGGTCTCGCGTTCCACCCCAATTACTCCAGCAACCGCCGGTTCTTCGTGAACTACACCGACAACGCGGGTGATACCCGAATCGTCGAGTACCAAGCCTCGGCATCCAATCCGAACGTCGCTGATGTGGGATCGGCTCGGGAGTTGCTGATGATCGACCAGCCGGCCTCGAATCACAACGGCGGATGGCTCGGATTCGGACCCGACGGCATCCTCTACATCCCAATGGGCGATGGCGGCGGCGGCAACGACCAATACGGCAATGGTCAGGATCCCAACAGCCTCCTGGGATCGATCCTCAGGCTCGACGTTGACGCTGCTGCTCCCGGGGCCGAGATCTGGGCCAAGGGCGTCCGCAATCCCTGGCGCAATGCCTGGGACGGCAGCAACCTGTACATAGCCGACGTCGGCCAGGGCCAGCGCGAGGAAGTTACGGTCCTGACGACCGGATCGGCCGGAGCCAACCTCGGCTGGCCGGTGGTGGAGGGGACCCGCTGCCTCAGCGGGTCGACTTGCAACACGACGGGCTTCACGCCACCGGTCTACGAGTACACCCACAGTGATGGCTGCTCGATAACCGGTGGCTACGTCTACCGGGGCTCGGCCATGCCGGCTCTGGCAGGAACCTACTTCTTCAGCGACTACTGCTCGGGATGGCTCCGTTCCTTCCGGTACGTTGGGGGGGTAGCGACAGATATCCGTGAATGGACGGACTTGGGCAGCGTCGGTCAGGTCCTTTCCTTCGGGGTCGACTCAACCGGTGAGATGTACATCACCGTGGCCGACGGCCGGGTCTTAAAGCTGGTCCCGGGTTGAGGTGTGACCCTGTGGAAAACCTTTAACCGACGCGAAACGGTCCACCGGTTCCGGCCTGCATAGGATCGGATCTTCCTATGGGAGGACTGACTATGACCCGGCGGAGACGCTGGTTGATGATTCTGACCGCATTGTCGTTATTGATTGCCGCTTGCGGCAGCGATGGCGGCGAGACCACGACGACGGCCGGTGCCGAAACGACTACGACGGCCGAAGGCGCAACCACGACGGAGGCCGAAGAGACCACGACGACTGGCGGGGAGGCAGAAACCCTGGTTTTCGGGATGATCCTGGTCGGCCCGCAGGACGATCGCGGTTGGTCGCAGGCGCATCGTGAAGCGGGTGAATACCTCGAAGCCAACCTCGGCGCCGAGATGATCGTCCTCGACAAGGTCAACCCGGCCGATCGGCCCGACACCACCTTGGAACAGGTCGTCGACGACATGATCGCCCAGGGTGCTCAACTGATTTTCGCCACTTCGGACGATATGCGCGATGGCATCCTTGCCGCCGCAGCGGCCCATCCCGACGTTCCGATGATCTGGGCTTCGGGTGACAACGCCTGGGTGGAAGGCCAGAACCATCGAGCCGACTTGACGAACCTCGGCAACATCATGGCCGAGATGGAGTACGGCAAGATGATCGCCGGTTGCGCGGCAGGCCTGAAGACTTCAACCGGTTCGCTCGGTTACGTCGGCCCGCTGATCAACGACGAGACCCGTAGGTTCGTCAACGCCGCCTATCTCGGGGCTCGTTATTGCTACGAGAACTACCGGGGAGAGGACCCGGCCGCCCTCAGATTTGCGGTGAACTGGATCGGCTTTTGGTTCCACATCCCCGGTGTGACCCTGGACCCAACGCAGGTGACCAACGAGTTTCTGGATGGCGGTTCCGATGTCGTGATGTCGGGAATCGACACGACAGAGGTCATAGTGCGAACCGGTCAGCGAGCTGCCGCCGACGAGGCGGTCTGGGCGGTTCCGTTTGACTATCGGGATGCCTGCGCTGAGGCCCCGTTCATCTGCCTGGGCGTCCCGTACTTCAACTGGGGGCCCTCGTACCTGGAGGTCGCGCAGTCGGTTATCGACGGAAGCTTTGCTCCCAGCTTCCAGTGGATAGGCCCCGATTGGACCGACATGAACAACCCTGACACCTCGATGGTTGGATACATCAAGGGCGAGGGGCTCACCGAAGAGGAGTCGGCCTCACTTGACGAGTTCATCGCGGGCCTGGCCGACGGTTCGATCAGCCTCTGGACCGGACCGCTCAATTATCAGGACGGCAGCGTGTACGTTCCCGAAGGGGAGACAGCTTCGGATCTTCAGGTCTGGTACACGACCCAGCTCCTCCAAGGGATAGATGGAGCCTCGAGCGCAGGTTGAGTGGTTTGGGGGCGCCTCGGCGCCCCCTAACCCGTTTTACGTTCTACGTCTTACGTCTGAACCATGCAGAGTCCTTCCACACGGCGTTCTTACGTAGAACGTATGACGTTGCTTGTTTCTGGCATCACCAAGCGGTTCGGCAATCTCGTTGCGAACGACGGGATCAACCTCGAACTTCCGGCGGGAACGCTGCACTCCATCCTCGGCGAGAACGGAGCGGGCAAGTCGACGCTGATGAAGATCCTCTCTGGGATCGTCTCGCCGGATAGCGGGTCGGTGACGCTCGACGGCAATCCGATCCCCCTCGGATCACCCCAACAGGCGCTGGCAGCCGGCATCGGAATGCTTCATCAAGAGCCGCTGGTTTGCCTTCCCTTCACTGCGGCCGAGAACTTTCGCCTGGGAAGCCGTCGATCAGTCGCCGCGTCGAGCGCCGAACTGGTCGCGACCGGCAGCCGTTTCGGGTTCAAGCTGGATCCGGCCGCCGTTACCAGAAGCCTTTCTGTAGGGGAGCGGCAGCAGCTCGAGATAGTCAGGCTCCTTGCGGCGGGAATCAGGGTATTGATCCTCGACGAGCCCACTTCGGGCATCACCGTCAACCAGAGGCGGGAGCTTTTCGCTGCTCTCCACCGGTTGGCGAGTGAGGGATTGACGGTGCTCTTCGTTTCGCACAAGCTCGAGGAGGTCAACGAGCTGTGCACCTCCGTCACGGTTCTGCGACGAGGCCGCGTTGTCGGAACTTCGAATCTCCCTCGTCGTGAGGAAGACCTAGTCGAGATGATGTTCGAGCAGGGCAGCTTGATACCGACCAGGGCTCCGGCGAGCGAGGGAGGCGCAATCGTGGCCGAGCTCAGCGCGGTCAGCTCTGGCGATGAGAGGACCGGGATCGCGGAGGCGGATCTGCAGGTCAATGCGGGCGAGGTGATCGGTCTTGCCGGGCTCGAGGGAAGCGGTCAGGGGTCGCTGCTGAGGGCGCTGGCCGGAACCGCGGCGATTCACCGTGGTCGCGTCACGATCGGAGGTCGAGACGTCACCCATCGCTCCGCCCAACGCGCTGCCGAGGCAGGCATCGCATTCTTGCCGGGTGGTCGCCTGGAAGAAGGCCTGTTGCCGGGATTAACGATCACCGAGCACATCGAACTGGCCAGCAACACGGCCCGGTTCCTCGACTGGGAAGCGGCCCGCGAGAGGGCCGCGGAAGCCATCGATGCCTTCCGCATCAAGGGGAGTCCGGACTCTGCCGCGGATCAGCTCTCGGGCGGGAACCAGCAACGGCTGCTGCTGGCCCTCCTGCCGGCGAAGTTGAAGCTGCTGCTGATGGAGCACCCGACCAGGGGACTCGACCTCGACTCGGCTGCCTATGTTTGGGGCCGCCTGCTGGAGCGACGCAAGGACGGCACTGCCATCATTTTCTCTTCAGCGGACATCGATGAACTACTGACGTACTCCGATCGAATCCTTGTCCTCTTCGAAGGGCGGATCATTTCTCGATTGGCTGCCAGGGACACCGACGCCGAAGAGGTCGGAACGTTGATCGGCGGCAGGGTCACCGCGTGACCAGATCGATAGGTTCGCGGATCGCCGGCGTCGTGGCGCCAATCATCGTGGCATTGGCAGCGACGATCGGGCTTCTCTTGCTGGCCGACGCTCCACCGCTGGAGGCACTCAGGCTCATCGGTGACGGCGCCTTCAACGGCAAGACCAGATTCGCCGACACGTTGATGGCTTGGGCACCGGTGGCCATCGCCGGTGCCGGGCTCGTGGTCACTTTTGCGGCCGGACTGTGGAACATCGGCGTGGAAGGCCAGATAATTGCCGGAGCCATCGCCGCTTCATTGGCCGCCAGAGCCGTCGCCGGTGACACGCCGATCGTTCTGACTGTCACACTCGCGGCCGGTGTCATCGGTGGCGCCTTATGGGGTGGTGCGGCCGGCGTCCTGAAGGTCAAGGGGAGAGTGAACGAGATCTTCGGCGGGATCGGTCTCGGGTTCGTGGCCCAGGCTTTCGCCACCTACCTCATCATCGGGCCATGGAAGCGAGCCGGGGTGGCATCGACGTCGGGAACGGAGCCGTTCCGGCCCGAGACCTGGCTGCCCACTGCTTTCGGGACACGGCTGTCGCCAATCGCCATTGGATTGGCTGTGGCGGCGCTGATCGGGGTCGGTCTGGTGATGCGAGGCACTCGCTTTGGACTGCGACTCCGCGCGGTTGGCTCCAATCCGGCAAGTGCGCGTCTGTTGGGCGTGCCGGCCGACGCCACAACGATGCGTGCGTTTCTGGTCGGCGGCGGGTTGGCCGGATTGGCGGGCGCGGTGATAGTCACCGGTGTTCAGCACAAGCTCGTTCCGGCCATCGCCGGCGGGCGAGGGTTCCTCGCCGTGCTGGTGGTTCTGCTCGCCGGCTACCGGGTCCGATGGGTCGGTCCGATCGCCTTGTTCTTTGCCGCCATCTCGGTCGGATCGTCGCAGCTGCAACTTCGTCTCGACCTCGATTCGTCGCTCGGAGCCGTCATCCAGGGTCTTCTCGTTCTGGCCGCGGTCCTGTTCGGGGGCTGGTTTGCCAAGCGACAAAGGCTGGCGAGGCAGATCTGATGGAGGCGACCCTTGTTTCGATAGTTGCTGCCGCGGCCCCGCTGATCTACGCCGCTGTCGGCGAGGCGATCACCGAGAGGGCAGGAATCGTGAACCTTTCGCTCGACGGCAGCATCCTCCTTTCGGCCATGACCGGGTTCGCGGTCGCTTTTACTACCGGAAGCGTCGGGCTCGGGTTTCTCGTGGCAGCAGTGGTGTCCTCGCTCGTCGCCTTGATCGTTGCCTGGTCTGGCATCGGTCTTCGACTCAACCAGGTGGCCGTGGGCTTCGTCCTGACGCTGCTCGGCGCAGCACTTGCGTCTTACCTTGGCGAGGGCTTCGCCCATCAGCCCGGTCCGTCGGTCCCTTCCACTCCGATTCCGGGCTTGTCCGAGATACCACTCATAGGCCGCGCTCTCTTTGGGCAAAACCTGTCGGTCTATGGCTCGTTGATTCTTGTCGTGGTGGCTGCCTGGTTCCTGGCCCGAAGCCGGATCGGGTTACAGCTGCGGGCGGTCGGCGAAAGGCCCGAGGCGGCCCATGCTCGCGGCATCAATGTGAACCGCCATAGATATCTGGCGGCCGTGGTCGGTGGTGCCCTGGTGGGGGTGGCGGGAGCCGCCTTCTCCCTCGACCAGAAACTCGGTTGGTCTGACGGGCACACTGCAGGTTTTGGCTGGATCGCGCTCGCCATCGTCATCTTCGGCGGTTGGCAGCCGATCCGGGTTGCCATCGGTTGCTACCTCTTTGGCGCCTTACAGGTGGTGGCATTGCGGCTACAGGACGATCTGCCCGGCCTTGCCCAAATCCTCCCCTCGCTGCCGTTCCCTCTGATGATCTTCGCCCTGGTCGTCGTCAACTCGGCCGGTTTGCGACGACTGTTAAGCAAATCGCCCCGAATGTCCAGGTGGCTCCTGCCCGAGCCCCCGGCGGGCTTGGGGCGTAACTTTGTACCCGAATGAATGATCTCCGGCTGATCCTCGCCTCGACCTCGCCCCGAAGACGGGAGTTGCTGGAGTCCCTCGGAGTTCGATTCGAGGTGGTCGCTCCCGACGTCGATGAGCATCGCCATCCGAACGAGGAGCCTTACGACTATGTGTCCCGCCTAGCCCGGGCCAAGGCCGAAGGGGCCGTCACGCCGAACGCGGTGGTGGTGGCCGCCGACACCATCGTGGTGATCGACGGTCATGTTCTTGGAAAACCGGGCCACCCGGAGGAAGCCATGTCAATGCTGCGCCGGCTCGGCAGCAGCACCCACGAGGTGCTGACCGGCGTTGCGGTGGCGCGGACTACCGACATCGTGCAAGTGGTGACAGCGGTGGAATCCACCCTGGTGAAGTTTCTCCCCATGACGGACGAAGAGATCGTCGACTACGTAGGAACGGGCGAGCCCATGAACAAGGCAGGCGCCTACGCGCTGGGCGGTTTAGGGGCGATCTTCGTGGAAGCCGTCCATGGGAGTCCGTCAAGTGTCATCGGATTGCCCCTCCACACCACGGCCCGACTTCTGCGAGGTCTGGGAGTCGACCTACTCTCGTTCCGGTGAAAAGACTCCTCATCGGCCTGATCCTGATCGCGGCATGTGGCGGTCCCGCCGGGTCCACGACCAGCCCGCCAACCAGCGCCCCGTCGACCACAAGTTCGTCGACTAGTTCATCGACTAGTTCATCGACGACTGTGGCCGAAACCAGCACCACCGAATCGACCACGACTACTCCGAGCACATCGGGATCCGTCCCGGTGGTGGCCAGCCGCTACGGGTTGATGGGTTGGTGGTCGGAGGGATGGGTGGTGCCGGAGACCCTGGATGAGATCCCGTTGAGCGGAGGCGAAGAGTTCCAGGTAGTGATGCTCGATCAACCGATCACGACGGCGATTGGTGAGCAGCCCACGCTGTGCGAACCGAGTCAGACTCCCGTGCTCGACCTCGATCCGCCGTTGCCGGGTGATTTTGCCGACCCGGGAGCGCTGGCTGTCATCGCTGATTGGGAACTCCGCCCGTCGCCAGTCCGAGTCGAGACCGACCTGGCCGATGTGCACATCGAAGCAGTGACGGGAGTGCTGATGTCGCTCGGTATCGAGGCCGAGCCGGTCATTTTTCAGGTGGTGGTGGCTGACATCGACGCTGACGGAACCGAGGAGATCGTGATCGTCTCCAAGTTTCTTCCCAATGATCTTTTTGGCGGGCCCGGGGACTACAGCGTGGTCGTCTTGCGAAAAATGATCGAAGGAGAGTGGCAAACGGCCATCCTCGAGACCTCGGTCGGCGAACCCGACAGCCCCTACGTCCTCTCCCACTCGATCGCAGCGATCGCCGACCTCAACGGGGACGGGATGATGGAGATCGTCGTAGATGCCGCCTACTACGAAGGTGCGGGGACCACTGCCTTTGAGTACATCGACAACGACCTCGGACCGGAGCCGGTGCTGGGCGGAGGCTGCGGGGCCTGATGCTGCTCGCCGACCTGGTTGCAACGTCGGCCGAGGTCGCCGGCACTCGATCACGAAAGGCGAAGACCACCGCTCTCGCCCGCCTGCTGCGCGCCCTCGAAAGTAGCGAGATTCCCACTGCCGTCGGTCTGATGGCCGGCGAGATCCGGCAAGGACGGATCGGGGTGGGATACGCGGCTGCATTCGGGGTCGCGATGGAGCCAGCTGAACAGCCCGGTTTGACCCTGGCGGATGTTGACGCGGTGCTCGATCAGATTCCGACCATCACCGGGGCGGGCTCCCAGGAGCGGCGGTCCCGCCTACTCGACGACCTGTTCGCCCGGGCCACGGAGGCAGAACAGGACTTCTTGCGGCGAACCCTGACCGGAGAAGTCCGCCAAGGTGCCCTGGCTGGCATTGTCGTCGACGCAGTGGCGGAGGCCTTCGAGGTCCCGGCGGCAGCGGTCCGGCGAGCCCTGATGCTCAGGGCGGATCTGGGGGTCGTTGCCGCGACGGCCGCGGCCGATGGGATCGACGGTCTGGCCAGGATCGGACTCCAGGTTCTATCCCCCGTTCAACCGATGCTCGCTTCACCCGCGGCATCGTTCGAAGAAGCCTTGGCCGGGCCCGTCTCAGTGGAATGGAAGCTCGACGGAGCCCGCATCCAGGTACACCGGAAGGGCGACGAGGTCACGGTCTTCACCCGCAACCAAAACGACATCACGGCTCGGATGCCGGAAGTGGCGGCGGTGGCACGGGAACTCCCAGTGGACGCCGTGGTCCTCGACGGCGAGGCGATGGCACTCCGTAGCGACGGGACCCCGCAGCCGTTCCAGGAGACGATGAGCAGATTCGGGACCGAGGAGCGAGCCTTTGCGGAAGTGCCCCTGTATCCGTTCTTCTTCGATGTTCTCCACGTCGACGGCCTCGACCTGATCGACCGGCCCCTTTCGGAGCGTCAATCCCATCTTGACCGGATCACTCCGGTCGAGCATCGCATCGCCCGGATCGTCACCTCCGACGTCGAGGAAGCGACCAGATTCTCCGACGAGGCTATCAAAGCAGGGCACGAAGGGGTGATGGTCAAGGGCCTCGATTCGACCTACGAAGCCGGAAGAAGAGGCAAGTCCTGGCGCAAGGTCAAGCCGGTCCACACTTATGACCTTGTCGTGCTGGCGGCCGAGTGGGGGCACGGCCGGCGTTACGGATTCCTCTCCAACATCCATATGGGAGCCCGGGACCCTGTTTCCGGGGAGTTCGTGATGGTCGGCAAGACCTTCAAAGGGATGACGGACGAGATCCTTCGGTGGCAGACCGAGACCTTTCCCCAACTCGAGGTGAGCCGGGACAAATGGGCCGTCTACTTGCGACCTGAGCAGGTGGTCGAAGTAGCAATCGACGGCGTCCAGGCGAGCACCCGCTACCCAGGCGGCATTGCCCTCCGGTTCGCCCGGGTGAAGCGGTACCGCTTCGACAAAGGCCCCGCCGAAGCCGACACCATCCAAACCCTCCAGGCCCTGCTGAAGGAGTAGGAGCCAGCCGGTAAGGCCCCAAATTTGGTCGCTGACGCCCGGTTTGAGGCAAATTCGGTCACACACTGCCGGTACTCGTCCGCCAGTGACCGAATTTGCGTATAGGCGGTCGCCAGTGACCGGATTTGGTGAGCAACAACCGTCTTGAATCCCTAGCTGCCGACGCGATAACACCACGTCATGGACAAGGACGTTGTGCTCCTGATCAGCGCCGAGGCCGCCCGTCATCACGGCGTGTTCACGCGCGAGTGCGCGCTCAGTGCCGGTGCGACGAGCTCCTTCATCTCACGACGAGTGCAGAGTGGGGCTTGGCTCCGACCCCTGCCGGCGGTCTACCTGGTGTCGGGTTCCCCGGCCACGTGGCATCGGGCAGTCGTCGTCGCCGTCTACGGATCGGGCGAAGGAGCGATAGCCAGCCACGCCACGGCCGCTCATCTGTGGGGCATGATCAAACGCCCAAGAGTCATCGAGGTGACGACTCCCAACCTCTGGCGACCGCCTCGCGAACACATCATCCACCGTTCAACTGACCTCGTGACCGGCGACATCGCCGAAATTGAGGGGGTCCCGTGCTCGAACGTCGCTCGATGTCTGGTTGACATTGGTGTTCCCTGGGGCGAAGGAATTGCTGCTCGATGCTTGGAAGAAGCTGTAAGGAGGGGGCTTGTGACGGACCGGGAAGTGGCCACGGTCCTCCATCGAGTTGCACGGAGGGGTCGAAATGGCGTGGGGCCCATGAGAGCCATCTTGTCCGATCGGCTCGGGTGGACCTCGCTGAGTGAGAGCGCGCTCGAGAACGAGTACGTCCGAATCATGCGCGCAGCGAATGTCGAACTGCCCGAACCTCAAGTCAACATCGTCAAACGGGGCGGGAAATTGATTTCAAGGGTTGACTTCGTCTACCGGGACAATCGGCTTGCGATCGCACTCGACGGAGAGAGATATCACTCTGACAGCAAGACGTTCAGGAAGGACCGCCGGCAACAAAATGACCTCACCCTGGAGGGCTTCCGGGTGCTGAGGTTCACGGCCTGGGACGTCTTCGCCGCACCGGAGTATGTGGTTGCGTCGGTTGTGGCGGCTCTTCGCACGTCGACATGAACGAAATTCGGTCATTGGCGACCGGCTACAGCGAAATCTGGTCACACGATCCCGGTACTCGATCGCCAGTGACCGAATTTGCTGGAAAGGTGATCGCCAGTGACCGAATTTGGGGAACGACGCCGCCGGATGAACCCTCTCGACATCCCGGGGAGGTCGGCGTATATAGGAAGACATGACCCAGTACTTCACTCCCGCAACGTTCAAGTTTCTCTCTCAGCTCGCCACCAACAACGAGCGGGAATGGTTCAACGCCAACAAGGACCGATTCCTCAACGACGTCCAGGAGCCGGCGCTCCAGTTCATCTCCGATTTCGCTCCCAAGCTGGCCGGAATCTCAGAGCACTTCGTAGCCGATCCCCGCTCCCAGGGTGGGTCACTCTTTCGCATCTACCGCGACACCAGGTTCAGCAAGGACAAGACGCCTTACAAGACCCACGTCGCAATGCGCTTCGGTCACGAGGCAGGTTTCGGAGTTCACGCTCCCGGTCTCTATCTGCATATCGAACCCGGTGCCTCATACGCCGGTGTCGGCTTGTGGCGACCCGAGACTGCGTTGGCCCGGACCATTCGGGAGGCAATCGTGGCCGATCCGGTTGGATGGAAGAAGGCTGCCCACAGCAGGTCATTCACCAACCGCTTCACGCCCGACGGTGATTCCCTGGCCCGGCCGCCCCAGGGCTTCGACCCCGACCATCCCCTCATCGATGACTTGAAACGGAAGGACTTCATCGCCGGCACCCGCATCGAGGACAAGGTCGTCACCTCGAAGAGGCTCCTGACCGAATACACGTCGATGTGCAAGACCGCCGCACCCTTCGTCGCCTTCCTCACCGAGGCGATCGGCCTCGAGTTCTGAACCCAACGACCCCCTTTTGGCGCGGAGCCTTGCTCCCCTGGTGTCGATCTTCCGCGCCAAAACCGGTCTTAAGAGGGCGTCGCCATCGGGACAAGGCCGAAGTCGTCGGGGATGAGGTCTTCCAGGGTGGCGGAGGCCGGATAGGTTGACAGAAGCTGCTCCTGCTCGCCCTCGGTAGCCCAGGCGACATCGATGATGCGGGTGTGGTTGGCATCATCGGGGGCTCCGCCCAGGCGGAACTGTTGAGCGCTCGCCTCGACATCCCTGACCCGCCGCACTCCCTGCGACGGGAAGCCCTCCTGACTCAAGACCACCGCCGCGTATCCCCAGGTCGCCGGGTCGCCCACACCGAGCAGAGACAGCGGGATCCGCACCACGACCCGTCCTTGATCGCCGAAGACCGCCACGTCGAAGGTTGGCCGGGTCTCCTCCACGGTCCCTTCGGCCCCGGCCCGATAGATGGCCGGCTCCCAGCCCTCGATCGTGATACCGAACTCCCAGCCGGACCCTTCGGCGACGCTGGCGTTGCGACCGTCGAGCAACGACCTCTCGCCGTTGTCGCTGCCGACGTCGGTATCGATGTAGATGTCGAAAGTCTGGATCGAGAAGTTGCGAGGCGACCCCCAGGGATTCTGGATCGGAGCCACCATGTCGAACGCGAACACGAGTTGGTCGTTCTCGGTCCCGACGGTGAATCGCTCGATGTCGTAGCTCCCCTGGGTGAAGACCGCGTCCGACGGGTAGGTATAAGTGCCCGGACCATGGTCGTCACCGACCGGGTCGGCGACATCCAGGAACACCGCCACATTGGAGATGTCGGGCACCTGGAGGGCCACCGGTCCCAGGCCGGCCGGCGTAAGGATCCCGGAACCATCGTCGAACTTCGCCAGTATCAGATCTCCCGGGGCCAGTGCCCCGAGAACCGAGAGAGGTATCGCAATCTCGATCGAGCCGTCTCCGATCGCACACTCAATCGGGGTGAACTCCGAGAGCACCGGACCGACCCCGCACTCGTCCCCGACCGCGACTACATGAGTCGCCCCGAAACCAAGCGGGATCCCGCCGGCGGTGGTGGCGCTCTTGGCGCCCCGGGGCATTCCCAGGTACACCTCGCCGGGCCGATCGCTGGGGTAACGCAGGTAGAGGTTCTCCCGATCGAAGCCGGTTGCCAGGGTCCCATCGGAGGCTGCCCCGGTCCAATCATCGAACTCTCCGTCGATGGTGATCGTCATCAACTCCGTCGGTGTCAGGACCAACGAGGGTGTCTCCGGGATAATCGGCACCGCCAGGAACGAGGGCCGGTCGATGCCGAGGGCGTCGTAGACGGTCCCCAACAGGTCGCGGTAAGCCTGATCGAAGTAGCCGTCGTCGCCAGAGTCCTGGTCGGATCCGTACCACCAGAACCAGTCCGAGCCCTCCGCAAACAACATCTGGGTGTAGGCCTCGTGGTAGCCCGGGTTGTCCTCCTCGACAGCCAGATCCTGTCGGACCTGATAGAGGTAGTCCCAGGCGGTCGCCTCTTCTTCTTCACCGATCCAGGTGGCAAAGTTGGGCTGGAACCAGGCACCCGGCCAGACGTCTCCAGGAAGCGCTTCGGGCTTGCCAAATCGGTCGAGATAGTCGGTTCCAGTGATGGTGGAGATCCAGTCGGAGTCGTTCAGTCGCTGGTAAACCGCTGAGAGAAAGTCGATCCCGTCGTCGGGATAGTTCTCCCAGGCGTTCTCGCCGTCGAGGATCACCGACACTACGTAGGGCTGACCGGCGTCGAACGCTGACTCGACGTCGAGCGAGTCGCGAATGGCGCGCAGCCGTCCCATGAAGTCATCGGCAGCAGCGTTGGCCTCCGTGCCCGAGTACTCGAAGCCGATCAGGTCGGAGAGGAGGCCGTCGCGGAAGAACATCGGAACCGGATCGTTGCGATTCAGCTGGGCCGACCAGGGGCGGTAGAGCAAGTCGCCCTGCTCGACCAGGTCCGACTCGTCGCGGGTAAAGGAACCGATGTCGAGAGTCTGGGCGAGAACTTCCTCGCCGGACGCCACCCATTGCACCCCGTTCTTGGAGAAGAGCGACATCACTAGTTGCGAGACCGATCCCTCCCCCGGCCACATACCGACCGGTCGCCGTCCGAGGAGGCGTTCGGCTTCGTCGAGTCCACGGATCACCTGCTGGTCGGCATCGGGGATCTCCTGAAATCGATTGACCGGCATCAGCGCCGCGGGATCCCCGACGGTGGCCAGCGATGTATCGGAGATCAGCGGGAGGATGGGATGAGCCAACGGAGTGGTGATGACTTCAATGCGTCCCTCTTCCCACAACCTCGCGTGGAGAGTGATCACCTCGGAGACGATCCGCAGATGCTCTGCCATGACCACGGCTTTGTCCTCCTCGGTGAAGCCCTCCCCTTTGATGACAAGGGAGGCAAGAGGTTCCTGGGCGAGGAAGCCGGGGTCGGTCCAGGCCAAGTTGAACAGGACCTGTAGATCGCGCAGGTCGTCGATGCTGAAGTCTGTATCACGAGCCGCGGCAAGTTCCTGGAATCTCGGGAACTGCTCGATGACTAACGGGTTGACGTCGAAGAACCGGGACTTGACGAACTCGATCTGCTCCTCGGTCAGGTCTTCGGCCGGAACCTCCGTCAGCATCCAGTAGATGTCCTTGGTTCCGCTGGCCAGCTCCTCCAACTGCAAGAGGAGGATCGGGGTCAGGTTAAACGTGACCTTGACGTTGGGATACTCGGACACCAGGGCCGCCATGTCGTAGTAGTCCTTGGTGGCGTGGACCCGCACCCAGGGACGAGAGACCGTGCCGTCTTCCAGGAGCGGATACCGGGGCTGGTGCTGGTGCCAGATGAGATTCAGATAGAAGTGAGGATCGGGGCGCGGAGCCCCGGTTGTGGCAGTGGTGGCGGACGGATCAACCACGGTCGTGGTCGGGACCGTGGTTCGCGTGCAGGAGAGGGTCAGGGCAGCGAGTGACAGGAGCGCGACTGCGATAGGTGCGGAGCGAAGCCTCAAGTCCCAAGCCTCAAAATTCGATCTGGCTTAAGGCTTGAGGCTTGAGGCTTGGGGCTCTTAGACGTCATCGGCCCAATCTCACGATGGCCGCCTCGCGGGCGCCAACAGTCAGCTTTCTCTTCTCCATTACTCCGTCGCCCCACAGGACTTTGCCCGCGCTCGGCAGTTCGATGCGGCGGTGCTTGCCGCGGTTGATGGCCACCACCATCCGCTGGCGACCGAGCCGGCGCTCGAAGGCCAGCAAGCCTCGCTTGGCCAGCAGGGGCCGCCACTCGCCTTTGACCAGTGCCGGGTGTTTCCGCCGCAAGGCGGTCAGTTCGGTGATCGTCCGATGCAGGTCGTGCGACGTCGGATCGGGCTCCCACGGAAACGGGTTCCGCGATCCAGGGTCGTTGTCGCCCTCGAGACCGATCTCGTCGCCGTAATAGATCCCCGGCGCGCCGGGGTAGGTCAGCGACAGCACCGTCGCCAATCGCAGCCTCCACATTTCCCCGCCTGCCACAGTTAGAAAGCGGGCGGTGTCATGGCTGCCGATCAGGTTCTGGTTGGCCAGCGTGACCGGCCAGCTGTACTGGGCCCAGAGTCTCGCCAGATCGTCGGCTGCCTCGCTGGCGTCGATCTCATGTCGGGCCAGGTAGCGGAGGCAAATATCGCGGAAGGTGTAGTTCATCGTGGCGTCGAAGCTGTCTCCCTGGAGCCAATCACCTGCATTGCCCATGAACTCACCGATCAAGTAAGACTCCGGGTTGGCCTCCTTGACGGCCTTGCGGAAGTCAATCCAGAAGTCAGGATCGACGTATCGGGCGACGTCCATTCGCCAACCATCGATGCCGGCCAGGCGGGGCCAGTCGGCTGCTACTTCGAGCATGTAGCGACGCGCGTCGGGATTGGCCAGATTGATTCGCGGCATCGAGGCAACCCCGTACCACGACTCGTAGGTCGGCTCCACCGCCAACCCGTGGTCGATCACGTACTCGACCGCCAATCCGCTTTGCTCGGCCCACACCGGAAGCCATTCCCGCTGCCAACCCTTGATCGGCTTGCGGGCCTTGATCCGCACTGGCCAGTCGTGAATCACGAACCATTCTCGATAGGCGGACTCCGGCCCGGCGTTGACCAGGTCCTGAAAAGCGAAGAAGAGAGGATGACAGTGATTGAAGGAAGCATCGACGATGACCTTGATCCCGAGATCGTGAGCTCGCTTCACGAGTTCGATCATCGCCTCGTTGCCGCCCAGGGAAGGATCGACCTGGCGATAGTCGACGGCGTCGTATCGATGATTGGAAGGCGACGTGAAGATCGGGTTGAGGTAGATCATGTCGATGCCGAGGCCCCTCAAATAATCGAGGTGCTGAGTGATGCCGACCAAATCACCCCCCTGGAAGCGACGGGAGTGGGGTACCGAGCCCCACTCGTCGGTGTCGGGCGGATCGTTGGAGGGGTCACCGTTGGCAAATCGGTCCGGGAAGATCTGATAGACCACGGCGCCTTGCGACCAAGCAGGGACATCCATCGGTGTGAGGTCCGGAATTGACCAACGGTCGAGACGCTCGACTGCGTTGGAGATTCCACCCGGCACCAGGTAGACAGCTCGTCCGGCAGGGTTGCGGAAAGCCAGGCTGATTTCGTCCCCCGGCTGCAGGGGTGCGATCGCTTCCCAGAACACAAATCGTCCGGTGGTCGCGACTATCGCCAGGTCGAAGCCGAGAAACTCCTCGCTTCGCTTGACGACGATCAAGCCGTTCGTCAGCCCGGGTTCGGACCACACTCTCACCCGATAGCGCCCGTCGGGTTCGCGGTCAAGAAATGCCCGGTCGTCGGGATCGAAGCGGATATCCCACGGAGAGACATCCCCGGGAAGGCCGTAAACCCCGAGATCACCGTCGAACTTCCGGACTTTGCCGGCCTTGGATGCCATCAGCCTTTGACGGCGCCTTGAGTCAAGCCTCCGATGATCTGCTTCTGGGCGACGAGGAAGGTAAGAACGATCGGAGCCGCCCCGATCAAAGCAGCGGCGGCGATGTTCCCCCATTTGGCTGAATACTCAGAAGACACGAATAGCTGCAACCCGACGGCCAATGTGAAGTTCTTAGTAGATGTGAGGAGGGTCGCCGCCAGGATGTACTCGGCGAACAAGTTGGTAAACGTGATGATGAATATCACGGCCAGCACCGGACGGGAGAGCGGGAACACAATCCGCCAGAAGATCTGGAAGGGGCCAGCACCGTCGACCTTGGCCGACTCGTCGAGGCTGACAGGGATCGTGTCCATGAAGCCCTTGATGAGGAATACGTTGAACCCGATCGCTCCACCGAGATAAACCATGATCAGGAATAGATGGGTGCCAAGTCCCGCTGCGGAAAATACGTCCCCGACCTGCTGGGCCAGGAGGAACAGCGCGATGAATCCAAGGAACTGGGGGAAGACCTGGATCAGGAGCAGAGCCAGAAGACCGGCCCGCCGACCCCGGAACTTCATCCGACTGAAGGCAAAAGAGGCGAGGGCCGCCAGCAACACGTTGAGCACGGCGGCCGCCAGGGCGACCTTGTACGAGTTGACGATCCAGTCTGCGAACGGAGTGGTCTCACTATCGAACAGCGAAGTGAAGTTGTCGGTCGTGACCTGTCGTGGGATCAGGCGGGCCGCCACCAGCGACTGCACGCGGTTGAAAGAGGACGAGACGATCCAAGCCACCGGGTACATAGCAAAGAGAATTCCGATCCATGCAACCACGTGGCGCCATCCCAACTCTCGCATCCACCGCCCAGGGGAAAGGCGATTCGGCTTGGTCGCCGGGGGCGTCTCAGACATTGCCGTAGACCTCCTCCAAGCGCCTGGTGAAACGGAAACTGAAGGCTGCGATCACAGCCACGATGAGGAAGATCATCACGACGATCGCCGCTCCGAGGGCAAACCTGTTTCCTCGCCCAGAGCTGATAGCCAGGTCGAAGGTGAACGTGATCAGAATGTCGGTTTCTCCCACAGGCACGGTAGCCCCAGGTACTGGTGGTCCACCGTTGGTCAGCAAGAACGGGAGAACGAAGTTGTTGAAATTGAAACCGAAGGACCCGATCAGCAGCGGAGCAGTTGACACCAGCAGAAGCGGAAGAGTGATCGTCCTGAACACCCTTCCTGGTCCGGCCCCATCGACCCGGGCAGCCTCCTTCAGTTCCCCGGGGACAGCCTGCAGTGCCCCGGAGCAGATCAGAAACATATAGGGGAAGCCCAGCCAAGTATTGACCAGGAGCATCGACACCTTGGCCCAGGTGGGGTGGAGGAGCCAGGGGATGCTGCCGATCCCGATTGAGTCGAGCATCTGGTTGACCGGGCCGATCTGGTCGTTGAGTAGACCCCTCCAGATGATGATCGAGATGAAGGCTGGAATGGCGTAGGGGATGATGAACAACGACCTATAGAAGGCCCGACCCCGGAGACGGTCATCCTGAAGAGCGTTGGCGAGGATCAGACCGGCAGCAAAAGTGAACAACACGGAAAGGGCAGCGAACAAGAAGTTCCACACGAAGACCTTGAGAAAAGGTGACCGCAACTGGCGATCACTGAAGATCTCGAGGTAATTGCGAAACCCGACACTTGTGCGCCAGCCGGGATCGATCTTGGTTCCATCACATACGAAGTTCCCTTCCTCGGCCACGCAGGTAGTGTTCCTTAGAGCGTCGAAGAGGGTGTCGGTCTCGGGGTCATAGGTGTAGCGCTTACCCCCAACCACCAGCCGGGCGGATGAAGTGGTCTGGACCTGAGCAACCCCGCGCCCGGGAATGTCGAGAACCAGGCTCTCGAGTTGGTTGGCCAGTTGGAAACGGCCGAGAGGAGGAACGAAAGCGAAATCACCTATCTGGTCGAAGACGCCGTCCCCATCTGCGTCGGTGCCGCCGAGCGTGGCCGGATCCGAAAGGGGCTCGGCCGAGGGCTCATCAGATTGTTGTCGCGGCACCCCGAAATATGAGACTCCGTCAGGGTCGGTGACCAGAAAAGCGAGTTGGCCGGAGTCGTCCCGATAAACCTCGAGCGTGAGGCTTACCCCGGCTTCGGAACTCTGGAGCACCTGGCGCTCGAACTGGTCGATCACCTGCTGCTTGGAGAGGATGTTGCCGGTCTGGTAGTTGGTGAGGGATATGTAGGCGGTGTAGACCAGCGGCCAGACCAGGAACAGGAGCATGAACACGAGGCCGGGTGTAAGCCAGCGAAGCGCTCGGGCCCGGGGAGACAGGTAGGCCCAGTTGACCATCACCGCTACCACTCCCAGAAGAATCAGAAGGGTCCACGATTCGACCGCGACCAGGGCAGGGACGGCCAGGGCTAGTAGGGCGTCAATCACAGCCACCGCAACAAACCGGATCACTCCCCCTGACAGAGAACGCGGAGAAGGCAGGGATCTGGATTCCCTGCCTTCTCCGGTAGTCATCGTGCGAGAGTATCGGAATCAGCCGGCGACGGCCTCGCGCACCGCGGTGGCAGCCGAGGTCATGGCTTCGGCAGCATCGAGCTCACCGTTGCGAACCAGCTGGAGCTGCTCGCCGAGCGGTCCCCACACCGCACCCATCTCGGCGATGTTGGGCATGGGATTGCCGTCGGCCGCCGACGCAGCGAACGTCGCTGCGATCGGGTCGTCGGCCAGGCCGTCGAGCACCGCCGTGAAGGCGGGGTTCCGGGGATCGGCGTCGTACAGGGCCTGCTGAGCTTCCTGGGTTGCGATGTAGTCCAAGAGGAAGGACTGGGCCACTACCTTGTTCTCCGAGAACGCCGACAGGAAGAAGCCCTGCGCACCCACAAATGGAGCCGGCGAGTTTCCACCGATGGTTGGAATCTTGGCAACGCTCCAGTTGACAGTGTCCTGGGCCGAGAAGTCGGTCAGCTGCCACGGACCGCTCAGGAAGAACGGCTCGGTACCTTCCAGGAAGAGGGCCTTGGCTGTGTCGCCATTGACTGCGCCTATGACACCGGCGTCTACCTGCTCCTGAAGAAACGTGATGCCGGCGATGGCACCCTCGCTGTCAAGACCGACATCAGTCGGGTCGTAGCCGGTCGCAGAGTCGTAGGCGAAGATGTATCCGCCCAGGGCCGACACGAACGGGTAGTTGTGATAGGCGTCGGGGCCGTCGCCGCCGCCGGGGACGCCCACGCAGTTTTCCACGCCCTCGAGCGCGCCGCAGATATCTGCGATCTCTTCGAAGGTGGCGGGGGGCTCAGGCACTAGGTCGGTGTTGTAGTAGAAGGCAATGGCTTCGGTCGCGTAGGGGACTGCGTACAGGGACCCGCCGAAGCTGAAAGCGTCAAGAGCGACCTGCTCGAAGTCACCAGCGGCGCTACCGAGATCGATCGGCTCGGCAACCCCATCGGCCACAAGCTGGCCGGTCCAGTCATGGGCACCAACAAAAACGTCGGCGCCTTCGCCGGCAGGCCCGGCAGTTCCCATCTGGTCGCGGATGTCTCCGAATTCCTTGGTCTCGACCGTTACAACGACGCCGGTTGCCTCGGTGAAGGCGGCGGCGACTTCCTGAACAACCGACGTGCGATCCTCGTCGGCCCAGACCAGAAGTTCGATCACTTCTCCAGCTGTCGTGGTAGTTGCTTCTGCGGTAGTAGTCGTCGCGGCGGCGGTTGTGGTGGTAGCCCCTGCTGTGGTCGTGGTGTCCGCGCCGCCTCCGCAGGCGGCGAGCACCAAAACCAGGACAGCGAGGAGCGACAATGAATGTCGCTTCACGATTGATTCCTCCTGATTTGGGAGGAAGCCCATGCCTCCTCTTAATGGGCGGGGGGCCGGTGCCCTTCCGCCTTCTAATGGGACGGGGGCACGATGCCCTTCCGCCTCTCAGCCATCTAACCACCCCCGGGATTTCTTTGCAACAAGTTTGCGCAAATATTGTGACAGAGGTTGCAAATCACTGGCTACGCTTACGCAAATGCGGCCACGGCTTCAACTAGTTTCCGACCGGACCGGCGTTTCGCTTGCCACCGTAAGCAGGGTCCTGAACGGGCGCCCAGGGGTCTCTTCGGAGACCAGACGCCAGGTACTCAGCGTGGCCGCCGAGCTCGGATATCAAGAGTCGCCGGCGCGGGGAGGGACCGGGGTGGTGGGCGTCATCACCCCCGAACTCGAGAACCCGATCTTCCCGCACCTGGCCGAAGCCATCGAGGCTCGAATGGTTCGGCACGGGCTCATGGCGATGGTGTGCCCGTCCACTTCCGAGACCGTCAATGAACAGGACTACCTCGACCACTTTCTCAATGCCGACGCCGCCGGGGTGGTAGTGATCAACGGCCGCTACAGCCAGATCAACCTCGACTTCACGCCGTACGAGATCCTTCGAGACAAGGGTCTGCCGGTGGTACTTGTCAACGGCATGGGCAAGGACTGCCCGGTCCCGGCCGTTTCGGTTGACCTTGTTGCGGCGGGTGCCGCCGCCATACGCCACCTCGTCGACCTAGGGCATCGGCGGATCGGATGCTTGGTCGGACCGAGGCGCTATTGGAGTGCCGATCTCTTCATCAGTGGTTGGCAGGCCGGATTGCGCGAACGATCGATTCGCACGGATGAGAGTCTGATCTCCGAGACGCTCTTCACCATCGAAGGGGGTCGCGCCGGAGTCGCCAAGTTGCTCGAGGCCGGGGCCACCGCGGTCGTTACCGGCGGCGACTTGATGGCACTGGGAGCCATCGCCGGCGTCAGAGCCTGGGGCAAGGACGTCCCGGTCGACATCTCGGTCGTCGGTTTCGACGGGACGCCGATCACTGCCCACACCAATCCCCCGTTGACGACCTTTCGCCAACCAGTGGGACGGATGGCAGGAACCGTCGTCGAGCTTCTGATGGATCAGATGTACGGGCGCTATGGAGCCGGCCTCCACATGTTCACCCCGGAGCTGGTGATCGGAGAGAGCACAGCACCCGTGTTGGTGTGAGTCGACGGGTGCTACCCGGCTGGCTCCATCCAGCCGGTCAACCGGTCCAACAGGTACTCGGAGACTGCTTTGGCCCGGTCCAGTTCTTCGCAGAGCTGCTCGCGGCCCATCAGGACGTCGACCAGAGAGACCTGGCATTGGCCCACCACCTGCACGGTGCGCTCCGAGGCATCAGTGATCGAGGCGATCGATTCAGCAGCTGCGACTTTGATCGGGAGGTCGACGCCGCCGACACCGGCCAGGTCGGTTCCGACCACCAGCAGGTCGGGTGGGTTGGCCAGGCTCGGCAACTGCCAGTTGAAATAGAGGTCGAGCCGATACAGATCCTCGGGTTCTTCCCAGTCATCGGCCATGGCATCGAGTCGATCTTGGAGAGAGAGGACCACCCGTGGCTCGACGTCGAGGCTGAGATGGAGGTCGAGCGGTCCGCCGCACGCATCTTCCGGATGAAGGTCGACCTCCCACGATTGGCGGAGCGAGTAGGTCTCCATGAAATGGCGCTCGTCGTGAACATGAAAACCATGCTCGATGGCATGGTCCTTCAGGTCTGTGACGAAGCCGGCGATGTCGATTGCCATTGATCAAAGCCTAGAGAGGTTCCGATCGGCTTCCGCAGCGGCGGTCCGGGTCAGAGTTGCCCCGAAGAGGACGACGATCGCGAGCACGTACACCGCCAGCAGCACCGCCACGAGGCTTCCGGCTACGCCCGAAGCTCCGCCTCCGCCGCCCCTGGCTATAAACACACCCACCCCCCAACCAGCTACGAGGACTGCCACCGACGTGGCCAGGGCTCCGAGGAGAACGAACCGCCAGGGCGGCCGCTCGATCGTCAGGTACCGGAATGCAAAGGCCAACCCACCGATGAGCACCGCCGCCGAAATCAGCCAACCCACCCCCCGCTGCGCCCACTCGGCCCGCAGCCATGCGGCGGCGGTAGCACCCGCGACCGTTACCGCCAGCATTAGAGCGCTGGCGACGACGGCAGCAACGGTTACCAGGCGACGAAGGACCGCGCTCCAGAACCCCTGCAATCTCTCGGGAGCGATGTCATAGATCACGCGCAGTGCGCCCTGGACCTCGACGAACAGGCCGCTGCCGGCCCAGATGAAGACGAGGGCTCCGATCCAACCCGCCGATTGGGAATCGCCGGCGCTTATCACGAGCTCTTCGACTGCCGCTGCAATCTCAGTTCCCAGGGCACGTTGAAGTTGGACGGCCAGCTCTCCGTTGGCCGCATCCTCACCGAAGATGGCACCGGCAACTGCCACCGCCACCACCAGCAGAGGAGCCAGCGCGAAGAGAGCCCGATAGGAAATGGCCGCAGCCAGCGTGCCACCCCTGATCGCTCCGAAGTGATCCCAGGTTTCCCGTAAGACCTTCATCACGTCGTTTTTATCAGCTCAGCGGTGCATCCCACGCACCGATCAGGTCGCGAGATCCGCGTCAGGAGACAATCTCGGCGAAACCGACGCCCTCGGGCCGCTCGAGTTGATCCCAGGTGCACGAGGCCGGATCCTTGTCCGGACGCCAGCGATGGAAGCGGGTCGCATGTCGAAACCGACCTTCTTCAAGCTGGTCGTAGCTGATCTCAACAACCACCCCCGGATCGATCGGAGTCCAGGTGAGATCCTTGTCTCCCGTCCAGCGGCTGATACCGCCAGGTGCCCGGGCTTCCTGTCCAAACGAGGTGTCGGCGCGAAGTTCCTGAAAACGTCGAAAGATCTCCCCACGGTCGGCATCGCCAAACCCCGAGCAGTGGCCTATGAAGTGAAGCTCGCCCTTGCCGTTGTAGAGGCCCAGGAGGAGCGACCCGATCTTCCCGCCATCCTTGTGCTCTCGATATCCGCCGACCACGCAATCGGCAGTTCGTCGATGTTTGATCTTGATCATCGCCCTCTTGCCATGGACGTACGCAAGGTCGAGTTGCTTGGCGATGATCCCGTCACAACCTGCCGACTCGAACTCATCGAACCATGCCTTGGCAGTGGCTTGTTCGGTTGTAGACGGAGTCAGGTTCCAGAAGTCGCCGAGGCCCGAGGCCAGTTCCACCAAGCGTTCCCTTCTTTCGGCAAAGGGCCTCATTCGAAGGTCTTCTCCTCGAAGCGCCAGAAGATCGAAGGCGACGAGTTGGGACGGGGTTCGAGCTGAGAGCATCTTGATCCGGGAAGCAGCCGGGTGGATCCGTTGCTGGAGGGCGTCGAAGTCGGTGACATTGTCGATCACCACCACAACTTCACCATCGACCACGGTGCCTTCCGGCAACTGAGCCAGGGCGGTCGTCAGTTCCGGGAAGTAGCGCAGGAGTGGTTTCTGATTTCGGGAATCAAGTCGGGGCTCGGACCCGGACCACGAAACAGATCGGAATCCGTCCCACTTTGGTTCGTAGGCGTAGGCAAGCTTGCCCTCGGGCGGCCAGGCCTCCATGACCTTTGCTTCCATGGTTTCGATCGGAGGTGTGAACGGCCAAGTCATGAGGATCAGGTTATGCGTGGTGCGTGTGCGTGGTACGAGGTGCGTTCAGAACGGGATCGGGCCTGATGCATAGTGTGCGATTTCCAACGCATCCCGCAAACGCACCGCGCAGAACTCCCCTTCTATTTCGCACCGACCAAACCCCACTGGTAGGCCATGCAGATCAGTTCTGCCAACTCATCGTCCAGCTCCTCTAAGGAT